>JBHJNU010000035.1:0-25250 GCA_050330515.1 Flavobacteriaceae bacterium | reverse complement strand
TCAATGACTTCCTCGCTTATTGGTTCGGTGACAACCACAGGTGGTATATCGGCTTTTGCCCCGCTACCCCTTCTACTTCTTCTTGTGGTCTTCTTCTTGGCCTTATCGGCATTATAGATCTCGTTGAAATCAACCAATTCGATCATCGCCATATCGGCATTATCACCCAATCGGTTACCCAATTTTATGATTCGCGTGTACCCGCCTGGTCGGTCGGCCACTTTTTCGGAAACCACACTGAAGAGCTCCGTTACCGCATATTTGTCTCTCAGGTTCTTGAAAGCGATACGTCTGTTGTGCGTACCTTTTTCGGTGGTCAAATTATTCTCAGCCTTTGACTTTGTTATCAAGGGCTCTACGAACAATTTCAGTGCTTTCGCCTTGGCAACTGTAGTGTTTATTCTTTTGTGTTCAATTAATGAACATGCCATATTGGCCAACATGGACTTTCTATGGGCGGTCTTTCTGCCTAAATGGTTTACTTTTTTACCGTGTCTCATTTTCTTTTATTTATCATCTTGCTACCAAATCCGCATACCAGCGGAGAGCAAAATATGATTCTTTAATCTTTATCTAATTTATATTTTGACAGGTCCATTCCGAAGCTTAAACCTTTATTGATGACCAATTCTTCCAACTCGGTCAATGACTTCTTACCGAAGTTTCTGAATTTCATCAAATCGTTCTTATTAAAAGAAACCAAATCACCTAAGGTATCAACCTCCGCCGCTTTCAAACAGTTCAGTGCCCTTACGGAAAGATCCATATCCACCAATTTTGTTTTCAACAATTGACGCATGTGAAGTGACTCTTCATCATAGGTTTCCGTCTGTGCGATTTCATCGGCCTCCAAGGTGATTCGCTCATCGGAGAACAACATGAAGTGATGGATCAACACTTTTGCACCTTCGGTCAAGGCATCTTTAGGATGAATTGAACCATCGGTAGCAATTTCGAAAACCAATTTCTCATAATCGGTCTTTTGCTCCACACGAAAGTTTTCAATGCTGTACTTCACATTCTTGATCGGTGTAAATATAGAGTCGATGGCAATAGTACCCATTGGTACACCAGACTTTTTATTATCTTCCGCAGGTACATAACCTCTTCCCTTTTCAATGACCAGCTCCATATTGATGCTGACCTTAGTTTCCATATTACAAATAACCAACTCAGGATTCAAAACTTGATATCCTGAAATGAACTTTTGAAAATCTCCAGCAACCAATTGATCTTTACCACTTACTGAAATAGCAACGGTTTCGGCTTCTGAATCTTCAATTTGTTTCTTGAAACGTACTTGTTTCAGGTTCAGTATGATTTCGGTTACATCTTCAACAACACCAGGAATTACGGAGAATTCGTGCTCGACCTTGTCAATTCTTACGGAAGTAATCGCATGACCTTCCAAAGAAGAAAGCAATACCCTTCTTAATGCGTTCCCTACGGTCAAACCATAACCGGGCTCCAATGGACGAAACTCAAACTTCCCTTCGAAGTCTGAAGAATCGATCATTATTACTTTATCGGGTTTCTGAAAATTAAATAATGCCATAATTGGATTGGTGTTGTAATTATTTAGAGTATAACTCGACTATTAATTGTTCTTTGATATTCTCAGGAATTTGAGTTCTCTCAGGAACGGTAACATAGGTTCCTTCCTTTTTCTCTGAGTTCCAAGTAATCCACTCATAAACGCTACTGTTACCTGAAAGCGAATCTTGAATCGCCTGTAACGATTTTGACTTTTCACGAACGCCGACAACATCGCCCGCTTTCAAGGAATATGAAGGTATGTTCACCACCTCACCATTTACGGTTATGTGCCTATGGGATACCAGTTGTCTAGCCCCGCTACGTGAACGGGAAACTCCCATTCTATAAACAACGTTATCTAAACGTGACTCACAAAGTTGCAAAAGGATCTCGCCCGTTACACCTTCTTTTCTTTTTGCTGTCTGGAACAAGTTTCTGAACTGCTTTTCCAAAATACCATAGGTGTATTTTGCTTTTTGCTTCTCCATCAATTGTACGGAGTATTCAGATTGTTTTCCACGGCGTTTTGTACTACCGTGTTGCCCCGGGGGGTAATTCTTCTTCTCAAAAGACTTATCGTCTCCGAAAATCGCTTCTCCGAATTTACGGGAGATCTTACTTTTTGGTCCTGTGTATCTTGCCATTTTCTTTTAATTTGAAACGCGGTTATGAATTAAGGCTTCCTCCTTCGATAACCATGTGTACGTTTCTGTGAAACTATTAGTGTGTAATTATTAAACTCTTCTTCTTTTTGGTGGGCGACAACCGTTGTGCGGCATCGGTGTTACATCAATGATCTCAGTTACCTCGATACCTGAGTTATGTATTGCACGAATCGCAGATTCTCTACCATTACCAGGGCCTTTAACATAGACCTTAACCTTTCTAAGACCAGCATCATGAGCTACTTTAGAACAATCTTCGGCCGCCACCTGAGCAGCATAGGGAGTGTTCTTCTTTGAACCCCTAAAACCTAATTTACCAGCCGATGACCAAGAGATAACATCACCCTTTTTATTGGTCAACGAGATGATGATATTATTGAACGATGCGAAAACGTGTGCCTCACCAACCGATTCAATAATAACCTTACGTTTTTTAACTGTTTTAGTACTTGCCTTTGCCATAATACCCTACTTATTATTTAGTTGCTTTTTTCTTGTTGGCAACCGTTTTTCTTTTTCCTTTTCTCGTTCTAGAGTTGTTCTTTGTGCGTTGTCCTCTAAGCGGAAGACCTGATCTATGGCGAATACCCCTGTAACAACCAATATCCATCAAACGCTTGATGTTCAATTGGGTTTCTGAACGCAACTCTCCTTCAATGGTAAATGCAGAAGCTGCATCACGTATGCGTCCGATTTCATCATCGTTCCAATCAGAAACTTTCGTATCCTCGCTTACTTTGGCCGTTGCCAAAATATCCTTAGCCCTGCTTCTACCGATTCCGAAAATGTAGGTAAGGGCGATTACGCCTCTCTTGTGTTTTGGTATATCAATACCTGCGATTCTTGCCATAATTATCCTTGTCTTTGTTTGAATCTAGGATTCTTTTTGTTGATTACGTACAACCTGCCTTTTCTACGTACAATCTTGCAGTCGGCACTTCTTTTTTTAACTGATGTTCTAACTTTCATCTCTTTACTTTCTTAATATCTATAAGTAATTCTCGCCTTTGACAAATCATACGGACTCATCTCTAACTTCACCTTATCGCCAGGTAACAATTTGATATAGTGCATTCGCATCTTACCAGAGATGTGCGCGGTCACTACGTGTCCGTTTTCCAACTCTACTCGAAACATTGCATTTGACAACGCCTCGATTATAGATCCATCTTGCTCTATTGCTGATTGTTTGGCCATATGCTTATGCTACTTTCCTGTTTTTTCCTGTTTTCATCAACCCATCATAATGCCGGTTGAGCAAATAAGAATTTACCTGTTGAACGGTATCAATGGCAACACCTACCATAATCAATAGGGATGTACCACCATAAAATAAGGCCCAACCTGATTGTACTCCTAATAGTTTAACTATCACTGCAGGCAGAACCGCCAACAAGGCCAAAAATATGGACCCTGGTAACGTAATCGATGACATTATCTTATCTAAAAAATCGCCTGTCTCCTTTCCAGGTCGAATACCGGGAATAAATCCTCCACTTCTTTTAAGGTCGTCGGCCATCTTATTGGTGGGCACGGTAATCGCCGTGTAAAAGAAGGTGAAAATTATAATCAACAAAGCGAACAAAAGATTATATGCCCAGCCGAATATATCGGAGAAGGCGGTTTGAACCCATTGCCCAAAGGCGGTATCGTCAAATGTGCTACCGATCAAGCCAGGTACGAACATAATCGCCTGTGCGAAAATAATCGGCATAACCCCAGAGGCGTTCAATTTTAAAGGAATGTACTGACGCGATCCCATAATATTCTTCTCATATCCTCCAGAAGCGGTGCGCCTGGCATATTGAACCGGAATCTGTCTGGTGGCCATTACCAATAAAATACAGGCCAGTATAACCAAGAACCAGATAATAATCTCTACCAATAACAACATCGGCCCACCAACACCTGTCCACCTCGAAACGGCCTCTTGGGCGAATGACTGCGGCATAGTGGCTATGATACCGATCATTATCAATAGTGAAATACCGTTACCGATACCCTTATCGGTAATCTTTTCACCTAGCCACATCGCGAATACACAACCAGTAACAAGAATAATTACCGCTGGAATCATGAAATCAAGACCTTTACCCATAAGAAAGGCGCTATCGCGTACCCCGAAAACAGTCCCTAAACTGTATAGATAGGCTGGGGCCTGAACCACACAGATACCTATTGTCAACCACCTCGTTATCTGATTCTTCGTCTTCCTTCCACTTTCACCTTCTTTATCCAATTTTTGCAAATACGGAATGGCAATGCTCATCAACTGAACTACGATGGATGCCGAAATATAGGGCATAATACCCAAAGCGAAAATAGAGGCGTTAGCGAATGCACCCCCAGTAAAGGCGTTCAAGAGACTCAATATACCTTCTCCTGTACCATCGGTCAATCCGCCCAACTGAGTAGTATCAATACCCGGTAAAACAATCTGACAACCGAAACGGTATACCAAAAGAAGGCCCAAGGTAAGCATGATCCTCTTCCTTAGTTCTTCTATTTTCCAAATATTGGATAGTGTCTCGAAAAAATTCTTCATAGTGTTCTGATCCTTATAAATTTATCGCCTCGCCGCCTGCAGCTTCTATTGCCGCTTTTGCAGTGGCGGTAAATTTATGCGCCGTAACTGTAAGTTTTGCCTTCAATTCTCCTCCGCCTAAAATCTTTACCATTTCGTTTTTTCGAACCAAACGGTTTTCGACAAGGGTTTCGAACGTAATAGCATCCTTTACAATACTGTTATCGACCAATTCTTGTAATTTAGAAAGGTTGACACCTTGATATTCTTTTCTGTTCACGTTGGAAAAACCAAACTTGGGCACACGTCTTTGCAATGGCATTTGACCACCTTCAAAACCTATTTTCTTAGAATAACCGGATCTTGATTTCGCCCCCTTATGACCTCTTGCTGCGGTACCGCCTTTTCCCGAACCTTGTCCGCGACCTAGTCTTTTTCCGTCTCTATTGACAGCACCTTCTGCTGGCTTTAAATTACTTAAATTCATTACCTATCGTGTTACGCTTCCGTAGAAACCAAGTGTTTAATTTTATTAATCATTCCCAAAATACTCGGGGTATCATCATGTTCAACTACTTGACCCATTTTTTTCAAACCAAGAGCCTCTAGCGTCCTCTTTTGGTCTTGCGGTTTTTTGATGCTACTTTTTATCTGTTTTACCTTGATCTTTGCCATAATATTCTCTTGTTATCCCTTGAAAACCTTTTCTAAAGAAACCCCTCTTTGCCCTGCAATAGTGCTCGCTGAGCGCAACTGCAAAAGCGCATCGAAAGTCGCCTTCACTACGTTATGCGGATTCGAGGAACCTTGTGACTTTGACAATACATCGTGAACACCTACAGCTTCCAACACCGCGCGAACGGCACCGCCTGCAATAACACCCGTACCATGTGAGGCAGGTTGTATATACACCCGGGCCCCACCGAATTTACCTTTTTGCTCATGCGGTATGGTAACTTTGTTCAACGGAATACGGATCAAATTCTTTTTGGCATCTTCGATCGCCTTGGCGATAGCGGTAGCAACTTCCTTAGATTTTCCTAAACCGTGGCCTACCACTCCGTTTTCATCACCTACAACTACGATTGCCGAAAATCCGAAAGCTCGTCCACCTTTAGTAACCTTGGTTACCCTTTGAACACCAACCAATCTATCTTTTAGTTCTAATCCACCCGGCTTTACAGTCTCAACGTTTTTATATTTCTGGTACATAAGGTTATTTTAGAATTTTAATCCTGCTTCTCTTGCTCCGTCAGCCAGAGCCTTTACTCTACCATGGTACAGATTGCCACCTCTATCGAAGGCTACTTTATCTACACCAGCCTTTATGGACTTCTCAGCGATGGTTTTGCCTACCAATGCGGCAACTTCACTCTTATTTCCTTTTAACTTGGCCAATTCCTTATCTCTAGAAGATGCAGCAGCCAAAGTCGTACCAGCAGTATCATCGATTAGCTGTACATAAATTTCTTTGTTGCTTCTGAAGACCGATAGTCTCGGTCTAGCAGCGGTGCCTACAGAAACCTTTCGGATTCTCCTTCGGATTCTATATTTTCTTTGTGTCTTAGTTAATTTCATCTTCTAAAATATTAAGCTGATTTACCGGCTTTTCTTCTTAATTGTTCACCAACGAACTTGATTCCTTTTCCTTTGTACGGCTCTGGCTTACGGAAACCTCTTATTTTCGCAGCGATCTGCCCCACCAATTGCTTGTCATGTGAAGTTAACTTTACGATTGGGTTTTTTCCCTTCTCAGATATGGTTTCCACCTTCACTTCAGGGGCCAGATCAAAAACGATGTTGTGCGAGAAGCCTAAAGCTAGGTCTAGTTTCTGACCTTGGTTGCTCGCCCTATATCCTACCCCAACCAATTCGAGCTCTTTGGTCCAACCTTTGGAAACGCCTTCGATCATGTTCAATATTAACGATCGGTACAGACCATGCTTTGCCTTGTGTTCTTTTGAATCAGATGGTCGGGTTACCCACGCTTGGCCATTTTCTAACTTAATGGTCACCTCGGAGTATTCTTGCTTCAACTCACCTAGTCTGCCCTTTACCGTTACCCAGTTATCAGTGATATCTACGGTTACTCCCGCAGGAATCGCTATCGGATTATTACCTATTCTAGACATTTTCTTACTTCTTTATGCGGTTAATATACGTAGCACAATACTTCACCGCCTACATTTTCATTTTTCGCCTGTTTGCTTGTCATCACACCATGAGACGTGGAAACAATGGCAATTCCCAAGCCGTTCAAAACTCTTGGCAAGTCACTAGAACCGGTGTATTTTCGCAAACCTGGCTTACTTACACGTTGCAATTTTTTAATCACGGGCTCTTTGGTAATCTTGTCATACTTCAGCGCTATCTTAATGTTGCCCTGAACTTTGTCTTCTTCGAACTTGTAGCTCAAGATATATCCTTGGTCGAACAATATCTTGGTAATTTCCTTCTTCACTTTAGAAGATGGTATTTCAACAACCCTATGACCCGCCATATTTGCGTTTCGAATTCGTGTCAAGTAATCTGCAATAGTATCTGTTACCATATGTATTTATTTCGGAATCGGTTTCCAGCCTTGAAGCCGGACCTAAAACCAGTTTATCTAATCTTACCAGCTTGCTTTTTTAACCCCAGGAATCAACCCTTGATTGGCCATTTCTCTGAACGTTACCCTTGAGATACCAAAAGTTCTCATGTACCCCCTAGGTCTTCCGGTCAACTTGCAACGGTTGTGCAAACGCACAGGAGACGCATTTTTTGGTAATTTCTGCAACGCTTCATAGTCACCAGCTTCTTTTAAAGCCTTTCTCTTAGCAGCATATTTAGCTACTGCAGCTTCCCTTTTTCGTTCACGGGCCTTCATTGATTCTTTAGCCATCTTATTTCTTTTTAAATGGTAATCCCAATTCCGTTAATAATGATTTTGCTTCCTTGTCCGTTTTGGCCGTGGTAACAAAAGTTATATCCATACCATTGATTCTATTGATCTTGTCAATATTGATCTCTGGAAATATAATTTGTTCTGTAATACCAAGACTGTAATTTCCCCTACCATCAAAGCCTGTCGCCTTGATCCCTTGAAAATCACGAACCCGTGGTAATGCACTTGTAACCAACCTATCTAAAAACTCGTACATGTTTTCGCCCCGAAGTGTTACCCGCGCACCAATCGGCATACCCTTTCGCAGTTTAAAGGCGGCAACATCCTTTTTAGAAAGTGTGGCAACGGCTTTCTGACCGGTAATCATAGTCATTTCATCAACAGCATGGTCAATAAGCTTCTTATCGGACACAGCGGCACCAACACCTCTGCTGACAACGATCTTTTCGAGTTTAGGCACCTGCATTACATTTCGGTATCCAAATTCCTCCTTAAGTGCAGCAACGATGCGCTCTTGATATTCTTTCTTTAATCTTGAAACGTAAGCCATAACTAAATTACTTCATTAGATTTCTTGGAAACTCGTACTTTTTTTCCATCTCTAAGTTCGAACCCAACCCTTGTTTTATCACCTGATTTTGCATCGATCAATGATAAATTTGAAATATGAATGGGTGCTTCCTTCTTCACGATACCCCCTTGAGGATTTTTCGCACTTGGCTTTTGATGTTTTGAAACCATATTGGTTCCTTCCACAATCGCCTTATTCTTTTCAATGTCTACTCGAAGTACCTTACCTTCGTCACCCTTGTGATCTCCGGCGATAACCCTTACGATATCTCCTGTTCTTATTTTTAACTTCTTCATCCTACTTAAAATATTAAAGTACCTCAGGGGCCAATGAAACTATTTTCATGAATTGCTTGTCACGAAGTTCCCTTGCAACCGGACCGAACACCCGTGTACCCCTCATCTCGCCAGCTGCATTCAATAAAACACAAGCATTATCGTCAAAACGGATGTAAGAGCCATCTGGTCTTCTTACCTCTTTTTTGGTTCTTACAACGACAGCTGTAGAAACCGCTCCCTTTTTTATTGCTCCGTTAGGTGTAGCTTCTTTAACGGCCACAACGATCTTATCACCAATGGAGGCATATCTTCTTTTTGTACCACCAAGCACCCTGATGGTCAAAACTTCCTTAGCACCGGTATTGTCCGCTACCTTTAACCTTGATTCTTGCTGTAACATAATTATTTAGCTCTTTCTAAGATTTCTACTAACCTCCAACATTTGGTTTTGCTCAAAGGGCGTGTCTCCATAATCTTCACGGTATCACCTTCTCTACAGTCGTTTTTTTCGTCGTGCGCAACGTACTTTTTAGTTCTAAGAACGAACTTACCGTACATAGGATGCTTTACTCGCTTTACCTCGGCAACAACAATAGATTTCTCCATTTTGTTACTGGTTACGACCCCGATTCTCTCTTTTCTTAAATTTCTATTTTCTTCCATAAAGCAGAACCAATTATTGGTTTTCCCTATTAGTTAATTCCGTTGCCAATCTCGCTACCGTTCTTCTTACCTTTCTGATTTGAAGAGGATTTTCCAAAGGGGTAACAAAATGTGCCATTTTTAAATCAGCATGTTGCTTTTTGAACTCGACCAACTTGGCCTTCAGTTCTTCCACCGATAATTCTTTAACTTCTTGTTTTTTCATGATAACCTTAAATTAATCCTATGCGGTATAGTCTCTAGCAACAATAAATTTGGTCTTTACCGGAAGTTTCTGTGCCGCTAAACGGAGCGCTTCCTTGGCAATATCCATGGGTACACCGGCAAGCTCAAACATTATTCTACCGGGTAGTACACAGGCCACAAAGTACTCTGGGGCACCTTTACCCTTACCCATACGTACCTCTAAAGGCTTCTTTGTGATAGGCTTGTCCGGAAATATTTTTATCCATAACTGACCTTCCCTTTTCATATATCTGGTTGCCGCGATACGCGCCGCTTCAATCTGTCGCGCCGTTATAAAACTGGTTTCCAAAGATTTCAAGCCAAACATACCGTTTGAAAGCAAATGCCCTCTTCCGGATATGCCTGTCATCCGGCCCTTTTGCATTTTACGAAACTTCTGTCTTTTCGGTTGTAACATTCTTCTACTTCTTTAAAAAATTACTTTCTACGACGTTGTTTTCCTGCTCCGCCTCTTTCTTGCTTTGCAACACCACCACCACTACTGCCTTGAGTGTCGGCTTGACCTTTTGTCATACCTACTAATGGTGAAAGCTCCCTCTTTCCATAAACATCCCCTTTCATGATCCAGACCTTGATCCCGAGTTTACCATAGGTAGTCTGAGCTTCATGCAACGCATAGTCGATATCGGCACGGAAGGTGGATAATGGAATGCGCCCTTCTTTATACGATTCTGATCGAGCCATTTCAGCCCCGTTCAAACGTCCTGAAATTTGAATCTTTATACCTTCGGCATTCATTCGCATTGCAGCCGCTATCGCCATTTTTATGGCCCTTCTGAACGAAATTCTACTTTCGATTTGACGTGCTACACTGGCAGCGACCAAATTCGCATCTACCTCGGGTCGTTTTATTTCGTAAATATTGATCTGTACCTCTTTCCCCGTAATCTTCTTAAGCTCTTCCTTAAGCTTATCAACTTCTTGACCACCTTTACCTATGATAATACCTGGTCTCGCAGTTGTTACCGTTACGGTTACCAATTTTAAGGTGCGTTCGATGATTACACGAGACACGCTGGCCTTTGCCAACCTCGCATGGATGTACTTTCTAATGATACTATCTTCAGCTAGTTTATCGCCGTAATCATTTCCACCATACCAGTTAGACTCCCAACCTCTGATGATCCCTAGACGATTTCCTATCGGATTTGTTTTCTGTCCCATTCTAGCTTGCTGTATTATTGTTAGATCCCAAAACCAAGGTTACGTGGTTGGAACGCTTTCTAATTCTATGTGCTCTTCCTTGCGGGGCCGGTCTTAGTCTTTTCAACATGGCACCTCCATCAACTCGGATTTCTTTTACAAAAAGATCCGCATCCTCAACGTTTGCATCTTCATTTTTTGACTGCCAATTTGCAAGGGCAGAAAGTAATAGTTTTTCCAGTTTACGCGACGCCTCCTTGGGGTTGAACCTCAATATTGCCAATGCTTTTTCCGCCTTTACCCCTCTTACCAAATCGGCAACCAATCGCATCTTTCTTGGAGAAGTTGGACAGTTGTTCAGCTTTGCGAACGCTATCTGTTTTTTTTCAGCCTTGATTCTTTCGGCCATCTGTTTTTTTCGAACTCCCATAGCTTACTTTTTACCTTTGTTCTTTGCTCCCGCATGACCCCTAAAAGACCGTGTCGGAGAAAATTCGCCTAATTTATGTCCAACCATATTCTCTGTTACAAACACAGGAACAAACTGCTTTCCGTTATGCACCGCTATTGTAAAGCCAACAAAATCAGGTGTAATCATTGATGCTCTTGACCAAGTCTTTATAACAGACTTCTTTCCAGAAGTAACACTTTGTTGGATTTTCTTATCCAAACTATAATGAACGTAAGGTCCTTTTTTCAGTGAACGTGCCATTTTTTCTACTTTTTATTTCTTTCTACGTTCTACAATATACTTGTTCGTGCTCTTGGTCTTGCTGCGGGTCCTATATCCTTTAGCAGGGATACCGTTTCTAGACCTTGGATGTCCACCGGAGGCACGACCTTCGCCACCACCCATCGGGTGATCGACAGGGTTCATTGCTACTGGACGTGTTCTAGGTCTTCTGCCCAACCATCTGCTTCTGCCCGCCTTACCTGAAACCAATAACTGGTGATCGGAATTCGATACAGCTCCAATAGTAGCCATACAGTCAGACAGAATCAATCGCGTCTCACCTGAAGGCATCTTCACCGTAACGAACTTACCATCCTTCGCCATCAACTGGGCGAATGTTCCAGCACTTCTTGCCATCACCGCTCCTTGACCAGGGCGCAGCTCTATGCACGAAATGATTGTTCCCAATGGTATGGAAATTAGTGGCAAAGCGTTCCCGATTTCGGGCGCAGCGCTACTTCCAGACACCACTGTCTGATCTACCTGAAGACCATTTTGGGCGATAACGTACCGTTTTTCCCCATCAACATATTCCAACAGTGCTATAAAAGCCGTTCTGTTCGGATCATATTGTATCGATTTCACGGTGGCAGCAACATCGTGCTTATCCCTCTTAAAATCAATTATGCGATACCTTTTTTTATGACCCCCACCTATATGGCGCATGGTCATTTTTCCATGACTGTTTCTACCTCCGGACTTTTTTAACGGAGCGAGCAAGCTCTTCTCCGGCTTATCAGTCGTAATGGCGTCAAACCCATTTACGACTCTAAAACGCTGTCCAGGAGTGATTGGTTTTAATTTTCTAACTGACATTCTTTGTCTTTATAGATTACTGTAAAAATCAATAATATCTCCTTGTGCAACATCAACTATCGCCTTTTTGATAGCATTTGTCTTGCCGTGCTGAACACCTGTCTTGGTGTAGCGTGACTTTCTAGTTGGCCCATAATTCATGGTGCGAACCTTTTTAACTGAAACCCCATAAGTAGCTTCAATAGCATCTTTGATCTGAATCTTGTTGGCCTTTGGATCAACAACGAAACCGTAACGGTTATTCAACTCGCCATCAGCGGTCATTTTCTCCGTTATAATTGGTTTTATCAACACACTCATGATTTCCTATTTATTTAAGTTCGCCTCGATTCCTTCCAAAGCACCTTCCAACAATACGATATTATTTGCATTTAATATCTTGTAAGTACTTAATTCTGAGCTAGTTATAACCTCTGAACGCTCCAAATTACGCGAAGACAAATATACACCATTATTTGAACCACCCAACACAAATAAAGACTTTTTGTTCTCCAGTCCTAAAGACTTCAAAACATTAATAAAATCCTTAGTTTTCGGGGTCTCGAAATTGAAGTCCTCGACCACGATAATAGCCTGTTCTTTAGACTTCATACTCAAGGCCGATTTACGTGCCAATCGCTTAAGGTTCTTGTTCAATTTCTGGGTATAATCTTTTGGTCTTGGCCCAAATACGCGTCCGCCTCCTCTAAAAACCGGAGATTTGATACTACCGGCACGCGCGGTACCCGTTCCTTTTTGCTTCTTTATTTTGCGTGTACTACCTGCAACCTCCGCACGTTCCTTAGATTTGTGCGTACCTTGTCTTTGGTGGGCCAAATATTGTTTGACATCCAAATAAACAGCGTGATTGTTCGGCTCTATCCCGAAAACAGCATCAGAAAGGTCTGCCTTTCTACCTGTTTCCTTTCCTTTGATATCTAAAACTGCTACCTTCATTACTTCTGAATAGTTACGTAAGCATTCTTATGACCAGGAACACACCCTTTGACAACCAAAAGATTTTTCTCTGGCACTACTTTTAAAACCTTGAGGTTCTGAACAGTAACGCGGTCTCCGCCCATTCTACCTGCCATTTTAATTCCCTTGAAAACTCGCGCAGGGTAAGAAGCGGCGCCCACAGATCCGGGTGCCCTAAGTCGGTTATGCTGACCGTGCGTTGCCTGACCGACCCCAGCGAAGCCATGTCTCTTTACAACACCCTGAAAGCCCTTACCCTTTGATGTACCTATAACATCAACAAATTCACCCTCGGCGAAAACGTCAACACCCAAGGTGTCACCTAATTTAAAATTACCTTCAAAACCTTGGAACTCAACGACTTTTTTCTTGGGAGATGCACCTGCTTTTTTAAAGTGGCCGGTTTCGGCCTTGTTAGCACGTTTCTCTGCCTTGTCATCGAAACCAAGTTGAAGGGCACTATACCCGTCTACCTCTTCGGTTCTGACTTGGGTAACTATGCATGGGCCAGCTTGAATGACGGTACATGGAATATTTTTTCCATTCTCATCAAAAATACTGGTCATGCCTACTTTTTTTCCTATTAACCCAGACATTTGATTTTAGTTTTTGGACTCGGCCTCCTTTTAAGACACCTTCATCCGTTTATATTAACCACTTATTAAATACGCTAAAAAAAACAGGGCGAAAAAATTCAACCCTGTGTATGAATTTTATCCGTTTTTCCCTCGCACGCAGCTCGGGACATGTATCGCCTGAATATGTATCAGACTCCGTTTCTCTTTTGAGATTCCGAAACCCGTTCGGAATTTTATAGGCTACCACGTTCCTTTCGCTACTGCTACAGAACGGTATCAGCCACTATACCTTGATCTCTACCTCAACCCCACTTGGAAGCTCCAATTTCATCAACGCATCGATGGTTTTTGAGGAAGAACTATAAATATCAAGGAGTCTTTTGTACGAACTCAGTTCGAACTGTTCCCTCGCCTTTTTATTTACGTGCGGTGAGCGCAGAACCGTAAATATTTTCTTATGGGTCGGTAAAGGAATCGGTCCGGTAACCACAGCTCCGGTCGTTTTTACCGTCTTTACGATTTTCTCCGCAGATTTATCTACTAGGTTATGATCGTAAGATTTTAATTTTATTCTTATTTTCTGACTCATTTTCTAAAAATTAAGCAGTTACGCCCTTAGCTTTTTTAATTACCTCTGCTGAAATATTCGCGGGAGTTTCAGCGTAGTGTGAGAATTCCATAGTTGAAGTAGCCCTACCTGAAGAAAGCGTTCTTAACGAGGTCACGTACCCGAACATTTCAGAAAGTGGAACTTCGCCTTTTATCACCTTTGCACCGGCCCTATCACTCATGTTCGTTATAGTGCCCCGTCTTCGGTTAAGATCCCCGACAATATCACCCATGTTCTCCTCAGGGGTAAGCACTTCGATTTTCATAATAGGCTCCATGATCACCGCTCCAGCCGCTTTACCTGCAGCCTTGTATCCCATTTTGGCGGCCAACTCGAATGATAGCGCATCAGAATCCACGGCATGGAAAGATCCATCCTTTAGAATCACCTTCATACGGTCCATTTCATAACCTGCCAAGGGGCCGTTTTTCATGGCGGCCGCGAAACCTTTTTCTACGGGAGGAATGAATTCCTTAGGAATTCGACCCCCTTTGATCTCATCAACGAACTGCAGACCTGTTCCCACAAAATCGTCATCAGCAGGTCCCATCTCGAAGACAATATCACCGAACTTTCCACGACCACCAGATTGTTTCTTGTAAACCTCTCTATGGGCGGCCATTTTGGTCAACGCTTCCTTATATTCCACTTGGGGCTCTCCTTGATTAACATCAACTTTGAATTCCCTTCGCAAACGATCCACAATGATATCTAAGTGAAGCTCACCCATACCAGAAATAATGGTCTGGCCCGAAGCCTCATCGGTTTTTACCTGAAACGTTGGATCTTCCTCGGCCAATTTTGCCAAAGACATCCCTAACTTATCAACGTCGGCCTTTGTCTTAGGCTCAACGGCGATACCGATAACCGGATCTGGAAAGTTCATACTTTCCAAAACAATGGGGAACTTTTCCGCAGAAAGTGTATCTCCCGTCTTAATATCCTTAAATCCTACAGCAGCCCCTATATCTCCCGCTTCGATAAAATCGATTGCATTCTGCTTATTGGCGTGCATCTGATAAATTCTTGAAATACGCTCCTTATTACCTGAACGATTGTTCAAAATATAAGAGCCTGCATCCAACCTGCCCGAGTATACCCTGAAGAAGGCCAAACGACCAACAAAGGGATCCGTAGCAATTTTGAACGCCAGGGCAGCGAAAGGCTCCTTTACATCGGGTTTCCTAGAAATCGGTAGTTCGGTATCAGGATGCGTACCTACGATCGCCTCTTTATCTAGGGGAGATGGTAAATACCTACATACTGCATCCAATAAAAACTGGACCCCCTTATTCTTAAAGGACGAACCACAGATCATGGGTATGATACTCATATCCATCACCGCGGCGCGCAAGGCAGCGTGCACCTCGTCTTCTGTTATGGAATCTTCATCTTCGAAGAACTTTTCCATCAAACTTTCATCATACTCAGCTACGGCCTCTATCAAACCTGCACGGTATTCCTTAACCTCGGCTTTCATGTCTTCGGGAATGTCAACAATATCGAAGGTTGCCCCCAAATTATCTTCATGCCAAACAATGGCCCTATTCTTGACCAAATCCACAACTCCCTTAAAATCGGACTCATCGCCGATAGGCAGTACGATAGGTACGGCATTGGATTTCAACATATCCTTTACCTGCTGGCATACACTTAGAAAGTTAGACCCTTGTCTATCCATCTTATTGACAAAACCCATTCGCGGCACCTTATAATTGTCGGCAAGCCTCCAATTCGTTTCAGATTGTGGCTCAACACCATCTACCGCACTAAATAGGAACACCAAACCGTCAAGTACACGAAGCGAACGGTTTACTTCAACCGTAAAATCAACGTGGCCCGGTGTGTCTATAATATTAAAATGATAGTTCATGGCATCGCTCGTAGGCTTACCATTTTCGGTTGGAAATTGCCATTCACAGGTGGTCGCGGCAGAAGTAATGGTTATACCACGTTCTTGCTCCTGCTCCATCCAGTCCATTGTCGCGGCACCATCATGTACCTCCCCTATCTTATGGCTCACACCAGTATAATACAGAATACGTTCGGTAGTGGTGGTCTTTCCTGCATCAATGTGAGCGGCGATTCCTATATTTCTTGTATATTTTAAATCTCTTGCCATTTCCGATTAAAATCTAAAATGTGAGAACGCCTTGTTGGCTTCCGCCATCTTGTGGGTATCTACCCTTCTTTTGACCGCTGCACCTTCTTCTTTTGCAGCCGCCAGGATCTCACCTGCCAATTTTTGAGACATTCCCTTTTCATTGCGCTTTCTTGCGAAACTGATCAACCATTTCATTGCCGTGGAAATCTTACGGTCTGGCCTGATCTGCATTGGAATCTGAAAGGTCGCACCACCTACACGTCTACTTCGTACCTCAACATGGGGCATGACGTTCGACAATGCATCTTTCCAAAGTTCCAAAGCCGTTTTTTCCCCATCGGTCTTCTTTGCCTCTACGATATCTATGGCATCATAGAAAACACTGAAAGCAACTGATTTTTTACCATCCCACATCATCATGTTGACAAAGCGGGTCACCAATTGATCATTAAATCGCGGATCGGGTAAAAGAGGTCTCTTTTTTGCCTGTTTTTTTCTCATTACTTAAAAGTTTCTGGTCTAACGTTACTGTCTGTGGCTACAACTTTTGTTGAACACCGGACCACATTATGCTAGACCTAATAAATTCATCCTATTTCTTTGGGCGTTTTGCTCCGTACTTAGACCTACGTTGGGTTCTACCTGCAACACCTGCGGTGTCCAATGCTCCCCTCACGATATGGTACCTAACCCCAGGCAAATCTTTCACCCTTCCGCCCCTTACTAATACTATCGAGTGCTCCTGGAGATTATGTCCTTCACCGGGAATGTAAGCGTTCACTTCCTTACCATTGGTCAACCTTACCCTGGCCACTTTACGCATGGCTGAGTTTGGTTTTTTTGGCGTGGTAGTGTACACTCGCGTACAGACCCCTCTTCGTTGAGGACACGAATCCAAAGCAGCCGATTTACTCTTCTTAGTAATTGTGGCCCTTCCTATTCGTACTAACTGTGAAATTGTTGGCATGCTTTATTATATATGTATAAATATTACCCCCTTCCTTTAAGGGCTGGCAAATGTAATACTATTTCGTAATAATTCAAATGTGGGATCAGTAATTTTTTAAGATTTTTTTTAAGGAGTCGCTTTGAGGACTAATCTTATTAGATTAAGCTTTCTTCTCAACCCATGTTGTACTTTCCCGCGCAGATCCATGCCGCAACTACGTTCACCTCCAATCTTTCAGATGTCAAATTAAGAGGGTACGAACATTTGCCCAATGGCGCATTCTATCCTAAACCAGTTGTTTCAAGGTCACCTAAGCTATTCCATTGACCAACCTGTCAACCGCAACCCATCTTAATACCATATATTATTGCACAAGCCCAATGAAAGTGCTACCCAATAATTAGGTTGGTCATTTCCATTGAAAAATAGGGCAATGCCTTTTTACCAGAACCACAATTGTATTTTTAGTTTAGTTCAATAATAAAGAACAATATCTCCTTTACTAAGCATAGTGCTCTTCGCACTACTTAATCCAAAATCTGATGAGTTTGACCTCGTCAATTTTTATTCGGTTATTATGACATGGAAATTAAAAGCCGCGATTTAACCCCAATTACCTCAACCAAGAAGCGTTTATTGTCCGATTAGTTTTATATATAGCACCGAATTGTTAAAATTACGTGAAGTAAAAATGTTAAAAATGTAAATTCCGCAAAAACGTCCATTGTTATATTTCATTATGGTAAGAAGGGGTTTTGTTTTATATGCAACCATCAAAAAGAAATACAACCTTAAAGTTTTATTAATATTAGTTTGGATTATTAACATCCTTTTATGATTTTTGCGCTTAGCTAATTCAAATAATTAAAAAATGAGAACAAAACTTAATGGAATCTTAACGCTGTTATTGGCGTTTGTTGTGCACTTAACATTTGCACAAGACAAGACGATTACCGGTACGGTTACAGACCAAGATGGGCTGCCGCTACCTGGGGTTAACATCGTCGTAGAAGGTACAACGAACGGTACCCAAACCGATTTTGACGGAAACTACGCCATCAGCGGGAGTGTAGGTCAAGCTCTTTTATTCTCTTACATCGGTCAGAAAGATGTAAGGCAACTAATTGGCGCGGGTAGTTCGATCAATGTACAGATGCAAGAGGATGCGCAGGCACTGGAAGAAGTGGTTGTGACCGCCCAGGGCATTAAAAGAGCGAAAAAGGCTCTTGGTTATGCCGTATCAGAGGTTGGCGAAGAAGCTTTGGAAGGTAGGGCAACGGGAGATATTGGTAGAGTCCTTAGTGGTAAAGTAGCTGGCTTGCAGATTAACGACCAAAGTGGTTTGGCTGGTTCGGCAACTAACGTAATTATTCGTGGTTTGAGTTCCTTCAGTGGTAGTAACCAAGCACTTTTTATTGTTGATGGAGTGCCGTTCAATTCCAATACTAATGCAATCTCTTCATCCACGAACAGTAACGACAGAAATAGTTTTAGCGAAGGTAATGCCGGGTCGAGTAGATTTTTAGACCTTGACCCTAACTCCATTGAAAGTATTAACGTACTTAAAGGTCTTGCGGCAGCCAACTTATACGGTTCTTTAGGCCGTAATGGGGTGATCTTGATTACGACCAAAGGAGGTTCTAGTGGGCGTAAAGGACCTGCGAAAAACGAAGTAACAGTTAATTCCTCGATCTTTTTTGATGAAATTTCCAATTTACCGGAGTTCACAAATGAATTTGGTAACGGGGGTGATCAGCGGTGGGCTTCTTTCTTCAGTAATTTTGGTGCAAGCTTCAGACCGAACAACATAGCCAGTTATGATCTCGACCCAGCTGTTCGAAATGAGGATGTTACTATACCACATCCTTTTTCCAGATTCAATAGTGCAGCATTAAGGGAGGCTTTCCCAGAATTTCAGGATGCGCGCTTAGCTTACAGACCTTACCGAAGTGCAGAAGAGTTTTGGAAACAAGGGACTACTGCAACGACAAACGTAAATTTTAGAAACGCCTCCGACGATGGCAAAACTTCCTACAACATAAACTATGGTAATTTGACTCAGGACGGTTTTACACCGGGTAACAGCGTCACCAGAAATACCTTTGGAATAGGAGGTGCAGCGGAACTTAGCAATAGGTTTACCATCAATGGTACCATTAACTATGCACGTACCAGTTTTAGAACACCCCCAGTAGCGGCAGGGATAGGTGGTGGAACAACAGGTGATCAGAGTTCCTCACTGTTCTCCGATATATTTTTTACACCTCGTAGTGTGGATTTGTTAGGACAACCCTTCCAAAATCCACTTACAGGAGGAAGCGTATATTATAGACCTGGTAATGATATTCAAAATCCTTTATGGACAGTGGCCAATGCCGGAGTAGTACAAAATACCAATCGTGTTTTTGGGCAAGCTAATGTTGCATTTAAGATAAATAACAACTTAAACTTATCTTACAGGGCTGGTATTGATTTCTCTTCGGAGCTTAACAATAACTTTCAAAACCGGGGTGGTGTACAAGGCTCAGCCCGCTTGCAATCGGGTGTACTTCAAACATTCACCAACGACAACACCATCTTTGATCACAACTTGACTTTGAACGGCCAATATGAATTAAGTGACAAGCTAGGTATGAATTTTACCGTTGGTGCTACCACTAGACGCGAAATTTTTGAAAGAAATGGAGCGAGTAGTGATGGTCAACAAGTTTTCGGGGTGTTAAGACATTTTAATTTTGCCAATACCCTACCAATACAGTTTACCACAGAACGAAACATTGCTGGACTATATGGTCAATTTGAAGTGGATTATAATGACTGGGTCTTTTTAACACTAGCAGGCCGTAACGATTGGGTATCGAACTTTGCCTCCGACAATAGAGGTATTTTTTATCCAAGTGCTAGTGTTTCTTTGCTACCCACGGAATTTATTCCTAGTTTAAAGGGCAATGTTTTGAATTACCTTAAAATTAGGGGCGGTATTGGAACTTCTGCCAACTTTGAAACCCAAAGTCCCTTTCCTGTCGCTACACTACTTAATCTTGATGTACGAGATTTTACCGATGCGGCAGGAGCAAATCTAATCAGCCAGGAAGTAGGTGCAACACTTGGTAATCCTAATCTTGAACCGGAAACCTTGCAGGAGATAGAAGTTGGGATTGAATCTCGATGGTGGGATAACCGTGTCAATTTCGATGTCTCGTTATTTAGCAGAGTAACTAACAATTTGATCATACAACGCCCTTTAGACCCATCTACGGGCTTCACACAAACAAACACCAATATTGGAGAAATTACCAACGAGGGTATCGAAGTAGCTTTGGGTATAGATATACTCAGAGCCAAAAACCCAGGTGGATTTAGTTGGAATACCGCTATGAATTTCACTGCACTTGAACCAATTGTGACCGATCTAGGAGCGGATACTGACCAAATCATCTACACTGGTTTTAGTGATTTAGGGAATGCTGCGATTCAAGGTGAGCCTTTAGGTGTCTTGTTTGGAGGCCGTATTGCGCGAGATAATGATGGTAATTTAATTGTCGATCAAAGGGGAGATTATCAGGTGGATAGCCAGAATGGTATCATAGGAGATCCAAACCCTGACTTTACTATGAACTTCATAAATTCCGTCTCTTTTAAAAACTTTACTTTAGGCTGGCAACTAAGTTATCAGCAAGGGGGCGATATCTATTCCGCCACCATTGGTTCTTTATTGGGAAGGGGGGTAACCGTGGATACTGAGGACCGATTGGGAACTTTTATTTTACCTGGGGTTAACGTAACAAGAGATGCTGACGGAAATATTACCTCCAGTACAGAAAA
The DNA here is from genome assembly GCA_050330515.1 of Flavobacteriaceae bacterium. GTDB lineage: Bacteria > Bacteroidota > Bacteroidia > Flavobacteriales > Flavobacteriaceae > Maribacter_C. The sequence goes on along the minus strand of JBHJNU010000035.1, from coordinate 4,165 downwards.
TACGCGTGCGATAAGCGGTTTTGATCTAGTCTTCAGAAACCGGTCTGGCTTTTTTGGCAGAGACGAAACGGCCGTGTTTGATGCCACGCACATTCGCTTACAGGAAGCTTCCTTGGCTTATGCGTTACCAACCAAAGCCTTGGATAGAACACCTTTTGGAAGTTTAACATTTACTCTTTCCGGACGTAATTTATTTGTTAAGGCATTTAATACCCCAGATGGTGCAAATTTTGATCCAAACACCAACGGTTTTGGTGTAGGTAATGGATTTGGGTTCGAATTCAATACAGGCCCAGCTGCTAGAAGCTACGGATTTGGGGTTAAGGCAACCTTTTAATGCACACATTCTAAAACTAAAAGAAATGAAAAAATTTATTTATTTAATAATTGGATTCGTAATGGTGATTCTAAATGAATCATGTGAATCGCTAGAATTGGATCTTACACAAGATCCGAATGCCCTTACAGAAGTTGATTTAAATGTGGATAACATATTTGTTGTGATTCAAGAAAATTTCGCCAGACATATTGCCGGCGGAGGCGGTGGGGAAGATTTTTTTGCTGGCAGCAATGGTGGCCTTGATCAAATGGGAATGGACCTAACCCGTATCGGCAACTTCTTTGGATCAGTATACAATGCTCAACTTTTAGATGCTAGTCAAGATGCTGATTGGAGTAATGCCTACAGAGGGGTTCTACAGAATATCGAGACAATGATACCTTTGGCAGAAGAACAAGGGCTTACCAGGCATGTGGGCATAGCTAGATTTTTTCAAGCGTATACCTATACTTCTATGGTTGATTATTTTGGTGATATTCCGTTCAACGATGCTTTACAAGCAAGAGATGGGGTTTTTAATACAACGTTAACTCCCGGGGCCACAATTTATGCAGCTGCCTTTGATATTCTGGATCAGGCAGATGCTAACTTCACGAACGAGGCTACTAGAGAACCTGGCAATGATTTGTTCTATGGTAACGATTTTGATAAGTGGCAATTGGCAACCAATAGCCTTCGCCTAAAATTGTTGGCCCAAACCCATTTGGTTGACCCTACCGCAGCAGCGCGGTTCAATGCCATTATTGCTAGTGGTAATTATATTCAAGATACCGCAGATGATTTGCAATTCAAATGGGGTACCGGCCTTAATAATCCGGAAACAAGAAATCCAAGATATGTACAAAGTCATTCGGTTACCGGATCTGGTGATTATATTTCAAACTGGTATATGGATAGGATGCAGGTATATAACGATCCTAGAATACGCTATATCATATATCGACAGACCAATGGTGTACCCGGTGCAGCTCTTCCCGGTTTGCCACCTAATGATGCTCAAATCGGATGCTCTAGCATTACGAATCCACCTCCGCAATATCTTGCGGGCGGGTTTGCATTTTGTGCTTTGGATAACGGTTATTGGGGCCGTGACCATGGAAGTGAAGATGGTATTGGGCCCGATAGCTTCTTACGATCCACTTGGGGGGTGTACCCGTTTGGAGGACGCTTTGATGATAGCCGTTTCACCGAGGTTAGTTTAACCACAGGAGCACAAGGAGCTGGGATAACACCTATAATTACGGCCCATTTGATCCAATTCTTGCAAGCCGAAATGGCTATGGTAGCCGGAGATGAAGGTGCCGCAGGAACCTTATTGCAACAAGCTGTGGCCACACATATAGCCAAAGTTCGGAATTCGGGTATTGTTGATCCAGATGCCGATATGTCTGCAGCACCCACAGCCGACAACGTTGCTGCCTTTTTAACTACCTTAGGTACGGATTTCCAAAATGCCAATACTGTGGGAAGATGGAATATATTGGGAGAACAATTTATTTTTTCCAGCGTAGGTATGGGTATAGACTCCTATAATTTTTATAGAAGAACTAATTTTCCAACTACATTGCAGCCCAACCTGAACCCAGATCCAGGCACGTTCATGAATTCACTATATTACCCTGCGAACTCTGTTAACAACAACAGCAATATAACCCAAAAACTTAATAACGGTGTTTTTGTTTATTGGGATACTAATGGTACTCCCCCCGCTAACTAAAAAATCACATAACATGAAATATACAAAATTAATTTTAATTGTAACGCTTGGATTCTTCTTTACAATTTCATGCGTTCCGGATGATAACGTAGCTTTAAATTTAGAGACAGGTTTAACACCGGGAGTAGTTTTTAGAACCTTAGCCCAAACAGGAAGCACTTTTGATTTTTTTAATGTGCCAGCATCAGTACTAACTGTAGATTTTGAAATCCAACCACCGGCCGGAGACGCGGCTAGCGCGGTTCAAATTTTTGTTGACTTTCAAGACAATACATTTTTTGATACGGAATTCAATACTAATGGTACCACAGCGGTAGATGAAGCATTGATACAAACTATCCCAGCTTCTGAACTAGAGCCAGGGCGTTTTGGATTTCTTACTGGAAGTTTCTCCTTTAGTTACCAAGAATTGTTGGATGCATTAGGTCTGGAAAATAATTTAGATACTGTTTTCAGCTCTGACCAATTTGTTGTACGTGTTGCTGTTACGATGGAATCTGGTGAAGTCTTCACTAACGTCGGAAACAATTCACCATCTTTAGACGCTGCTTTTTTCACCTCTCCTTTCCGTTATTTCCCGACTATTGTTTGCCCTATTGTTGTAACGGGTGATATTACCATTGATTTTGTCGACACCTTTGGAGATGGTTGGAACGGTGCAGCCATAAATGTAACTAGTAATGGGGAACTAACTTCTTTTACTTTGGATGATGGAGCGGCGGACTCAGTAACATTTACAATCCCTGCAGGTGTCTCAACCCAGAGTTTCGTATTTTCTGGAGGGTCTTTTGACGAAGAAGTAGGTTATACAATAACGAGAGTTTCTGATGGCAGAGTGTTGGCAACTTTTAGCCCTTCTGCTGATGGACCTCCGAATGGAAGTATAGCGTTAAATACTGGTACAAATCCTTGTATTCGGTAATAATAAATTGACCATAACGAAAAGAGACTGTCTAAAAAGGCGGTCTCTTTTTTTTTATGTTATTAGTAAATAGTTGTCCCTTTAAAATAGAACTGGTTTAAACTTTTTTCTTCTTTTTCTTTTTAAATTTTTTGAGAGCTATCACGATGAAAGATAGATAGTCGCTCCTTACTAATTTAAAATTCTATGCTTAAATGATGGTTTAAAAACAAATCGGACAAATGTCCAAATTGATTTTTCGATTTGTTCCTTTAGTTTTCGCCTCATTTTCTTGAGGTCATCCTGTAGCGTCCAAAAAGGCGTTTATTTGTGGCGATTGGCTGCCTGGAGATAATTCTTACCCACTACAATGTTTTATAAGGATGAGAATATGGGTACCATTTTTTACCGTTACAATGCCCTTAATGAAGAGGTAGAAATTAAAAATAATGGCTTGGACAGTGAAGCCCCAAAAAGTCTATTAAGGGATAAGGAAATAAGTATTATTGTGGATGGAAGAAAAATGGCATTTCATACCTTTATTACGTCTAAAAACAAGACCATCAATGGTTACTTAACTCTTTTGAACTTAGATAACGATTATAGGCTCTATAAAAGAATTCATGTAAAATTTACAGAGGGCAAGCCCGCGGCGAATTCGTTCGTGAAGGCGGTTCCATCAAGATTCTCGCAGTATACCGAATATTATTTTCAAAAAGATGGAGTTAACCGTATTGACGAGATTCCTTTAAAAAACAATAGCCTTCTCAAATTGCTGGATGACGACAAGCGTGATCAAGTTAAAACATACCTGAAAGAAAATAATTTAAATATTAAGGATGAAGCCGATTTATTGAAGGTATTCCAGTTTTTGAACAACTAATTAAAATACCTAATAAACAAAAAAGCTGTCTCCACTTTGAGATGGCTTTTTTTATAAAGTGATCAGCCAAAACTCTAAAATTGAACATTTTTCTTCAATAAACGCCCGAAAAATTTAAAGATCAAGCTTACGAAGATGTACTTTACCTTCGTCGGTTGAATTCTATTGTTTTAGCTTATACTTACACTAAGCAAACGAAAATTCAGTACTACTTTAATCCACAGGGTTTGTTCAGATAAAGGCATTTTTTATTTTACCTTTACCCCATGCAAAAAACTACCCAAATTTATGGTATCAGAGCGGTAATTGAGGCTATAAACGCAG
>JBHJNU010000034.1:0-19634 GCA_050330515.1 Flavobacteriaceae bacterium | reverse complement strand
GCCTGCTACGAGCAAACTATCTGTAAAACCCAATTCAGCTTGTAGCGCTTCTGCCCTATCGGTTGGATACCCTGAAACTATTCGGTCTACCAAAGTGCTGCAAAAATAATTGGCCGTACCGAGCCATACCACAAAATCTTCTGTTAGCCCCCAATGATGGGCGTATTGCAGCACGGTCTTCTTTAACGCCGCACCATTATCCTCGATCAATTCACAGGGCAGAACAATACATCCTTTCGAAACATCTCCATTAAAATGTTCAAAACGCCGATACAACCAAAGGGTCAATTTTGCGGGAAATTCCTTTACGGGGTTTGCTGTCAGCACATCTTTTTCATTAAAACGTATACCTGCCTCGGTGGTATTCGAAACAATAAAACGCAAATTCGGATTGCGCGCTAAATCTAAATAGGTTTCCCATTCGGTATGAATGTTCACAATTTCTTGTACTGCGGTAATCAGTACTTTTTCAGAAATCAATTTCCCATTTTTAATTCCGTCTAAAACCACATGAAATAACCCGTCTTGCGCCTTCAAATTTGAATAATCGCCTATTTCAGTCGGTTTTACAATGGCTATTCCGCCATTGAAATCGGTTTCCTGGTTAAGTACCTGTACCATCCAATCGACAAAAGCGCGAAGGAAGTTTCCTCCACCGAATTGCATAACCCGTAATGGCAAAGTGGAAAGTTGATGGGTGTTCTTTCTGTTCAGTACTTGCATTGCTATAGTGAAATTCCCCTTTTCCAAGGGATGAAATCATCTTGCGCCAAGCGCACGGCGGCCGTGATCTCTTCACCGCTTGCCACTTTAATTATATATTCCAATAGCTCTTCGCCCTTGCTTTCGATGGTATCTTCGCCTGTGATGATTGAACCCGTATTGAAATCGATGATGTCTTTCATACGCTTTGTCAAAGCGTGGTTACTGGCCATTTTAATAACTGGAGCAATCGGATTTCCCGTAGGAGTGCCCAACCCTGTTGTGAAACATATAATGGTACAGCCAGATCCTGCCAGCCCTGTTGTGCTTTCTACATCGTTGCCAGGGGTGCAGAGTAAATTCAATCCTTTTTTGGTAGCCTTCTCGGTATAATCGAGCACATCTGTGACCAACGAAGTACCTCCCTTTTTTGCCGCTCCGGCCGATTTCATGGCGTCTGTTATGAGTCCGTCTTTTATATTTCCCGGAGACGGGTTGTTTTTAAAGGCAGATCCCAAGGCAACTGCCCTGGCGGAGTAGGAATCCATTAAATCCGCAAACTTTTTAGCGTTCTCCTTGCTATCGCAGCGGTTGATCAGCTCTTGTTCCACCCCGTTCAACTCAGGAAATTCGGATAAAATGGTAATGCCGCCCAAAGCCACCAATAAATCGGAAGCATGACCTAGGGCAGGATTTGCCGAAATACCTGAAAATCCGTCAGAACCACCACATTCTAGACCTAAAACAAGTTTACCAAGAGGTGCTGGTCTTCGTTCTGTTTTGTTCGCTTCGATGAGTCCTAAAAAGGTCTTTTTTACCGCATCTTCAATAAAGTGCCTTTCACTTTTACTTTGCTGCTGTTCTAGCACAAACAAGGGTTTAGAAAACTTTGGGTCTCGGCTGTTTATGCTGCTTAATAGATTTTTAACTTCCGCATTTTGGCAGCCCAAACTCAAAATGGTAGCCCCTGCTACATTTGCGTTGGTGATATAACCTGCAAAAAGGCTGGTTAGTGTTTCAGAATCTAATCGAAAACCACCGCAACCCCCATCATGGGTCAGAAATTTGATTCCGTCAACATTTGGAAAAATCCTGTTCTGCTTGATTTCTTCGGGTGACCGAATAATCTCCGATTTCATTATATCTTCAATTGAGGCCCCATTTTTATACTGATTGACCAGACTGTCGGTATCGACCACAAAGTCATTTGTAGTGTGGTAGCCCAGCGACTCTTGCAATGCCGATTTCAAGACCTCAACATTACGGTTCTCGCAAAAAACCATCGGAATTATCAACCAATAATTTGCCGTACCCACACCGCCGTCCTCTCGGTGATAACCTTGAAAAGTCTTATTTTTCCAGCGGGTTACATCAGGTGGTCGCCAAGTTGGTTTTTCGTCATTTACACTATATTCAGAGGAAGCATGCACTACGTTATCCATTGTTATGGCGCTTCCCTTGGCGATGAACTTCGTCGCCTTACCAACCAAAGTTCCGTACATGGTGATCTCATCATCGACCTCAAGATCATGAAATGTAAATTTATGCTTGGCAGAAATAGGCTCGGTAGTTTTAAAAGAACCACCATTGAAATTAACTTCAACATCTTTAGCTATGTCTTGCAATGCGGCAAGTACATTATCATTCGGATGAATTTGCAGAAACATTTTAGGCATCTAACTATTTTTTACTTTTTGAATCAAGGCCAAGGCCTCGCGAACTTTTGATTCTAAACCTACAAAATCTCTATGCTGAAGAATTTCATTGCTTATCAGCTGTGACCCCATGCCTACGCAGGTTACTCCTGCATCGAACCAGCCTTTTAAATTTGCCTCATCGGGTGAAACACCGCCTGTTGGCATAATACTCGTCCAAGGCTGCGGTCCTTTAATTCCTTTCACAAATTTAGGCCCGTAAATATCACCGGGAAACAACTTTACAATTTCGCAACCCAATTCTTCGGCTTTGGCTATTTCGGTTAAAGAGCCGCAACCTGGCGACCACAGCACTTTTCTTCTATTACAGGCTATAGCGATATCTTCGCGCAGCACGGGGGTCACCACAAAGTTTGCACCCAAAAGCATATAGGTTGAGGCTGCACCCGCATCTGTAATCGAACCGACGCCCATGATCATACCGGGTAATTCGTTTAGAGCGTACTTATTCAGTTCGCCAAAAATCTCATGGGCAAAATCGCCACGTGAGGTAAACTCCATCAATCGAGCCCCGCCATCGTAGCATGCCCTGAGGACCTTCTTGCCCAATTCGATATCTGCATGAAAAAATAACGGAACCATTCCCGTTTCTTTCATTACCGTTATTACTTCTAGTCTTGTATATTTTGCCATTATTCTTGAATACTTAAATTTTGGATGATTACCCTATGAACACTAAATAGATTCGCTTTTTGGTATCGTCTGGTCAGATTCGAAACTTAGGAAACTTGTAACCTGGTCACTCCAGTTTGACCATAATAAATTTCAACCATGCTATTTTACTTCAACAAATTAACGTGCCACACGGCCCGAGGCATCGCCGCCCATCAACTTTTGCACTTCATCTACGGTCACTAAATTGGCATCACCAATTATCGTGTGCTTGAGGCAAGACGCAGCAACGGCGAAATTCAACGCATTCTGGGTATCGTCAGGATATTTTAGTAGTCCATAAATAAGACCCCCCATGAACGAGTCACCGCCACCTACTCTATCAACAATATGTGTGATTTGATATTGGGGAGATTCGTACATCTGTTTTCCATCGTATAGAACACCTGCCCAAGTATTGTGGGAAGCCGAAATGGAACCTCTTAAAGTGGTTATAACCTTCTGTGCCCTTGGAAATTTCACCATCATCTGCTTACAAACGGAGAGGAACGCTTCTGCCGTAACATCATGCCCCTGGGTGGTGACATCCAGTCCGTCAGGTTTTATTCCGAAGTGTTTCTCCGCATCTTCTTCATTGCCAAGTATAACATCGCAATATGATGTTAACTCGGTCATAATACCTTCTGGTTCAACACCGTACTTCCATAATTTAGCGCGATAGTTGAGGTCTGTAGAGATCGTAATACCCATTTCACTAGCTACTTTTACCGCTTCTAAACAAGCGTCTGCCGCACCTTGTGAAATAGCCGGAGTAATACCTGTCCAATGAAACCAGCCAGCACCCTCGAAGACTTTTTTCCAATCTATCATTCCTGGCTTAATTTCAGCAATTGAAGAATGTGAACGGTCATAGACTACTTTACTTCCCCTTGAAACGGCACCCGTTTCCAAGAAATAAATACCCAAACGGTCACCACCGTAGATAATATTTTCTGTTCCGACGTTCCTCTTGCGCATTTCCATTAAAGCGCATTCACCGATATCGTTTTTAGGCAGGCGCGTTACAAACTCAACGGGTACGCCATAGTTCGCCAATGATACGGCTACATTGCTTTCGCCACCCCCATAAACAACATCGAACGAGTTGGTTTGCGAAAACCTTAAAAATCCTGGGGGCGATAAACGGAGCATGATCTCTCCGAAGGTTACTACTTTTTTCATGTATTATAGTTCAATTAAAAATTAACGGTTGCTTTTATTACTCCGGTCGCCGGATCTAGCCAGCGTTCAAAATTTGCAATCATCTCGGTAAAATCTACGGTATGCGTAATAAAGGAATCGGCCGGAAAGTCTCCATCTTCCATAACCTTTAGCACATATTTAAAATCTTCCAACACTGCGTTTCGGCTACAAATTATGGTAGTTTCCTTGGCGTGTATCTTGGGATGGTCGAAGCATAGGCTACCCTTGTAAAGACCTACCAAAATAAACCTGCCACCGTGCGCCATGTAATCGGGGCCAGCTTCCATGGCGCCCTTATGACCGGTACAATCGAAAACGGCCGTGGCCATATCCCCATTCGTAAGTTTGTCAATTTCACCGGTTGCATTTTCACCGGCCATAACCGTATGATCAACACCCATCACCTGCTTGGCATAGGCAAGTCTATCTTTATTTAAATCTACGGCAATCACCTTGGTGCCCGCCAACTTGGCAAACTTCATTAGCCCCAAGCCAATAGGTCCGCAGCCCAGAACCACTATAGTTTCACCGGCAACCAATTGCGCCCGTTTCACCGCATGGGCACCTATGGCCAATGGCTCCACAAGGGCAATTTGACCATCGGTCAACTTCTGCGCAGGTAACAAGAGCGCCACGGGTACCGCAAAATATTCCTGCATGGCACCATCAGTGTGTACCCCATATAATTTCAGGCTGGTACAGCAATTTGTTTTTCCCTGCCTACAGGCAACACAACTGCCGCAATACAAATGGGGAATAACAACCACATTATCCCCAACTTTCAATCCTTTGTCGTTTTCATCGATTTCCGCTACCCTAGCGGCTATTTCATGACCTAAGATTCTTGGGTAGTTAAAGAAGGCCTGATTGCCTGCATAGGCGTGCAGATCCGTACCACAAATCCCTATTTTTGTTATCTTCAACAACGCTTCCCCTGTTTTTCTGATAGGAGCTTCTTTTTCCTTTAGAAGGAATTCCCCAGGCTTTTCACAAACAATATATTTCATATTACGTTTTCGATTATCCATCAAAATTAATTGAAGTAGTAGTTATCTGCCACCACAATTCAAACTATTTGTAATACTATCTTTGCCCTTATTAAATTATATAGCCTTAAATTGTAGTTTAAATGTTGGTAATGCATTTTAGTAACACATGAGATTACACTTTCTTAACAGAGACAAACCGGAAAATAGTTCGTTCAGTGTTACCCATCATATAGAACCGCATTTTCTTAAGGTATGGCATTATCATACTGAATTGGAGCTTGTTTTGACCTTAAAGGGCAAAGGCACCCGTTTTGTAGGTGACAGTATCAAACAATTTGAAGAGGGCGATGTGGTGCTTATCGGTAAAAACCTGCCCCATATGTGGCGCAATGATGATTTCGACCCTGAAAAAGATAGCACCCGATTGGTAGAAGATATTGTAATACATTTCAAAAAAGAGTTTCTAGGGATGCCCTTTTTGGAAGCGATCGAAATGAGACCTATTTCGAAACTGCTAGAAAGGTCGCGCTACGGTATTAAATTTCTGAGGCCATCAATGTTAATTATAGAAGCTATTGAAAATTTAGACCGACTCAATCCCGGTTTTGAGAGAACCTTATTATTTCTAAAAATTCTCGATACACTTGCACGGCTTGAAGATTACGAGCTTTTAGCTAGTGAAGGGTTTTTAAATACGTTCAAAGAAAATCAGAACGAGATCATGGACAGTACCTATGAGTTCATATTCGAGAACTTCGCCAAGCCGATTACCTTGCAAGATGTAGCCAATGTGGCACGCATGAACCCTTCGGCGTTCAGCAGGTTTTTCAAACGCGTTAATCGAAAAACTTTTTCAAAATACCTTAACGAGGTGAGGATCGGCTATGCATGCAAACAGTTGATCGAGAATAAGGGCAGCATAACCAATATTTGCTATGAATCTGGCTATCATAATATTTCCAATTTCAACCGGCAGTTTCGAGCACTTATGAAGATGGCTCCGACCGAATATTTGGCGAAACAAAAATTCAAGAATTAAATAACCGAAAAAAGTTACCTTAGTGTAATTGAAAAAAATATAAACTTGCAATCGCATTGTAAAATGAACACCATCAAAGATTTAGCAGATGTCCACCATATGGTTTCAGACCTATTCAGTGTGCCCAAGACGGCAGAAGAATGGAACCAATATCGACTTAGTGACGAACAGGTAGCACATTTTCATGAATACGGATATCTTTCAGGTATCAGGTTATTAGATCAAGAACAGGTTAGGGTTCTGCAAAAAGAACTTGCCGAAGTTATTGACCCCAAACATCCGGCACATCATTTATTCTACGAGTTTCACAGCAATGAATCGCAAGATCCGAATGCCGTTTTATTCCATTCTTTAGGGCATTGGAGGATAACGGAAGGTTTTCATGATGTTATCTGGAATCCGGCATTCGTGATGGCGGCGCATCAGCTATTAGAAAAAAAACCGGTGCGTTTTTGGCATGATCAACTTTTTTACAAACCGGCAAAACATGGCGGAGTGGTCGCTTGGCACCAAGACTATTCATACTGGACCAGAACCATCGCCATGCAACATTTAACCTGCTGGACCGCTCTCGATGACGCAACTATTGCAAATGGTTGTTTGCACTACATACCCAAAAGCCATCACTGGGGGCTATTGAATGCCCCAGATCTTGCCGGAAATATGGATGGGCTAAAAGCCTATCTATCGGATGAACAAAAAGAACAGTTCGCGAATCCGGTGGCCATAGAATTGGAAAAAGGGTACGCTACTTTTCACCACCCACTTATGGTACACGGCTCATTTGAAAACAAATCATCCTATGGCAGACGGGCTTTTGTCTTGAACGTATTCGCCGATGGAACCATCAGCAATACTGAAGAAGAGCTTCTAAAGGGAGTACCTACAATACCAAAAGGAAGTAAAATGGAAGGTAAATTCTTTCCCCTAATCTACCCTATGTAACGCGAAATGACCTTCTAACGCAGTTCGGTAATCATTGCCACGTCCATATCGGTATAGTCGAGATTTTCGCCCGCCATTCCCCAAATAAAGGAATAATTTGAAGTACCCGAACCACAATGAATAGACCATGGTGGAGAAATGACCGCTTGGTGATTATGCATCCAGATATGTCTGGTTTCATTCGGCTGGCCCATAAAATGGCATACTGCCTGACCTTCCGGGATATCCAAATAGAAATAAACTTCCATTCTTCGGTCATGCACATGGGCCGGCATGGTGTTCCATACACTACCCGTTTTTAAAGTTGTCATGCCCATTTGCAGTTGACAGGTAGTGACCACGGCCCCAATGATCATTTGACTTACAGTGCGGTGGTTCGCCGTTTCAAGTGAGCCCAGTTCTAGCCTGTTGGCATCATCGAGACTTACTTTCTTGGTTGGGTGGTTCATATGAGCAGGAGCAGAATTTAGATAAAACTTTGCCGGTTCCGAAGCATTTTTACTTTTAAAAACTACATTCTCGTTGCCCATACCTATGTACAATGCATCTTTATGCCCCAGCTCGTAGGTATTCCCATCAACTTCGACCAATCCGTTTCCGCCAACGTTGATGATTCCGATTTCCCTTCGTTCCAAGAAAAAGGCAGCTTTTAAAGGGTCTATACTTTCTAATTTTAGTGCCTTAGTTTTCGGCACGGCCCCGCCGGCAATATACCGGTCGTAATGCGAATAGGTAAGGTTCATTTCTCCTTCCACCATCAAATTCGGAATCAAGAATTCGTCGCGTAATTGCTCCGTATCATAATGCTTTATAGCTTCTGGACTGGAAGCGTATCGTGTTTCATAGTTAAGTGCCATAGGTCTACTTTTAGAAGCTTAAGTTACATGTTTATCTGAATACTTTCGATTTTCTTGAAAACAGAAGGAAAAAACAACCTGGCCAACTATTTTTTAATTAATTGAAATTAAGCAAGTTAACTTTTTTCATGAAATGAACAATTTTGAATTCATTTGTTACAACATAGCGGTACGAATTCTAAAAGTGATTATTCGAACCTTATTTTTCATTACTTTGAGTCGCTTTACCAAAGCAGAACGGTTCATTAAATACACGTAAATGAGTATCATTAACAAATTCAGTCTTAAGGGAAAAACGGCCTTGGTCACCGGGTGCAAAAGAGGAATCGGAAAAGCCATGGCCATCGGCCTTGCTGAGGCCGGAGCGGATATTATCGGTGTCAGTGCCTCGCTAGAAAAACACGGTAGTATGGTGGAGCAGGAAGTTGAGGGCCTTGGGCGTAAATTCAAGGGCTACACCTGTGATTTCGGCAACCGGGAATCGCTTTATGCGTTTATTGCCGCCGTCAAGGATGATTTTCCTAAAATCGACATTTTAGTGAATAATGCCGGTACAATTTTAAGGGCGCCGGCAATTGAGCATTCCGATGAATATTGGGATAAGGTCATCGAGGTGAACCAAACTGCACAGTTTATTCTTTCGCGGGAAATAGGTAAGGAAATGGTACAAAGGGGGGCGGGAAAAATAGTTTTCACGGCTTCGCTACTTACCTTTCAAGGTGGCATTACAGTTCCGGGTTATGCCGCAAGTAAGGGCGCTATTGGGCAACTGACCATGGCTTTTGCAAACGAATGGGCAGGTAAAGGGGTCAATGTAAATGCCATTGCACCCGGCTATATCACAACCGATAATACGGAAGCCTTACGTAATAATCCCGAACGGAATGAATCTATATTGGCGCGAATTCCCGCTGGCAGATGGGGTCAACCCGATGATTTCAAAGGACCGATCGTTTTCCTATGTTCCGAAGCTTCATCTTACATGAATGGCGTAACCATGCTGGTTGACGGTGGTTGGATGGGAAGATAAGCATCCGTAGACGAAAAAATTGGTGCTATTTAGATTACTAAAAGTCCGAAATAATTTCATGAGCTACCAAGTCCACGCTATTTTTGACGAAAATTGACTGTTCGAAAATGATGTTCGATTGGTGCAAAAAAGACAATGTTAGCTGCGTTGGTTTAAAGCGCTAAAATTTATCCATAAATTAGTCCTGTTATGAGCTTTACAACATTCGGTGAAATCATGCTTCGGCTTAGCCCAAGTGACCATGCCGCAAAAATAAATACCGCCCGTTCTTTTGGCGTACATTACGCAGGTTCTGAATCGAACGTTGCAAGTGCACTGGCCCTGATGGGCAATGAGGTGCAGTTCATAACCAAGCTTCCAGAAAATCAAATTGGCGATGGTGCCCTGCAGTCACTTCAGGCTTTTGGTATCTCAACGAAGAATATTTTGCGAGGTGGCAACAGAATGGGAACCTATTTTATTGAAATTGGTTCGTCAATTCGCCCCTCGAGCGTTATTTATGATCGTGCCGGTTCGTCGATCAGTGAACTTAAAAAAGGGGAATTCGATTGGGAGACACTCTTGAAAGACCAACAATGGCTTTTTGTTTCGGGTATAACCCCTGCCCTATCAACCTCTTGCGCAGAAGAGACGATTAGGGCGGTGGAAGCCGCCAAAGGATTGGGCGTTAAAGTTGCCTTTGACATGAATTACAGAAGAACCCTGTGGAAACAAGAAAAAGAAGCACGTGTTATTTTTGACAAAATTCTCTCCTCTACTGATTTACTGTTTGGCAATTCAGGGGTCTTGAAAGATGTTTACGATCTTGACTCCGCAAGTACAGATCCGATTGAAAAAACGAAGGATCTCATTAAAAAAGCAAAACTGAAGTTCGGCGTCTCACAATTGGCCTTTACCGTTAGAGAACATCGATCTGCAAGCCAAAACCAGCTTTCTGGAATTTTTATGGCAGATACCGAACCGATTCTTTCCGAAGCCTACACGGTTGAAATTTTAGACCGTTTCGGAACCGGGGACGCTTTTGCCGCGGCCACCCTACATGGCCTGGCTAAGGGTTGGGCCACTGAACGCACCATCGGGTTCGCCGCTGCGGCCTTTGCCCTGAAACATACCATTAAAGGCGACCAACATACAAGTACCGAAACAGAAATATATGCGATCTACGAAGGAAATACATCTGGCCATGTAATTCGATAGGGCGATCTGATTCGGATTTAGGCTAATCATCTTTTTGAAATCAAAAAAATGGAGAAGAACGAAATATTAAAAATCATTCTTGACGAAAGACTGGTCGTAGTGGTTCGATTGAAACAACAAGCGGACGTTCCTCAGGTTTTGAAAGCCTTGGTTGAAGGAGGAGTCAAGGTATTGGAAATCACTTCGAATACCCCAGGTTTTTTGGAAGAAATCGCTAAGGCCCGAAAACTTTATCAAGATGTTCTGATAGGGGCAGGTACCGTTACAAATTCAACATTGGCTAAAGATTCAATTGACGCAGGAGCACAGTTTTTAGTATCGCCGAATACGGATCCAGAAATTGTTGCTATCGCCCATGCCCACCGCATTCCCGTTCTTATGGGCGCCCTGACGCCTACCGAAATAGGGGTCGCCGAGAATGCAGGTGCTGATATTGTAAAACTTTTTCCTTCCGGCAATCTTGGCACAGCTTACTTTAAAGCGGTAAGTAGCCCGTTCAGTAGCGTTAAATTTTTCGCTGTCGGCGGTATCAACCTTGATAACGCAATAGAATGGTTAAACGCCGGGGTCTCTGGTGTAGGTCTTGGCGGCAGTTTGGTAAGACCTATACATAGCGAGAAGGAATATGAAGAAAATGTAGAAATTGCAAAACAACTTGTAGAATTAATAAAAAAATAGACAGATGAAAAGAACCACCATATACGCATTCTTGATATTTCTATTTCTGGTCGGTTGCAAGGAAATTAATAAACTTGAGGTTCAAAAAGAATCTGAAAAAATAGATGTTCATGCCGCAGAAGATACTATTTCCGCTAAATTCTCCATAGAAATTATTGATGATCGCGCACTTGAATTCATTGACCCTTTCGCGAAGATAGAACTGCTCGCCGGTGGATTTGAATGGACCGAGGGACCGCTGTACATAGAAGATGGCAATTACCTGTTGTTTTCAGACATTCCTAATAACAAGGTTTATAAATTAACAGCCCAAAATGATACGGTAACGTATCTGCATCCTTCAGGGTTCTCGGGAGAGGATTTCACCGGTGGTGAACCAGGTTCGAACGGTCTATTGCTCAACCCGCAAGGGGAATTGGTACTCATGCAACATGGTAATAGGCAAGTTGCTAAAATGAACGCGCCATTAGCCAACCCAAAAGCAGATTTTTCTACACTGATCGATAAGTATGAGGGAAGCCGATTGAACAGTCCGAATGACGCCTGCTTTGACAGCCAGGGTAACCTATATTTTACCGATCCGCCCTATGGTCTGCCTGAATTGATGGACGACCCTGAAAAGCAATTGAATTTTCAAGGGGTGTATTGTCTATTGCGTTCAGGTGACCTGATTTTGCTTGATTCTACTATAACAAGACCCAATGGCATCGGATTGTCACCTGATGGTAATTCCCTTTACGTGGCCGTTTCGGATCCAAATGAAGCCGTATGGCATAAATATACCATTGAATCGCCAGGAGTGGTTTCGAACAAAAGAAGAATCGCAAACGCAACACATTTGGTGGGTAAGAAAAATGAACCCGGACTTCCTGACGGGCTAAAAGTAAGTAGCAAGGGTATTCTCTTTGCAACAGGGCCCTGTGGGGTTTGGGTTTTCGATTCCGAAGGAAAACTTCTTGCTAAAATCAAAACCGGTCTAGCAACTGCGAACTGTGCTTTTGGTAACGATGAAAAAAGGCTATTCATGACCGCCGATGATTACATTTTGGCGGTTGACCTAAAATAGAATACCTAAAAATTCTTTAGCTGCTCTATCGCATCTTCAACGGTCTGAACGGGTAACTTACATACCCGATCTTGGCAGACGTAAACATAAGTTCTGCCCTTTACAAAACGCTCTTCGAAAAGCGGCAAATCACTGGCCGTTGAACTGCCTGTGATCAACGTATTCGGAATATGCATTCGTTGAAGGTCGGCAGTAAATTTCTCGGCTTCGGTACCCACCACTGCAATTTCATAGAAAGGATGTGCAAGATTCAACAACAGTCGCGACCAGTTGGCATAGCTATCGGTATAATCTGTGACATAGGGTAAAATGGTGGTCAACATCGTCTTTGACCGCTTCGAATACTCGGGATTATAATTTAAATGTCCCAACAGAAAAAGGTTGTGCGCCATAACAGAATTCGGTGAAGGAATATCGCCGTCATTGGTTTTGATAGGATTGGATATCAGCGATTGGTTCTTGTTGAACTTGAACATACCCGAAGCCATATCGAAGAAATGATCCTGGGCCTGGGGCATTAGCGTGTTTGAAAAGTTTAAGTAGGCCGTATCTAAAGTTGCGCCGTACAATTTTAGCGAGGCATCGATTAAAAATGCGTAATCTTCTGAAAAACCTTCGTTTCTTTTACTTCCCTCTTTAAAGGAGTGTACCAGTTCCCCTTTGTTGTAGCTCTTACCCTTTATAAAATCAAAGATTGAAATGGCGTTTTTCAGAAAATCATCTTCGCCAAAAGTTTGGTATGCCTCGATAAAGCCATTGATCAACAATGCGTTCCACGACGTGATGATCTTATCATCAGTGGCAGGTCGCACCCTATTGGCTCTAGCTTTCATAAGCTGCTCTTGCCATTTCGCTTTTTTTATGATGAGATCTTCAGAGGTCAGCTTGTTGTTTTGCAAGAAGTCTTTTTCCGATCCTTTGGTATACAAGATATAGTTACCCGCTTGCCAAGCATTGCCAGGTTGAATATTATAATAGTTGCTGAAAGTCAAGAAATCATCCCCCAGTACCGACTTTAACTCTTCTTCCTTCCAAATGTAGAACTTACCCTCTTCGCCCTCACTATCTGCGTCTAAAGTCGCGTAGTAGCCGCCTTGCGGATTTTTCATTTCGCGCTCCAAAAAGGAAATGGTTTCAAAAACCACATTTTTGTATACCGGATTTTTAAAAACCTTATAGCCCTTTGCATATAGACCGATCAATTGCGCATTATCATAGAGCATTTTTTCGAAGTGCGGCACCTTCCATTCAGGATCCGTACTGTACCTGAAGAATCCACCGCCCAGATGGTCATAAATGCCTCCCTCCGCCATTTTATTCAACGTGTTCTCTACATGGTCAAGGGCCTGCCGGTCTTTGGTCAACACAGCGTAATCTAAGAGAAAATCAATGGTATTGGGCACTGGAAACTTTTGTTGTCCTTGATTTCCGCCAAGCTCTAAATCCCATTGTTTACGCCAGTTGTCAACGGCTGATTTTAAGGCTTCAGTGGTCAACTTTTCATATGCCGTAGAAGGTTCGAAAATATTAGTTTCCTCAATTCCGGCGGCTAGTCTATCTGCGTATTCTACTGCTTTTTGAGGGTCTTTAGTATATTGCTGGTGTATATTGGTCAAAACTTCTTTCCACTGCTCCTTGGTGTGATATGTACCCAGGTACAAGGGTTTTCCATTCGGCAATGTAATGGCGTTTAGTGGCCATCCCCCATTCTGCCCGATTAGTTGAACTGCGGTTTGGTACACTTGATCAATATCGGGTCGCTCTTCTCGATCGACCTTTATATTGATGAAATTATCATTCATCAATTTGGCGACCTCGGCATCCTCGAATGTCTCCTCTTCCATCACATGGCACCAATGGCATGAAGAATACCCAACACTGACCAAAACCAGTTTATCGGTTTTTTGTGCCTCCTCAAAAACGTCATCGTTCCAAGCCTGCCAGTTCACCGGGTTATGCGCATGTTGAAGCAGGTAAGGGCTCGTTTCATTGACCAGCGCATTGGTAAACTCATGCTTTGTCTCTTGATGTTTCTCTTTACAGGAGCTCAAAATACCCCCCACAATTAAAAGTAAAAAAGTATAGTATTTTATCGTCTTTTTAGCTTCGACCATGATGTACTGTTCTATTGAGGTAAAAGTATGACAAAGGAAAGAAGAATGTTAGAAAAAATTCACAAACGCGATACGGCTGTATAATAAGAAAATATTGTAAGAATTATACTACTTTTGTATTTTATTCGTTATTAACCCGGTTAGCAGTAGCATATGGTGGGTTTCCTCTTATAAAAGGTACCTCCTTTGCAATTTTGAAGCTAGATAAAATAATCTTTTAAAATTACACTTACATTTTGATTAGGTTGGTCAAAGAAATTCGAAGGGACGCGAATTTCTGACAAGGAGGGCTTTTAGCCCTCCTTTATTCTAATCAGCCGAAAGTTTAAAAAGTAAGGGACTTTGAAAGAACCAACTAAAGGTCAATTAAAAATCAGATAGATAATTAATTCGATGGTGCTCCAAAGAAACCTAGGCAGTGTCGATTCTTAAAAATCGGAACTTCTTGTTACAAATTCAAAGATGATGAATAAATTAAGTTCGGCCAGCTCAGATTTGGCGAATATAAGAGTGCAACACCTAACGGAATGTCTTTATGGTTTAAGAAAAGCATTCGTGAAAGAACATTATTGTTCGCTAAGATATGAGAAATACGAGGAAGCTAGAGAATTTACGATCCGTTTGAACAATACACTTTTTGATGCGAACCGCTCATTACAAAAAGATACGGTAAGTCTTAAAATGGCGATACAACTGGAGCATAAATTTAATACGTTATTAAAGGACTTGAGCACTGTGATTTCATAATACCATCTGAACCGATGAGGTTCTTATGGTATTTAAAAAATTATCCCCCGGTATAAATCCTGATCCGAATGTTTCACCTTAATCGGTTGAACCTTCAGTATCGAGCAACTTGAAAGTCCTACCTAGTGTAAAGGGACGTACACGCGCACATTTGGTTTTCCATATGGGTAATGGTAGGCAGGGCGCCGTGCTTCTGTACGGCGCTTTTTCGGTTTTCATAAAAACTGAGGGAAACAAGGCCGGAGATACGATATTAAAGTAACGGCCGCGTATTACTTTTCCACAAAGCTATAACATCCTCTAAACTTACAAGTCAACCAGTAGTTTTCCATTTTACCGATAAAAGTTGTTAAATACAGAAAATCAGGGTTACTTCACGGTCGCATTTACTTTTATAAATCGTAACTTTAAACAACTTCAAAAACATAGCTCTATGACAACTTTAAAAGAAAAAGTAGTTCATTCTGGTACGCCAAATTTAAAGGCTAAGAACATAGTAGAAAAGCTATACGATCTACGAAAGGCTTTCGAGGCAGATTATTCAGGTGCCCTACGAAGCCTCAAATACGAAGCCACGCGCGATTTTACAATCAACCTGAACCATGCGATTTTTGAAGCCAACCAAATGCTTTTGGATTCTGAAAACAGCGACTCACAAATGGCCTTGTTAGAAACCAAGTTGAACTTGCTGAAACTAGAACTAAAAAGTTTGATTCGTTAACCCTTTCTGCAGATCAAACCTTGGGCAGTTAATTGACACGGTTGAACTAACTTCTTATATGGCTTTCTAAAATATTGAAAACTTCCGTTGGTGAAATGTTCTCCGGTAACTCAGATCGGTGATCGTTTGTTATCAAAATAGGGTAATCATCGCGTTCATCAGGTATTCTTCCATGGGATCCCTTTACCAATTTGGCGTCAAGGGGAATAATATTCAATACGGTTCTGAAACCCAACTTCTTTTTAATCAACGTATAGATAATCTTCAATACTACCAACCTATCTTTAGGATCCAAAAGCATTTCTACAGGATCATAACCAGGTTTTTTGTGAATGTCGACCATTCTGGCAAAATCGGGTGCTTTGCGATCGTCTAACCAATAATAATAGGTAAACCAAGAATTGGCATCAGCTATAACCACAAGGTCACCAGTGCGTTCATGATCTAAATTCAAGGCCTTTATGTCGTCGTCGCATAGCACTCTGTCAACTCCGTTTACCCTCTGAAGTAACGCTTTTACTTTTGGTTTTAAGGTTTTATCATTTAAATACACATGGGCGATTTGATGGTCCGATACGGCAAAAGCTTTACTTGCGCCGGCATCTAATACCTCTAATCCTCTTTCAATTCGAATGTTCAAAAGTCCTTCGTTTCTGAGAATTCGATTCAAATGAACCGGATTGTTAACATTCGTAATTCCGTATTCGGACAACAATATAATATTGGTCTCTTGTTTTTGGTAGTATTCGACCAATTGTCTAACAACGCCATCAATTTCATTCAGGTCCTTTTTTATAATCTTAAAGTCAAGTCCATAACGTTGCAGGTTATAGTCTAAATGAGGAAGATAGACCAAGGTCAACGTTGGATCGTAAAGTTGATCAGTTCTCAGTGTTGCATCGGCGATCCATTTACTTGACTTAATCGATGTCTTCGGCCCCCAAAATTGAAACAATGGAAAAACACCCAATTCGTTTTGGAGTGTATCGCGCAATTCGGCCGGGTGCGAATAGCAGTCGGGTATCTTTCTTCCATCGGCCAAATAATTAGGCCGAGGGGTTACACTATAATCTGTGGAGGCATACATGTTATACCACCAGAATAAATTTGCGCACGTAAATTCAGGATGCATTCTTTTTAGCTTGTCCCATATTTTTTCACCATGTACGAGCTTGTTCGATTGGCGCCAAAACTTTACCTCACTTTCATCTTTGAAATACCAACCATTACCGACAATACCATGTTCATTGGGGTATTTACCGGTCAAGTAGGTAGATTGCGCTGAACAGGTTACAGCAGGCACTACGGGAGTAATATAAGTAGCCTGTCCGCTTTCTAGAAATGACTTGATGAACGGCGTATGCTCCCCGATAAGCCGCTTTGTTAAACCCACAACATTGATGACTACGGTTTTGCGCATTGTTTTATAATCTTTCTTTTAACCAATTGATTTCGCGTACAATAGAATCTGACAAATCTCTTTTAAGGCTCGCCGGAAGTACATCCCACGTATAGGTCTCGATTTCCAGATGTTCAGAAACCTCATGATCTTTAAGATATTCGACCACTTTCAAAATATGATCTTGGGTAGCGTATAATTGATCGAACTTTTCAAGGAAAATAGGCACATGAAAATGGGCACGAAGTTCCTTAAACTCTTTGCGCTGCCCCAAAACAATAGGAAGGTCGTTATATGTTCTTACCTTACCATCTATCCATTCCGTGACTTGATGTAAGTAGGTAGGTTCGTCAAAATGAGAAAGTGATTCCCAAATCGCTTTACCATTCTCTTCATTGAAAATTATTTTCAAGGCCGCACTTACCTGAATCTTGCCTATCAAAATGCCAGCACGATTTAACTTCTCAAAGGTATCCTCAGGCTCTTCGTAGGCGAGGGAGAAATGACAAATATCGTAGCAAACGGTCAAATAGCGTTTTATGATTTCTTCGGCTTGGCGACCATCTTTACCAAAACGTTCGTTGAGCATTCGTATACCTATGGGTACCAGATAATCTTTAAAGTATTTTAAAACCTCATCGCTGTTCTCTAAGAGGCCGTCCGGTTCGGGTTCAATATCTAAATGCAGGTATTTTCCGGCATGTAATTCTAATTCATAGAGCTGTACTACTATTTGACTATAATTATGAGCACTTACTACATACGCTTTTTCTTGTGCCTCCTTTGAACTATGCCAGTGTTTATAGGAGATAGGAGAAGTAGAAATTCCTCCTGACAAACCTTCGGGCAGCAACTCGGCCAACTGTGTAAAAAGGCGCTTGGTATAGGCAACGCGCTCTTTAGTGGTCCAATCTGGCGAATGCACCTCGTCTTTCACTCTTTCGTTATGAAAATTTCCATAGGGAAAACCGTTCATGGTAAAGACGTATACCTTGTTTTCTTGAAGCCAAAGCTTGAATTCGGATAAATGATTACCCTCATTCAATTCTTCACTTGCCTTGTTCGACAGCCTTAGCCCTAAACCGAATGGAGCTTCATTTGACACCTTACGCTTAATGCCCGGCACGAATTCTTTTAAGCTTGCAAAAGTGCTTTCCCAGTTTTGTCCGGGATGTATGTTCGTGCAATAAGTAAGATGGAATCTGTTCTGAATGAGCATAGCAACGATTTACTTTTTACAAATGGTATTCAAGGTAGTGATTGCTAGTTTCATTTGGTCTTTTTCAATGTGGTTTACATCGTACTTCTGCCCTATTCCTGTGATTAATGTAATGCATAGCTCACCACCCAAATGCTCTTGAAACTCTTGAATGCCGGCTAACAGCGTATTCATTTCCTCATCAGAATTTATCGGAATTTGAAGATTAAATCCTATTTCTTCCATAACCAATAGTATCTGGTTCAGTGTGGCCTCTGAAATCAATCCCATTAAATGCGCATAGGTTACATCTAAAGCGATCCCCTTTGCCACAGCCTCGCCATGCCTTAAGGTATATTCAGACATTTGCTCCATTTTATGGGCAGCCCAATGACCAAAATCCAATGGTCGTGAAGAACCGCTCTCAAATGGGTCACCGCCTTGTGCAATGTGGTGCATATGCATTTCGGCACATTTATAGATAACGTACTTCATGGGATCCAGCTGCCTTTCACGCAATTGGCGGGCGGTATTTTCAATATACCCGAAAAACACCTTGTCCTTGATCAACGCTACCTTTATCGCCTCGGCAACTCCAGAGATCCAATCACGTTGTTCTAAAGTCGCTAAAAAATCAAAATCGTTGATAATCGCATATGGAGGGGCGAACGTGCCCAAAAAATTTTTCTTCCGAAATGAGTTGATACTGTTCTTTACGCCTACTGCAGAATCATTCTGTGAAAGTACCGTAGTTGGAATACGAATTAGTTTAACACCCCTGTGGGCGATTGCCGCGGCATAACCTACCATATCGATAATGGCCCCACCGCCAATGGCCACCACAAAGGAATGTCGATCAATGTGATAGTCATTGATGCCCTTTAACACTTGCTCAACATAGTCGTAATCGTTCTTACAATGTTCTCCGCCCTTTATCACCAGGCTTCCTGCCATTTTCAGGTTCTTTGAGTGAACATCACAATACTCCTTGATGGCATCTAAGAGTTTTGGATGACCATTGCTAACACCGTCATCGATAACAAAAAACAAGCGGATGCCCGAATTCTTCTTATATCCTTCTAAAAGGTCCTTGAACAATGGGTTGTCTACTGCAAATAAGCCTTGCGTGAAGTGCAAATTGTACTCGTATCTTACGGAAAAAGTTTGTTGAATGGGCTGTAACTTCATCAATTTGGTTTAAGTAACTGCAAAAAGTTTTGACAAAAATACGGACAATGGAAGTAACAACAACATCAGAAGGCCGTACCACCAAAACGAAAAACCTGCCGCTAAGGAAGCATCTAGAACAATTAATGAAAGTACCCCAGCCACGACCGCTTTTTTAATATTGCCTGGCGAGTTCAAACGATAGGCACTTATCAA
>JBHJNU010000033.1:0-32224 GCA_050330515.1 Flavobacteriaceae bacterium | reverse complement strand
GAAAAAGGCACTTCCAACGGCACCACCACAGACTTTGATGGAAATTTTATGATTGAAGTTGCCTCTAATGCCATTCTTGAGGTATCTTATCTCGGCTACTCTTCAAAAGAAGTATCTGTTAACGGCCAATCTAGAATAGCAGTTCAGCTAGAGTCGGATGCCACCCAGCTCGACGACGTAGTTGTGGTAGGTTACGGTACACAAAAAAGGTCTGACATTACTGGATCCATCGCGTCTGTAAAAAGTGAGGATTTCAACCAGGGTGTTGTAACGAACCCAGGTGAACTTTTGCAGGGTAAACTGGCCGGTGTGAATATTGCTGCAACCAGCGGTGAACCTGGCGCATCACAAAATATAATCATTAGGGGTGTCGGTAGCTTACGTTCCGGTACACAACCACTTTTTGTGGTAGATGGTTTCTTACTGGATAATTCTTCTACAGGGGTCGACACTAATCCGCTTAATTTTCTTAACCCTGCCGATATTGAATCTATAGATGTACTAAAAGATGCGAGTGCAACAGCGGTGTACGGTTCCAGAGCATCTAACGGTGTTGTTGTGATTACCACCAAAAAAGGCAAATCGGGAAAAACTGAAATGAATTTTTCGGTTTCGGCAGCCCTTTCTTCTATTTCTAAAGAAATAGATGTTTTCGATGCTAATGAGTTTCGTAGCCAGGTAGTGGCCATAGGTGGTACTTTGGAAGATTTTGGTGGCAATACCAATTGGCAAGATGAATTGAGCCAAACGGGTTTATCTAAAAATGTCAATTTCTCCATGGGCGGGGCTACCAGCGATAAGTTTTCCTACTTTACCTCTATAGGGGTACAAGACCAAGAGGGTATCTTGAAAAATAGCCACCTGAAGCGTTATTCGGGAAAATTGAACATCAACCAAAAGGCGTTAAACGGCAGACTCAATGTTGACTATAACCTTACGGCTTCACGTACCGAAAATCTACGACCAGAGATTATCGGGACCATTAGCGATATGCTCGGTTTGAACCCCACGGTACCCGCGCTAACAAATGGGGAACCTACGCTTTTGACCACAAATGCGTTAAATCCGTTGAAAAGGAATGAGCTATTTAGCGACATGTCGATCAATAACCGTATTCTGGCGGGTATTTCACCGTCTTTTGAAATAGTTGATGGCCTCGTGTACAAGTTGAACCTTGGTGTTGATTTCTCTTTTACCAATAGAGACAGGCAATGGCAACCCTTTCCCTCGGTTGTAAACGAGTCTAATATTTCAGACGGATTTTTAGAGAACACCGTTAGCTCGAACACCAATGAACTTGTAGAGAACACCCTTACCTATTCATGGAACAAGAGTGAGCATAGCCTGGTTCTCTTGGCCGGCCACTCGTTCCAAAATTTTTCGATAGAAAACAGGGAGGTTACTTTCAGAGGTTTTGCCAATAACAATATTGAGCCCAGGTTCCAGGACCAGACCAGTACAACCACATTTCCTACCGCGGTAGATTCAAGGGCAGAGAAGAACGAGCTACAGTCATTTTTTGGTAGACTAAATTATGGCTATGCCGATAAATACCTTTTTACGGCAACATTGCGTGCAGACGGCTCTTCAAAGTTCGGTGAGAACAACAGGTATGGCTATTTCCCCTCTGTTGCCGTAGGGTGGAACATAAGCAATGAAAATTTTATGACGAACTCGGTCTTCAACAACCTAAAGTTGCGTGCAAGCTGGGGCCAAACAGGAAACCAGGAAATTCCCTCAAAAATCACCAAAGCTAGTTTTGCTGAAGATAGGTTGCAAACCGGTGGCGGAAGTCTCAATACGTACCCTATCGATACCGATGCTACCTCAATTGATGGCTTTCCGTTCGGAGTTACATTTACCCGTCTGGCAAACCCAAATCTGCAATGGGAGGTATCTACGCAAATCGATCTAGGGCTTGATTTTGCACTTTTTGATTACCGATTGACAGGTACCTTGGATTATTTTAACAAACAATCCTCGAATATTTTGTTAGAAGTAGTTCCGGCTGATCCGGTACAACCAAGTGCATTATTTTGGACCAATGTAAAGGATATGATTATCCAGAATAATGGTGTTGAGTTGGCATTGAACTACAATAGCGATGCCCAGCGTGACTTCTCTTATAATATTGGGGGTAATGTCACCTTTATCCAGAACAAGGTAAAAGATTCTCCCTTCGCAGTGCTTACCACCGGGGCAGCACGAGGTGCCGGACAAACGGGAGCTACGATCAATGGCTATATCAACAATGAGCCAATAGGCGCATTTTACATGCTTGAGTTCGATGGAATCGGTGCTGATGGGCTAAACCAGTTCAAAGATACAAATGGCGACGGTTCGGTCTTGGATGATGACCGTACCGTAGTGGGTAGTGCGATTCCTGATTTGATCTATGCGTTTTATACGAACTTTAAATATAAAGCATTTGACCTTAGTTTAAATTTTAACGGAGTTGCCGGAAACGATGTTTATAATCATACGACAATGACACTTTTCAGTAAGGCACAATTGGCCAGATCGAACAATTCTACCGATTTTGCCGTTCAATTTCCCGCAGAATCTTTGAGTAATTCAAACACGGTATCTACACGTTATTTGGAGAACGGTTCTTTCCTAAGGTTAAATAACGCTACTATGTCTTATAACCTAGGTTCCGATAAGATCGGCTTGGGAGAGGCGTTTCAAAATATCCGTATTTCAGTTACCGGTCAAAATTTATTTGTGATAACCGATTATTCAGGGTTTGACCCAGAGGTCAATACGGGAGATACATCAGGGGAAATTCAAACCTTTGGTATCGATAGGTTTACGTACCCTAGAGCAAGAACTTTCTTGGTCGGTCTTAATGTGTCATTCTAACAGATGATGAACAATTTTTTAAAGCACTTAAAAAACGAAATAATATGAAAAACAGAAGAGTTTACAAAATGCTACCGATCGTGGTATTTTTAATTGCATTTTTTGGCTGTACAGATCTAGAGGAAGAAATTCTGGATGAGTCGCTGACCGGCACTGGCCAAGCAGAGGTTGTGAGTGGTTCGATAGCACCGGTATATGGCCGTCTACGAAATGTATGGTTGCATACACGTATGTTCGGACTTCAGGAGGTTGCGTCCGATGAGGCCATTATTCCTTTCCGCGGAGGTAGAGACTGGTTCGATGGCGGTAAGTTTATTTCAGTTCACCAGCATCTTATGACACCAGGCAACAGTTTGGTAGGCGATTCTTGGACCGACATCACGTTAACCTTATCCAGGGCGGTAATAGCTGTGGATAGATTAGCTCCGGAAGCCGAAGCAGGAGATGCACAAGCCCAAGATGCTCTTTATGAAATGATAGCCATGAAGGCTTACCTCAATATGATGGTACTTGATAACTGGGGTCTTGTATTCAAAAAAGACAACGCGTCCGCTCTTTCTGAAATCTTAAGGGGCCAAGAAGCGATCGATTATCTTGAGTCAGAACTGCTCTCGGTAGTCAATGTGATCAATAACTCCAAGGGTCCTGGCAGGTTAACCAAAGATGCGGTCAGCGCATTATTGGCGCGCTTATATTTGAATGCAGCCGTGTACAGAGACCCCTACGGTACGCCCAACTTTACAGATGCTGACATGGATAAGGTTATTCAGTATACGAACGAAATTATAGCGGGATCTTACTCCTTGTCGGCCGAGTATTTTGAAGTGTTCAATGACGATAACGATACCAATCCAGAAGTTATTTTTTCTTTAGACCAAAGAGGCGTGTTAGATACTGAGCACAGCCGTTGGGCCTATTGGTCGATTTCAGGCGACTTGGTTCCAAGACCTGAATGGCCTAACACACGGGGTACCGATGCGGCCGCAGCAACACCTGATTTTTACCAGACTTGGGTAGATGCCTATGGCACTGTTGACCCAGCCGAAGCCGATGCCCGTTTCTTTCAGGAAAACACTATTGTACCTGAAAACCTTAAGGATTTAACAGGTATAAGCCCGGCAAATGATGCAAATCATTTCTTTTGTGTCCCGGCCGAAAGTTTTCAAATTAATAGGGGTTTTCTACGAAATAATATTTGGGGCCCCCGAAAAGATGCAGGCGGTAACATATTGACCTGTGACGATGGCAGCATACGCATATACCCCGTAATCAATGCAAGAACCAGTGGCGCAAACCTAGGTTATGTAGACCATACCCTGCAAGTTGATTTTACGGATCAAGGCAGCCTGCATAACACAGGGTATAGATTTTCAAAGTACCAGTTCAGCCGTACTGCTCCAAATTGTTGTAATCCAAGCGCTGTTGATTTGGTTTTGATTCGCTTAGGGGAGATTTATTTGATGCGTGCCGAGGCAAAGTTAAGAAAGGGTGACAATGCAGGGGCCTTAGCTGATGTAAATACCTTAAGGACATCTAGAAATGCCCGCCCCGCGCAGACGCCAGCACCATTGGCTTCAATTGATCTGGATATTTTGTTCCGTGAAACCGGGTTTGAACTTTACTGGGAAGCTTTTAGACGAAACTATCAAATTCGTTTCGGTAAATATGAGGACAGTTGGACAGGCAAAACATCTACTGATGTCAACAAAAGATTATTCCCTATTCCTCAAAGAGCCATCGACGGTGCTTCAAGTGAATTCGGATTTTTAGTTCAAAATCCTGGATATTAGTAAGATAAAGTTTGTAGAAAAGAATACGGCAAGAAACCCAAACTTCTTGCCGTATTTCTTTTAAAAGTAAGGTCGTACGGATAAATTCAACGGTCAAAACCGGTTTACTACCGATCGCCTTCGAATAATTAGGGTGCAAGACTACCAACCAAGCCCAAAAAGAAAGTTCACAGCAAAGAAAGAACCTTTAAGTGTTGTACCGATGATTGGCGACGGTAGGGGTATTGCCCAAATTAGCATTAGCACAACCTTTTATTTTGGCGGAAGATCGCCTAAGTTCCAACGTTTTAATAGTCTAGGATTCTATAATTCAAGGTCTACCGGCCATTGGATAACCGATTCGGCTGCTGGGGCGACTACATTTGCCAAGGGGCGGAAAACCCAAAATAGGGTCATTGGGGTTTTGCAGGATACCTTGCCTAAAGAAACTATTTTAGAAAACTTGAAACAAAGGGAATATCAAACGGCGATCAAAACACGTACTACCCTAACTCGCGCAACATCGGCCAGTTTTTATGCGCACGTGAAGGATAGAGATATGTATGAAGAAATTGCAGTACAACCGGTGGTAGCCGACATTGATTTTCTCGCTGGCGGTGGAAAGAACTATTTTAATAGGAGAAGTCATCATAGAGATCATTTTAAACCATTGAAGAACGGCGCATACCTTCTTGATGCCTTGGTGCTTTCCAGACCGATTGCCTGAAGACAAAATGCATTTATCATTGCAGACCATGGCCTAACCGCCATTATTGACGAAAATGACGATTTTATTAATCAGTCCCTCGGATTGGTTTTAGATTAGGTTTGGTCCTATGCAAATAGCTTTTAGTGGTTACCGCAAATTATGTAGGCCCGGGGTGCCAGTATAGGTTGGCAGTGTGAATTAAATTCTGTCACCGGCAAGCAAAAAGTAGTTCCCAAAAATATTGCCATTCGTTTTAACGCCGACCAGCATACCGGCGAATTGATATCGGTGTTCGCAAAGGGTGGGGGAGCCGAATATTTTAAGGGAATTTATGAGAATCGCGTCATTTATCATAAGTTGATAAAGGCACTTAGTCTGTTCTAGTACATTCAAGAATCATATAAAAACAGTTACATTAATTATTAACGACAAGATTATGAAGACATATTGCAATTTATTTATAACCCTTATTACCGTGTTGGTTCAATCGCAAGATAATGGTAATCAACAGTTGACTGATTTAAAGTTGAACGATATTCAGGTAATAGGAAGTCATAACAGCTACAAAATAGCCATAGAAAAGCCACTTATGGACTATTTGCTGAACTTAAATCCGGCTACGAGTTCTTTGGAGTACGAACATATTTCACTTAGCGAGCAGTTAAATTTGGGACTTAGAGGTTTAGAACTAGATGTTTTCCATGATCCGGAAGGAGGGTTTTATTCTAATCCGGCCGGACTTGATATAGTTCGCAGCACAGGCCAGGAACCCTTAGCTTTTGATCCGCATGGGAAGTTAAAAGAAGCCGGGCTCAAAATTTTTCATGTTCAGGATATCGATTTTAGAAGCCATCAATTGTTGTTCAAGGAGGCTCTTGAAGAGCTAGTGTCATGGTCCAATGCCAATCCCGGTCATACCCCAATTATAATTACCATCAATACCAAAGATGGCCTGGTGCCAAGAACTAGAGATCCTTTACCATTCGATGCTGACGCACTTAAAAATATAGATGTTGAAATTAGGGACGTCCTTTCGGAAGAACAGCTCATTACGCCGGATTTGGTGAGGGGAAATTTCGAAACGCTGGAAGAAGCGGTTATCGCCCAAGGTTGGCCGTTTATGAAAGACGTTATGAACAGGTTCTTGTTTGTTTTAGACGAGGGAGATATCAAGAGCGATCTTTATCTCTCTCAATTCCCCCAATTAAAAGGCGCCGTATTGTTCGTTAATAAAAAAGAGGGCCACCCGCAGGCCGCCTTTCAGATCATCAACGACGCGGTCGGTAAATTTGACCAAATTAAGAAATTGGTGGCCAAGGGCTATATGGTACGTACCCGGGCAGATTCCGATACCCGCGAAGCCAGAGGTAATGACTATACCAAATTTGAAAAGGCAAAGGCATCAGGGGCGCAGATTATTACAACGGACTATTACATGCCTAGCACCCTTTTTGAATCAGATTATAAGGTAAAATTTGATGATGGAAAATTTGAACGTATAAAAAATTAGTAAAGATGTACTTATATGATTCAGAGATGGAACTATTTCTTGACTTTAGTACGTTTCATTCTTTTACTAGTGTAGTATTTAATATTAAGTGTTTTGGTCTTCTCTGGCACATATTTAGGGTGTCAGTTTTAGTGCAATCTTTTACTTATTTTCGTGCGTAAATTAAATTGTAAGCATTCAAATACCTAAATTCAGGTCGTCAATAAGAGTTAGGGGCGGCTTTCCTGTAATCTAAATTTTTCACAGTGCTTGCAACAAGCAAGAAGATGCTGTTTAGTTAAATAAAGCTGAAGTAAGGTAAAATAGGCAACAAGGGCAGTTGAATTTGATTTTTTTATATTGATAGCATATTTTAGGGATTCATGTACTCAATCAGTTCTATTATAAAAAACGACTCTGATCTCTTATAAGGAAGTATATTTGATGAAATCTGTTTAGATTGGATTCAGCAACCTGCGTTCATGGGTAGTTAAGCTAAAATCGAATAATGTGAGATAACCGCTCTACTTGTAGGCAATTGCAATTTTTGCAAGCTGACCTACAATTTTGGCCGAATCTTTCATAGAAATTTTAGAACCATCGGCGTGTATCCATCTTTTCAATGGTTGTTCACAAATAAGTGCTTTAGCCTCGTTTTTTCCGTACAATTTTCTCATTCTCATAAAAATTTCAACATCGAATAGCCATTTAGTAATAAACGATTTTTCAAATATCGGTTTTACTAGGGCTTTATGCATCACCTTAGCTCCGCATTGCGTATCATTGAAAGGCATTTTAAGAATAGATCTTATGATCATACTTATGACCTTGCTTATGATGCTGCGGGCAGATTCTTTTGTAATTTCAGCACCCATTCTGCTCATTCTAGAGCCACTTACTATTTTAAATTGTGATTTTTCTAGAGTTTCCACGAGATCATCAAAGTCAGAGAAATTGGTGGATAAATCTGCGTCAAGATAACCAAGGTAATCAAATTGTAGGTCTTGGGATAAGTGTAACATTCCTTGTCTAACCGCTTCCGCTTTACCCCCGTTCACCTTACAATTAAAAATACTAATGTTTAACTTACTGGTATCTTTAATTTCGTGTAAAACCTTTAGTGTATTATCGGTGCTACCGTCGTTCACAAAACAAAGATGGTATCCTAGATTTTTGTGTGCAAAGTCTCTAAATTCGGTACTTGACAATCGTTTTTCTTCATTATAACATGGTATGACTACACCAACACAGTGCTTTTGAATCATTCTCGTGTCCAATGATGTGGCTACTTCGGTATTCGTTTTTGGCTGGCCGATAATTCTTTTGATACGAGCTGTCATCTCATCCAGGCTAACAGGTTTTTTAAGATAATCATTGATGCCAAAATTAAAGTTTTCCATTATGACTTTCTCATCGGTATTACCTGACAGAACCAAAATAGGGGTGTCTTTTCCTAAGGATAATCTAATGTGTTTTACTACTTCGATGCCTGTACAAGAAACAAGTTCAGGGCTAGATAAATCTGGCATGTTCATATCTAGTAGGACCAGGTCAGGGTTGAACGTATTGAACAATTCAATTCCTTTTCTAGTGGAATCTGCTGTTTTTACATTATATCCAAATTCCGTCAATCTTTTTTTTATCGATAACAGAATCAATTGTTGGTCATCAATGGCTAGTATTTTCATAGGTGGTTAACTATATAGGTTACTTTGATAAGGTGGTTGATAGTTATTGGTTTCTGTGATTTTGAATGATAAATGTATATCTAAATAAGTTTTTTTTTTAAAAGAAGATGCCGAAGGGCGGTTTACCATAGATGAATAACAATTTGCTTTAGGTGTTTAATAATGGTAACATCCACAATATATTTAACTTTATTTTGTTCTATTTTCTTAGTGTATTAATGATGCAAAAAACGAATACTTTATTGATTTTGGCATTGATTATCGGCCTTGCGTTTCACGGCTCGGCAATCTTTTATACGCTAGAGTATTCGTATGATGCCTTAATTCATTTGTTCTTCGCGAGTCATTATGCTGCCGACTGGTTTGAACCTTGGGATTATCATTGGTATACGGGGTTTACGGTACAATCGTATCCGCCCCTGATACACCAAATGATAGCGCTGTTATCCTATGTCGGAGGCCTAAAATTCGGTATGTTCACCGTAGCTATAATCGGCATTATCTTGTTCATTACTGGTGCATATAGGTATGCATTACTTATGACCGGTAATCGAAGAGTTGCCGGATATACGGCATTGCTGGCGGTTTTTTCTTCAACGTTCATTGAAACACTTCATATTTTCGGACAATTACCCAGTATATGCGCACTCTCGATCTTATTGCATGTAATGTCTGAGATTTATTTATGGGTCACTACAGGTAGATTTCGATATCTGATGACCTCTTTATCGCTGATCGCTGTTACGGTTACCTCGCACCATGTTACGCCGATATTTGGGATGGTATTCTTTATTTTTCCTCTTTTGGGCATGGCTGTGATGGATACTGCCAAAGAGGGGGTCGAAACAATTAGAGAAGTTACGTTTAAGGTATTCTTTAAGGCATTCAGGAAAAGTTTTTGGCGGATGGCCATTTTCGGGGGCGCCTCTTTGGTTTTGATAATAGTCTGTATTTTTCCTTATTGGTATAATTCTAAGAAAAACCCCATTACACAGATACCTATTCCACATGGTTCAAGGGATAATTTTCTCGAGGTAACCTCTTCAGGTTTAGTATTCTTCGCTATTCCGTGGGGCATATTGCTGTTCATTTTGCCCTACTTATTTTATCGTTTTTATAGCAAACGCTTTATATTTTTCGGTCTTTCATTTTCTATGTTGTCACTTTTAGGTACTGGTGGCACTACCCCTATACCTTTAAAGCTGTTGGGAGATAATTTATTCAATATTCTTACGCTAGACCGTTTTACGCTATGGGCCACCATTATGGCATTGCCTTTATTTGGAGAGTTTTGCTATCGACTGGTTGAAGGGGATTTGAAGGAAACAATTCAATCGTTGTTCGGTAGGGTATACCATAGAATTATTGGTGGTGCTTTGGCGGGTGTCTTGTTATTGATGGTTACTTTTACGATGACCCTAGGTTACTTTAGACCTTTTCAGCCTTCAAAGATAAATATGCTGCCCATTGTGAACTTTTTGGGGCAAGATTCGCATGATGCCTGGCGCTATCTACCCTTGGGTTTTGGTGACCAAATGGCATGGTTGTCAGCCCAGACCATGGCCATGACGGTCGACGGCAATTACCATTCTGCAAGAAGACTACCAGAACTGACAACTCGGGCTGTTGAAAGGATTGAAAATTCAAAATTCAGGGGCGTAGAAGGCATCGGTTCATTGCAACAGTTTTTAACCGTGCCCGAGAAATACAATCTCAAATATATTTTCTCAAATGACAAATTCTATGATCCCATACTCTATTTCTGTGGTTGGCAACGATTGCAACAATTGGAAAATGGGATAATGGTTTGGGAAAAACTGAATGTACCTCCCTTACCGGAGATTCTACCAAAAGAACAGACCCCTGTTTTTTTGAATATTATGTGGGGTTTGATACCGATTACAACGGTTCTAATAGCGTTTATAATAAACATCATGATGCTCTGGTACCGCAAACTAAGAGCGAGAAAGGGCGAATTGGCAAGCTTCATGAACCTATCGGTTGCCTATAAAAGCTTCCCGAGGAAACTTGTTATGATAAATCATATTTGGGCATTCATTGTCCTTGTTTGCATAGGTATAGGTCTTTATACTTTTTATATAAGGAATACGGACCAGTTATCCGCGAAAAACGTCTTGAGGTCTTATTATGATGCTTTAGATTTCAAAGAATTCAAGAGGGCACATGCTTATCTAGACCCAGAATCAGAGGTTACCATTGCACAATATATGTTAGAGGTTTCGGTTACCGACGGCATCTTGAGTTCTTATGCTAAGCTTGACTCCATAGGAATTGAAACTTATGATGAAAACAATGTCAGCGCTAAAGCCAAAGTTTCAACGGTATGGATTACCCCTTTGGAAAAAGTGAAAAAGGATTACTTTCATGAGCTTATTAAAATATCGGGCAAATGGTATGTAAAACCGAAGAAAAAAGATAGTGACATACCCCCGGACCAACTGTTCTCTGAAAATACAACCACCTTTTACAACCATGGTCGGCGAAAAATAACGACGCAACAAACCCATCATGAAGATGTACTAAAACAACCGGTACTTGAAATTCTTACTGCTAAACTAGTCAGCTATAATGGTCAATATAGTATCGTAGGTGAGCTGCAGAATGTAGACGATGTGCCTGCTGACGTAGTTATTAAGGCAACATTGTATAATGATCTTGATGAAGAACTGGCAGCTTATAATGCAAAGTTTCATATGAAGCATAAACTGATGCCAAAAGAAACAACCCCTTTCAAGATTAATTTCGAGGGTATTGCTTGGGCATCAACAAAAGATACTATGCCACCGACATTTAACCCTGATGAGTTTACTCCTTTGGCGATTGATGAACAGCCGGTTAAATTCAACTTACAATCAGCTGGCAATGTTGCTAATACGGATCTTTATAAGAATGTAGCGCTTCAAGATTTGGTATTCTCCGAGCATGGTATTGATGGTATACTATATAATGGAGGAGTTCAAGAAGTGACCATTCCACAACTTTTGATTTCATATTATGACAAAGATCACGAGTTGTTGTGGGTCGATCACCAATTTATGGCTGAAGGTGTTCGTGTGCAACGCAAACAATATTTTAACTATACCCCATTGAACATAGAAGCACTATGTGTTATTGACAGTAGCCTTGAGAACTGTTATGTGAACGGATTGCCCAATGAATCGATTTCAATGAAGATTTTTCCCGAACGGGATTGGAGCCATGGCCAAGAGCAAAGGCAACCTTTTCACGGTAACGGTTTTTCGTTCATAAAATTTGATGTTAATAGTTATATAGGTAACCCTAGGTAATATGAGAATTATAATGCTATTCTTTACGGCTATAGTTGCGGCCTCGTGTTTAGATCAGGTAAAGCCTTTATTGGATACTTCTACTTTCGAACTTAAAACCACGGCCCAAAATTATGTGGCAGGTGAAAAAATTGAGTTATTGTTCGAAGGAAACACCACCGTAAAAGCACCCTCCTTACTAATTGAGAACGTCTTTGGCACTAACATCATCAATGCAAGGAAAATTGAAAATGGATTGATATTCGAGATTCCAGAAAATTTTGGGCGCAAGGCAGGGCCGGTCAAATGGAAATTACTGAAAAATGACGGTGCGGCTACTGATGGTTCTTTTGAGATAACGCCCTTAATTTCAGCTGAACCTACCTTGGAAACTTATTTTGGGCCGAGGAGCATAACAGCAGGTGTTGATGATTATTCAATGCTCATTAGCATTGCCACCGACCCTTATGATAATACCTTACCCGATATGACCCCTGTAGTTTTTAAATCGCAGTTCTTAAATGATATCAGAGAATACGAGCTACCCACCAAAGATTTCATTGCATGGAAAAATATCATGACTACGAAAAAAGCTGGTAGAATTTTGGTATCCAACTCTTTAGCGGGTAAAAATTCTAAAGAATTGACCACGATCGTTTTTCCGGCTATTGCCGAGCCATTTACAATTAGTACGCTTCGTAATCATGATTATGCAGATGGCAATCAGATAATCAAAATGCAAACCGATATCATTCGTGACCAATATGGCAATGTTGTAAGTGATGGCACTTTGGTAAATTTTTTGATAAAGAATTCGAAAGGGGCATTTTTAAGTGCGGTTGCACCTACAATTGGCGGAATGGCCACTGCAAACATGTTGCATCCTTCAGCAAAAGAAGAATGGCAGATTACGGCCTATATAACAGGTGCGGCCAAAAGCAATCAAGTATCCATTTCTTTCGAAACCGCTATTTCCGAATTTGATGTCCATTTTTCAAAAGATAATAGACTCATCACCGTGGGTCCCCTTCGTAGTTTCATGCAACAACTCGTGCCTGATGGTATACTCTTGCAAATGGACATTTATACAGAGTGCATGGAGTTTGTTGAGACCAAAAAAATCAACACTATAAAAGGTATTGGCATTTTTGAATTACCAATCGAATACATTGACAATGGTAAATATCAATTGACGCTTAAAGCTGTGGGAATGACCAAGAATTATGTAATTGAATTACATGGGCAGTAAGTTAACCAAATTTATTTATCGAATGTTGCTTATAGCAACATTTTTGGGGGTAAATGTATTGATTCTTTCGGGTATTGCATCTGTACTTTCCTACATGAACACAGGTGCCGACAAATCGTCAATGTTACACTTAGAAGCCCCAATGGATAAAGTATATGCCCCTAAAATTACTTGGGGTAAACTAGACAATCCTGGCAGGCCAATGGAAAAGCAGACATTGCTGGAAATAGAGCGTGATTATTTGAGCGCTTGGCACGTACGCAATATTGCATATTATAAGAACGATTATTATGGTATTGCCGATTTTTATACCGATAGTGCAAGAAGCAGGTTATACGAACAGATTGATCTAAACCTTAAAAGCAAGAATTGGTACAAAGCTACGACCTTGGAGCATCACCCGGATCTAGATTTCTATAGTGAAGATGGAACCTTGGTTGTTTTTACAGATCTTGGTGTAGAACGCTATCAAGAAGCCTATAGGGCAGATACATTGCTATTGCAACAAAAGGATACAGTTAGCTATCAAGTATTGATGTTGCTAGAAGACGGTTTTTGGCGCATACGCCACATGAAACAACTTGATTCTAAACACCTAAATGGCCATAAGAG
Organism: Flavobacteriaceae bacterium; assembly: GCA_050330515.1. Taxonomy (GTDB): domain Bacteria; phylum Bacteroidota; class Bacteroidia; order Flavobacteriales; family Flavobacteriaceae; genus Maribacter_C. The sequence goes on along the minus strand of JBHJNU010000033.1, from coordinate 18,559 downwards.
TACCCGTAATGTTGATTCAATGTTGAATTTAGTACCTGGTATAAAAGGTATTAATTATTACCCCCAGAAAAGCCCTTGGGATACATTTGGAAAAAACTTCAATGATACCATTATCTCCAATGATTTTGAGATCATTAAGAATATGGGTTTGAATACCCTAAGAATATTCGAACAGTATGAAGATTTTGGCAAATCACAAGTCAAACCTGAAAAGTTACAGCGCCTGAAAACAACATTAGACCTGGCAGATGCCCATGGGCTTAAAGTAATGATCACACTTTTCGATTTTTACGGAGATTACGATGTTAGCAATTGGACCCTGACCTTAAAGCACGCCGAAATTATTGTAAATACCTTTAAAGACCATCCTGCACTTCTCGGTTGGGATGTAAAAAACGAACCTGACCTCGATTTTGAGTCAAGGGGTAAGCTTAGGGTAATTACCTGGCTTGAGCAAATGTTGATTAAAATAAAACAGTGGGATTCACGACACCCCGTTACCATAGGTTGGTCAAGTCCGGAAGCGGCGGTCCACCTTTCTAATGAGGTTGATTTTGTTTCATATCACTATTATAGGGAACCTAACGATTTTATCGCGGCCCATGAGACCTTGAAATCTAATGTACCCAGCAAACACATATTATTGCAGGAATACGGTTTATCATCCTATAATGGATTATGGAATTTGTACCAAGGTTCTGAAAAGGCGCAAGTTGATTATTATAGCAACATGCAGTCACAACTGGGGGACGCAAAAATTCCCTTTATCTTGTGGACCCTTTATGATTTTGATAACGTGCCGTCGTCCGTGGCAGGGAGGTTGCCGTGGCGCACACGAAAGCAAGGGTATTTTGGCTGTATCGATTCTAAAGGCAGGAAAAAGCCAGTGTTCAAAATTCTCTCCAACTAAAAAGGGAACGGGTTTGTTAAGCCGTTCCCTTATTTGTTTAAAGCACCTAATGCTTAGTGTGGTTCGTTCACCTTTTCTATCTTTGTTGGATGCTTAAGGGCAAAGCCACTAGATTTTGAGTATCGGATCGCTTTGAAGTAATCTAGGTACATCTGGCAAATGGTTGACATTGGTAATGAGCATGCAGCTTTGTAGTTGGTCATACCTAATAGTATTCTATATTCATCGTCTTGTAAAATTTTCTGTATGGCATCAGCCAATGAACCTGCATTCGATGGATCAAAAAATTCACCTAAGTAGCCTTCTTCCTTCACCAAGATACTTAAGTCCCCTAAATCAGGTAGGGCAACGGCATTACCATAACTTCCTGCTTGATGAAGTACACCAGAACTACCGGTTGTGGAAGTATATGGAAATACGGTTACCGCACTATCGCGGAAGAGAACAGGCACCTCTTCTTCAGCCACATAGCCAGTAAACCTTAATTGTTCTACATGGCTATATTTTTCTTGGATCTCATTTAGATAACCAGGAGTATTGGGACTATCGGTACCTGCGATGACGATTTCAAGGTTTTCGTTACACCTTCCACGGATCAGTTCAACAGCTTCTATTAGAATTTCAACTTTTTTGTAAGTTCCGAATTTGCCAAAGGCCATAACTTGTTTTGGTCCTTTTGGAAGGCTATAAGTAGGTTCTGGAGGGGTTTCAAATGCCCCATGTGGTATCAGGGCAATATTTCTTGCTTTGTACTTTTCCTCCAAAATAGAAACATATTTGCTAATGGTTACGGCAAGGACATCTGATGCTAAAACAAACCTTGTAAGGCTGCTACCTAAAAAATTATAAACTTTTTGTAAAAGCTTATTTTGCGTAAACCCGGCTTTTTCAAGATCTACCTTTTCAAGAATATTGTGCAGCAATGCTATTGTGGGAATACCCATCTTTTTGCAAATATATGGTAGAAGCAGGCCAAGTGCCGCCGGTACTTTTTTATCGCCGAACTTCAAGAACTGCAAGTTAAATAATACGGCGTCAGGTTTTGATTCATAGATGATCTTACTTATGTTCCAAATGTTGGTATAACTGTTGAAGCGCCAACATTCTTTAACTGTGATGGCGCAACCGCTTCCTTCGAATGCGAGGTCTTTAGGACCTAAGGTCCTATCGGTAATCAAAATCAATTCGGTAACTTCTTCTTGAAGCCGAAAATGCTTTACCAAATAGTACCCGTATTCAGTTAAGGTCACTTTACTCGGTGGGTATGCGGTTACAATTGCTAATCTCATAGTTGGGTTTGTTTTAAATACGGTTTACCATAATTCTGATATATAAAAAAAAGGAGTTGCGCAACCAACAACGCTACCATAACTGCTATTTGTACTTGAACCACGATGGTCAAGTTACTGTGGTAGAGGATGATCAATGCTATTTGAGACATACCTAGCAAACCGGAGAGGATTACGGGAAAATACTGGTCAAGGGACAAAAAGTAGTAAGCGAAAATATTGGAAACGGCAAATAAGGAAGTGGCCAATGCATATTGCCAAAGTAGCGATGCCATGGCAAGATAAGCGTCACCGAACATCAAACCGATGATCGTCTCAGGCATAAGATAGCATACTACTACAATACTTCCCGAGAAGGCTCCAATAAAGAGAACATATTTAAATAAAACCGGAGCTGTTGGTTCGCCATCTTTTTTCTTTTGAACTACAGTTGGTAATAGCAGCATTACGAACATCCATGCGACAAAATATACTACCCTGCCGATTAGAGCTAAGGAAGCATATAGGCCAGCTTCAGCAGCATTGAAATAGTGTTTGACCAAGAGTATATCGCTGTTGTTGATGATAATCTGCGTTAATTCATACCCTGCGGTCAAGCCTATGAAAATCCATACTTTTCTCAAATCTGCTTTCGCTAATCGCTCTTTCGAAAAAAGTTGAATGCTTTTCAAATTTGAAGGAATTAGACCAAAAACAAATGACAGTGATATGCCAATTGCTATTAATATTGATGACTGCAGGGGAATAAAGTAAAGAAAAGTGAAGGTCAATATTAGTCGGCTCCACATCTCCGTCTGATACGTTCCTGCCAATTTTTCAAACTGCCGACTACCTTGAAACCTTCCACGATTAACGCTCATGATGAAGTATAGGGGAACGGCAACGGCAAAAACGATGAACATCCATTGGTTTTGTGTCTTGAAAAAAATATGTAGGGAATTTGAAAAAATAATTAAGGATATGCCAAAAATTAAACCAAAAATCAGCGCATATCTATACAATGTATTTTTGAAAATGCGCCATACATCATTTTCGAAGAGTACTGCAAATTTGGCGGTCGCAATTTGAAAGGTCATCCCTACAAATGATAAAACGAGCAATAGCGTCACCAACAGCGCTGCCTCGGCGAATGCTTCTGGCCCTAACAACCTACCTAACAGTAGGTTGTATATGTAGTTGCCTCCATTAACCAAAAGGGCACTACCCATAAACAACTGTTGGGGCGATACTTTTTTTAAAGCTAATCTATAGGTGGTCATCACTCAGAATGTAAGAGGTTTTGGTTGCTTTCATTGTTTGTGCAATTCCTTTATTTTCTCTTCCTATGATTTGGATGATTTTATTATTTCTCATAAAATCGAGATAGATCTGTTCTAAAGTATATGCACCACTTTCCTCAATTGTACTTACATAATCAAGGTTCAATATGATTCCGTTCGGGTCTTTTGAAAAAACTTCAAAATGTTTTTTTAGTACCATAGCATTTTCTCCGGTTAAATGACCTTGTACGTTCAAAGCCTGGTTTTGTTGATTTATTTTAAGTGCCATATTTAATATTTTATAGTTTTATTTTAAACTGAGCGCTCAAATATCAAAGAAATTCAAGGTCAAAAATGAGATCAATAGACCGAATGCAAGTTGTTATAGATGAATTACTAGACTTGGCCTATTTCCGATCAGTGCATACTGCTTTATGAAATGAACACAGAATCCATAGTGGGTTGAGATTGGCAAATCATTGATGGGTTGAGATTGGCAAATCATTTTTTACAGAATCAGCTAGCGATAGCTTATCGCTATTTTGGCTAATTGCCCTACTATTTTAACGGAGTCTTTCATTGATAGCTTTGATCCATCCGCATGCACCCAACGCTTTAATGGTTGTTCGCAGATCATGCTTTTTGCCTTTTCAGCGCCGTAGAATTTTCGCATACGCATGAATATTTCTACATCGAACAACCATTTGGTGATAAAAGGTTTGGTAAACATGTTTTCAACAATATCTTTATCCATTATTTTTGCGCCACATTGGGTATCGTTGAACGGCATACGAAGAATGCTTCTTATAAGCAAGTTGATCGTCATGCTAATTAGTTTTCTGGCCGATTCTTTGGTGATGTTGGCACCCATTCTACTCATTCTCGATCCACTCACTATTTTAAAGTCAGAGTTTTCAAGTGTTTGAACCAAATCATCGAAATCTCGGAAGTCGGTTGATAGATCTGCATCAAGAAATCCGATGTAATCAAATTGGTCATCCTTGGCCAAGTGAAGCATACCTTGGCGCACCGCTGCTGCCTTTCCACCATTTTTAGCACAATTGTAAATGCTAATATGGTCTTCATTGCCTGAACGCATTTCTTCTAAAACTTCGAGCGTTTTATCAGTGCTACCATCATTTACAAAACAAAGATGGTAACCGAGATTTTGTTTGGAGAATTCATTGAAGATATCCCGAGAAAGTCTTTGCTCTTCATTGTAACAGGGGATAACAACACCTACACAGTTTTTTTGAACCATCTCAGACCTTGAGTTAAGCCCTACTTGAAGCCCATCTGGTGTACCAATTTTTCTTTTGATTCTTGCCACGATTTCGTCAAGACTTACCGGTTTTTTTAAGTAGTCATCAATTCCAAGATCGAATCCATCCATAATTACGACTTCTTGGGTATTACCTGATAACACCAGTATAGGTGTTTTAGAATCACATTCAATGCGAATATGTTTCACAACTTCTAAACCTGAAATACCTGGCATATTCATGTCAAGTAGAACCAGGTCGGGATTTGTACTTTTGAAGAGTTTGATACCAGCTTCGCCTGAGGTTGCTGTTTCAACCTCGTAACCGTTTTCCAAAAGTTTCTTTTTTACCGATAGAAGTATTAATTGTTGATCGTCAATTGCTAAAATCTTCATGGGTTATGCTTTTTCATTTTAAAAGTTATTTTAGATAATAGATACCAATTTATGGATGTCTAAGGAATTTTAATTTTTATTAAATAAGATAATTCTTACAACATAACGCGTATTTTAAGTAATATTGTATGTTTCTTTCCATTCTCGATGAAAGTTATTTGGATTATGCCATACGTTGGTTCTCTCTTTCAGTTTTAGACTTTTTTATCTTTCAGATTTGCTGAATAGCTATTTACTATAGTCGGTTGACGTTTGTTCCACTTCCGTTGACCGTAAAGTGGTCTTATCTTAGTTAATCCTTAACTGGTCAAATAAAAACATACATCAACCGTTTTAATTGTAGTATTTTACTTACCTAACCTATGAAAAATTGGATTATTCTTTTCTCTTTATTGTTCACTAACCTGATTCTGTTGGCTCAATCAAAGCTTGAGCCTGGTTTTCGCCTGTTGGAAACTGGTAAATTTGAAGAAGCTAAATATTTTTTTGAAAACTACCTTGTAAATGACAATAGTAACAAAACCGCATTATTATGTTATGGTAGGGCCGTGGGCCTAAGTGGCGAGCCCAAAAAGGCAACTACTATTTTTTCAAATCTTCTTAGAGAATATCCAAATGACTTTGAAATAGAAATCAATTTTTACGAGTCTTACTTGTGGGCTAGAGACTATGAAATTGCAAGACCTTTATATGAAGACCTGGTGGCAAGGCAACCCGATAAATTTGCCGCGGTCTTAGGATTGGCAAACACACTTTCAAATTTGAAGGAATATGAACTAGCGTTGGAATGGATTAATAAGGCCCTACTATTAGAAGCTAACAATGAGAGTGCAAAAATTTCAAAAAAATATATAAAACTGGGCTTTGCAAATAAATTCGTAAATGACCAAGATTATTCAAAGGGCATTCAGATGTTACATGAGATTTTTGAGGACTTTCCCAATGACAAGGATGCGTTGCTTAACCTTGCGAATATTTATCTGATAACAAAAAATGTAGAAGGCGCTAAATCCACTTATTGGCGCTATGCAACATCACCTAAAGATTCTATTACGGCAAGAAACGGCGTCTCCTTAGCCGAGCATATTGGCGAAAAAGAGCGCGAAGCACTCGCCATGGCCAGTATGGCTAAATCTCGGGTTGCTATTTTTGCTGATTCCCTCTTGACCGAACGAACCTACGACCGTTACGTTCAGGCACTGATTTGGAATAGAAAATTCATCATAGCTCGCCATCAAATTGATAGCCTTCAAATCGTTTATCCAGATGCCAATTGGGTGTTTGCGCTGAGAGCTACCCTTGGTATGTATACGGGCGACTTCAAAACTAGCTTGTCAAGCTATAACGCAATTCTTAAAAAAGACAGCGCCTCTTTTGATGGAAATCTTGGTAAAGCAAATGCATTATTTGCCTCCGATAAGATTATACCTGCATACGAGGCAGCATTTCAAACCTTGCGGATCTTTAGAAACCAAAAAGACGCAAATTCCTTTATTGAAAAGTTGAATGCTCAACATGCGCCATGGATAGAAACACATGCCTCGTATACATTTGATAATGGAAACAATACTGCATATTCATCCAATTCAACTGCGGCTATATTTTGGTCAACTAAGTTTCAGACCACTTTCTCATATAATTATCGTAATACGCAAAATACAGTAACCGGCAATAAAGCTCAGTCACATGTCATACTAACGGGGATTCAGTATAAATTTTTACCCAAAACCATTTTGAAGACTGTTTTGGGTTTTAACAATTCTCGTTTTATGCAAGATGCTTATACCCAGCCTGTTTTCGATTTAAAAATACAAATGCAACCCCTTAAGCTGCAGAATCTTGATTTAGGATACCAGCGCGAAGTACAAAGTTTTAATGCCGATTTGATCGAACGCGAAATAGTTATGAACCATTATGGCCTCAACTATAATTTAGGCACTAATTTTAATCTTGGTTGGTATACACAGTTAATTTACACCCAGCAGACCGATAATAACAAACGTAACCTTTTGTTCACCTCTTTATATTACAGTTTATTAAGAAAACCTATGTTGAAAATGGGGCTAAATTATCAGTACCTATCTTTTGCCAACCAGGTACCTACAATTTACTTTAGTCCGGAAAAATATCGGGCTGCGGAAGTTTTTGCAGACTTACGCGGATTAATCACTGAAGAAACCACCTTTATGGCGAGTGTTGCTGCAGGTTATCAGAATGTAGAGGATGATGCTACAACAGCCATATTCAGAGCGGAAGCAGGTATGCAGTACCAATTTTCTAAGCGATTCAGTTGTAATGTTTATGGCAAATATAGTAACATTGCCTCTGCCACCGCAGCCGGATTCGAATTTACAGAAATGGGTATAAAGCTAAAATGGCTGTTGAGCGAAAAGCCCTTGTTTTGGAAGCAGGTGGCAGCAAACAATTAAAGTGATTTAACGACTAAAATAAAAAAAGATACTATGTAAAATTCAGGGTTACCGTGTAAACATGACTACTAAGTTTTCTTGTGTTTAGAGTTGTGACAACAAATAGATGTATTCTCTTATTAAATATAGCTAGATATGTAAAGTCATTTATTTCCAACACTCTAAATAGAGAGTTGCCCCCAATTTTTGTTCTAATGGTAAGGAAAGTTTAGTTGAACAATAAATTAAGACTCTTTTGATGAATGTAAGGATTATACTTTCAATTAGGCATCGATTGGGGGCTGACCGTTATAGATCTTAATCTATTGGGGCTACTTAACCAAAATACCGCTGCTTTAATCTTTTTACTACAAAAGCGGACTGAAGAACTTGGCAAGTCCCTCTAAAAATTTTTGTGTACCGGGTCTTTTTCTGAATAGCTGAAACGAAAGTTGTTCCGCCTCTTCGCATTCCCGCTCAAAAACGGCAACAATTTGCTCGGTAATCGCCGCATCATATATAATGGCGTTGGCTTCAAAGTTGTGTTCGAAACTTCGATAATCAAAGTTGCCCGAACCTATAGAGGCAATTTTACCATCGATGACAATGACTTTGCTATGCGAAAAATCGGTACGCGTAAATATGTTTATGCCAACGGCCAAAAAATCTTCAAAATTTGAGTACATACCATAAGTGACCAATAGGGAGTCTCCCTTTTTAGGAACCAGTAGGTTGACTTCGATACCGCTTTGTGCCGCTATTTTCAGTGCTTGGATCACGGCCGTTCCTGGAATGAAATAAGGGTTTGAAATATAGATACGCTCTTCCGCCAGGCCGATCATGGCGATATACTGCTGCATAATCGCAGGCTGGCCAGAATCAGGCCCGCTCGCCGCGATCTGTACGATTGATTCTCCTACCATTTGCGGTTCGGGCAAGTAGCTCGGTTGCAGCAGAAGAACTTCCTTACTCGCAAAATGGTAGTCTTTTATAAAAACGCGGTGAAGACTATTGACTACCGGCCCTTCCAAACGAACGTGAAGATCTTGCCAGATTCCCAGATCGGGCGTCGACTTGATATATTTATCGGAGACATTGATGCCGCCAGTAAAACCCACTTTACCGTCTACGACGATAATTTTACGATGATTTCTGTAGTTCAAGGTAAATAATAGGCTTCCAAATCTTAGCGGCATCATCGGGTATGATTTCACCCCGATGGCACGAAAACGTTTTTTTAATTTTCCACGAAACGATACACTTCCGAAAGAATCATAGATCATACGAACTTCTACACCGTCGGCAATTTTCGACTTGAAAAGCTCGTAGAACCGGTCTTGTAATTCGCCTTCTTCGAAGATGTAGTATTGAACATGTATGAACTTTTCCGCTGCGGCGATCGCTTCGAAAATAGCATCGAAAGTTTCCCGACCAGAATTCAGTACCCTTACATTGTTCCCTTTAGAGGCAGAGAGATAACTGTTGTTCTTAATCAGTTTCGAGAGCCTATCCGATGGCTTCGATGAAAAGTGAACATCAAAAGCCGGACCCTCAGATTCTCTGTTTTCTATATCGTACAACCTTCTCTTCTGGGATCGTTTCAACCTGAAAAACTTGAACTTTCTTCGGTTCACCCCAAACATATAATACAACAAAGCCCCACCGATGGGTAGCACGAATATGATCAATGCCCACGCTAAAGACTTGGTGGGCCGAGAGCCGTGCATGATTACACTGAAAAAGCCCCATAAACTTAATCCCGCATAGAGGGTAAAAAATACGTTCGACATTTCTTTAGAAAGATAAGTCAATCCATAGATACCGACAACCTAATTGTTCAATAAGCTCATTTATGTGCTTCCCGATATAGGGTCATGGAAATAGCGTTCAACACCTGACAATTATCATGTTATTTTCAAATGGACGGTACTAAGTTTGTAGCATAAGAAAACGATATCATGTGCACGCTCATTCAGAAATACAACGTACCAGGTCCGCGTTATACGAGCTATCCTACTGTGCCGTATTGGAATATGGAGACCTTTTCGGGCAACAAATGGCAATCCAATCTAAAGCGTAGTTTTAAGGAAAGTAATGCATCTGAAGGCATCAGTTTATACCTTCATTTGCCTTTTTGTGAAAGTATGTGCACTTTCTGCGGCTGCCACAAGCGCATTACCAAAAAGCACGATGTTGAGGTGCCCTATATCAACGCCGTTCTTCAAGAGTGGAAGCTATATCGTGAATTGTTCGGTGAGCGGCCCATCATAAAGGAATTGCACTTGGGTGGCGGTACACCAACTTTTTTTTCCCCTGAAAACCTAGCCCTGTTGATCAACGGCATTTTCAAATACGCCGATAGGGCCAACGAATACGAGTTCAGTTTCGAGGGCCACCCGAACAATACTACCCGCCAACATCTGCAAACTTTGTATGATCTGGGTTTCAGGCGCGTTAGCTACGGCGTTCAAGATTACAACGAGAAGGTTCAAAATGCGATCAACAGGGTGCAGACTTTTGAAAGCGTAAAAGCAGTGACCCATTGGGCGAGGCAAATAGGTTTTACTTCTGTCGGTCATGATATTATTTTCGGTCTGCCGCACCAGACCCTTGCACATGTTCAAGAAACTATAGCAAAGACCAAAACGTTAATGCCCGATAGATTGGCCTTTTATAGTTATGCCCATGTACCCTGGCTAACAGGTAATGGTCAAAGAGGATATAAAGATACCGATTTGCCCACTGCGACCGAAAAAAGAGAACAGTATGAAACAGGAAAGCGATTGTTGACAGAGGTAGGTTATACCGAAATAGGGATGGATCATTTTGCCCTACCACATGATTCTTTGTACCGCTCTATGAAGTTGGGCGAACTACATCGTAATTTTATGGGCTATACCGACTCAAAGACCCAGTTGATGGTGGGCTTGGGCGCTTCCAGTATCGGCGACAGTTGGTATAGCTTCGCCCAAAACGTGAAGCGTATTGAAGAATATATACATTTGGTCGAAAACGGGATCATTCCCATTTATAGGGGGCATATTTTAGAGGATGAGGATAGGATCATAAGAAAGCACATTTTGAATTTGATGTGCAGGCTTCAAACATCTTGGGAAGCCCCAGAATTGTATTTTGAAGAAATGCCGATCGTTTTGAACAAACTACAGGAGATGGAAGGCGATGGATTACTTGAAATTGGCCCTACTGACTTGAGAGTTACCGAAAAAGGCAGACCTTTCATACGAAATATATGTATGGCTTTCGACGTTCTATTGCATAGAAAAACACCGGAGACGCGATTGTTCTCGATGACCATATAACAATATGCAGTGCTGTTCAATAAATGGGTGATTACTGAAAACTATTTGGGTTTGATAGCACTATTGTATAAGAAATAAAAAAACAGTTTACCATGAAAAAAATAATTGTACCTCTTGATTTTTCTGAACAGTCTGAATACGCCTTGAAAGTTGCGGCTTCTTTGGCCAAAAAGCATAGGGCCGAAATTTTGGCCCTTCATATGCTTGAACTGAACCAGGCCATGATTACTTCTTCTGAAGGTTTTCATCCTGAACAAACGGTTTTCTTGATTAAGCTGGCCGAAAAAAGATTCAAGGAGTTTTTAAACAAACCCTATTTAGAGGGCATTTCCATTACCCCGATAATTAAACATTTCAAAGTGTTCAGCGAGGTCAATGAAGTTGCGGCCGAACACGGGGCTGAGCTGATCGTAATGGGCTCGCACGGATCAGATGGTCTAAAAGAGATCTTTGTAGGGTCGAACGCTGAAAAGGTGGTCAGAAATGCAGATATCCCTGTTTTGGTAATTAAAAACGACCATGAGAACTTCAAGGTCGACCGATTTGTTTTCGCCTGCGATTTTAAAGATGAAAGTTTATTGGCTTTTCAAAAAGCCAAAGACTTTGCCCATTTGCTTTCCGCAGAACTTGACCTAGTGTATATTAATATACCGGGCGATGATTTTTTAAGTACCAATGACGCGTATGCTCGAATCAATGAATTTCTTCAAAAGGCCAACGCTGGTCTAGAAGTGGAAATATACAATGATTACAGTGTAGAAAAGGGTATCTTGAACTATAGTGAGACTGCACATGCCGATGCGATCGGTATACCTACACATGGCCGTAAGGGGCTTTCCCATTTCTTTATGGGAAGTATAGGTGAGGATGTTACCAACCATGCAACCATACCGGTGGTAACTTTTAAAATTTAACGATCGCTTATTGTTATCGTGAAGGAAGGGAAGCCAAGTTAGGCTTTCCTTTTTTATTTCTATAGACTAACTCTTATAACGACCGAGACTGTTAAAATGCAATATTATTAAAAATGATACGTTAAATAAATTAAAAATGTAATTATACATCTCTATAATTGACATATCTTTAATATTGAATTTAAAAATAATGTAACGTATAAATATAATAGTATGAAAAAAGCTGGTTTGATCTTGATGATTGCCGTTCTTACGAGTATAAGTAATGTATTTGCCAAAGAGAATCCAATCCCTACAAAAAAACTGACATTCGAAATTTCAAAAGTGATACAGGAAGCTGGTTCGCTTGGTTTTGAAGGGGCGACTGCTGAGGTGCGCATTACCGTTGATAGCTTCGGCAAGGTTCATTTGCTGTCCGTGACATCTACCAATGAGAATTTTGAAAAGTTTTTAACACAGAACATTGATAATCACATCTTGAATTCTGTTAGTTATCAATTAGGTATTATTTACCGGATACCTATTGAAGTAGTAGGTTAAATTTTCAATTTAACGTATCAATAAAAAAGGGCAGAACATAAAATAATTAAAACGGACCGTTCGATCGAGCGGTCTTTTTTATTACATTAAGCTTAGGCGATATCATTCAATGCCATAGACCACCTGATCGGCCGGTCATGTAATCAACGAGCCCATTATAAACCGATATAATTGCTCCGTTTGCGGCCTTCCTTGTCGCTTACCCATTCTGCCCAGACCATAGAGCACAAACCACAGGAGTACCATAAAAATCGATAAGCCCAACTGGAGCCCGTACGGTTTGCCAAGCGAGGCGCTTGAATACGCCCAAATGCCAAAAATGATAAAAAGCGTAGCGACCGCAAAGTGAAGGAACATGAAGAACGTCCAAAGGGTAGGGTTGGGGCCGAAAACACCGTACACGGTACAGTTATTTTTATCGATTTCAACAATTTCAAGATGTACTTGTGGTGACCAGAAATTCTTTTCGTTTGTATTGAATTTGATAAAGATATGTTCGTCGAGTCGATTGATCACAAAGGGTTGTACTTCTGATTTTTGTAGACCCTCTAAAATACGTTCTTTTGGCTCGGATACCGCTATCTGAAACCTCGGACGTAAAATGATATCATTTGGAATCTTTTTCACAAGACTTTATAAGCATTTGAATTTCATTTTAATAAAGAGAATAAAGCTCAAGAACCTCTTTTTTTGCCAAGCCTGCCCACACGTATTACTTCACATTGCAATGTATACCTGAAGTAACGCTTTAGTTTCCTAAATGCCTGTTATAGAACTTCCAGGTTTCACTGGCAACATCACGTCCAAGTTGAAGTCCCGCAACGTTATCGGCTTGAATATGATATCCCCCCATGACCCTTGAAATACCAGCCATATTTGCAGCTTCTGTAAACGTTGGAAACTTTATGGTCACGGTATCTCCAAAATGCTGCGCGTCGGTTTCGGTCAATGAACCGGGAACCAGCCTAACTTCCTCTCCGAAAAAATCATCATTTTTAAGCAATCTCAAAACTTCGCCGCAGGCGCCGGAAATGGTACTGTGGCCTGAGACATAGCTCGGGAACGGTGGACAAAGAAAAACATCGGGAGAATAAGGTCTCCATTCTTCACCCTTCATTTCGATGATACCCTTACCAGGACCTCCCCAAGCTTTAATGATCTGATCTTGGTAATAATCGTGCACCAAGGCATAAGGTCGTGCGTAGTCGTAGAACATCTTTGAATCCCATGAGGCGATAAAGGCGTCCATGGCGGTTATTTCGGTCAAAAAATACATTTTGACATCATCGTCCAAGGTATGGTCATCCCTACGGGAAACATCTTGTGCAAATTTTAACCAATGACCGGCTTGTTGTACCGATTTTGGTCCATCACGCATGAATTCTACCAGCGCCTTGTCTTCATCGGTCAGTTCGGCCTGCATTTCGATGACCTCTTTAACCTCTTTTTCTAATTGTTCAGACCCAATCATTGGTGGCGGTCCCGGTCTGAACTGATGTGCCGATTGCAGTGCAATTGGCTTTACTTTTTGCCAAAATGGGGTTAAACAACCCGGGGCATATTGCCCACCTTGGCCATCACTGAAATATTTAGGCTGCCATCGGTTTCCATCAACGTTTTTATCGGCTGAGTTTACGGGACTGTAATTGGTGTAGTCAAAATACGGGGTTCCGTTTGATCCCTCTACCTCACCATACTGATTGCTGCCATCATTCTTTCTAGCTTCTATAACGGCCTTTGCCGCTAGGTTACCAATGCCCTCGGGCGTGCTGGGATCGGTTGATATATTATCAGGATCAAGACCCAATTCTTTCATAAAACTGCGAAAGACTTCGGTATCGGAATAATAGTATTCTCTCATCGTTCCATAAGCCGCGTAGCTGATGGCGATTTCCTTGTTCTTCAGGTTGCTCTCTTCCGATGGTCTTCTGGCAACATCCTTTAGGTAAACGGGTATCGCCTTGGTGTCGTAGCGCGACCATGCATCAAAAATGGCAACAAAGATCAGTCCTAAATACCGAGAGGTTATTGTAGGTCTAGGCTTGAAGCGTTCAGTGTCATTGGCAGTGGCGTCCAAGGCAATCTTTCCCCATTTATAGGCAATATTTTCCACGCCTCTGGGTTCTTCATTAAGGGCCGTAATTGACCTGTCTATCACTTTTTCGTTGGTCGTTCGGTTGTTTTTACAACCAAAATTGAGGGTTGCTAATACTAGGGCAAGTTTGAAAATAAGTTTCATTGTATTTGGTCTTCTCGGTTTATAACGAATTTCAAAAGTAACCAATTATCTAATATCATTTATGACATTCCATTTCAGCCGATACCAGTTCAGTGACCGGTTTGGGAGATACGTAAGGAATACCCAACCCCAAGCCACGGAGAATGAACAGTACCCCTATAATGACCACAAACGCAGGGATTGCCCGCTGCACCTGTTGACGTGCGCTACCTTTTAGCATTCCAATGAAATAAATGGCCATAGTCATTAAGGGTATGGTTCCCAAGCCAAAAAGGAGCATAAAGAGTGCGCCCTCTAAGGCACTGCCCATTGCTATGGATCCGAATAGGGCCATATACACCAAACCACATGGGAGAAAACCGTTCAAGAAGCCAATGGTCAAGAACGTATCGGGGCGCTTCTTTTTCAATTCTTGCCCCAACCGGTTCTTGACTTGCGAAATGATTTTGTAAACTGTTTTTGTTCCGATAGCTATAGGAGTGTATTTTGCCATGGTTCTTTGCGGCACGAGCACCGCGATGATCATCAAGATGCCAATGGCCACAGAGAGTTTCTGTTGCATTCCAAATACGTAAAGTCCCTTGCCCAGCAATCCGAAAACAAGACCTATAATGCCATAAGCCAACAATCTACCGAAATGGTAACTAAAGACCTGCGAGAACTTCTTAAGGTTGTTCGTTCTGTCAACGGGCAGCATAAAGGCAATAGGGCCACACATGCCCACGCAATGGAGGCTACCCATGAATCCTAATATGATGGCCGATAGTATCAATTTTTAGATTAGATTTTAGGTTTGGCTATAAGTGGATAAATTTTCATCTTGGTATTTATCCTCTCTACCAGCTAAACTTGCGAAGCTGGCACGTATTAATAGGTCAAGCTTTCCCTGTGCAAATAGTTCTCTCCCTCGTATTCCCATAAAACCTTAATGTCCCAACGACCATCTAACAAACGTTTGTCAGGTATGAGCAAATGTGCTTGGGATAGACTGATGGGTAAGTCAAAATCCAAGTGCTTATTAGATGGTCTGTAAAGGGACACCGTTCCTTTTACTTTTTTTAAGTCTAAGTTTTCGGGAAACTTCAAGAGTAGACCCTCTTGTGTTTTTTCCACGAAAATTTTGGCGTTTTTATTGGCGTTCTTCTCCGCGTCTATTTCTTTTTGAAACCCCAACTCTGCCTTGTAATATTCTTCGGTAACCAGATCGTGGTTCGCCCGCCCGTCGGTAGTCATGCGCACTACAAAGAATAGGATAAAAGTAATGAATACTATAAATGCGATTACGATGCCTGTTCCCCAGTTTATTTTCATAGCCTACTGTTATCGTTTTATTATTTGTTTCTCTTTGGTGCCTGTTAGTATCGGCATTGAGATCTTGATTATTTTAAACCGTCACTACCCCGTCACCCTGACCTTCTTTGCTATAAGCAAAGTTGTATTTTTAAACCCTCTTTCGCTGAACCCTTCTTACTTCATTTGTAACTTCTAGGAGCCAAAAAAGCGGTTAATGTTGTTTCTATAAGCTTATCACCACTATACACCCCGACCTTTATTTTTTCCTTATCACTTTTGATGGCTGCATTATTGATCTCGATGAACAAGGTGCCTTCGGCCAAATCTTGAGCGGCCACTTTGAAGTTCTCTTGTCTTACGAGCTTCACCGTTCCCTTGTGGGATAGTAGCCTGAAATTGACATCTTCAACATCTTTGGTGGTTTTATTGATCAACTTATAGGTATATACATTGCTGATAATGTTCCCTTCTTTATGCTCGTACAATTGCCCTGGAAGGCGTAAAATATTAGCTTCCAGATCATTTCTTAAGAAGAGCATCCCTACCAAAAAACCCACCAAAATGATAATAACGGCCGAGTAGCCCTTTAACCGTGGTGTGAACTTGAACTTTTCTCCTTTGGTTATCTCATCTTCGCTTGCATATCTGATCAGACCTTTGGGCAGGTTTACTTTCTCCATGATCGTATCACATTCATCAATACATGCGGTACAGTTCACGCACTCTAATTGAGTTCCATTGCGTATATCGATTCCCGTTGGGCATACATTAACGCACTGAAAACAATCGATACAATCGCCGTGGCCCAAGACTTCGCGATCTTCTCCTTTCCTGAATTTTTTCCGACCATTTTCCCCTTCGCCACGCTTATGGTCGTAGGCTACCACAATCGATTTATTGTCTAACAAAACACCTTGCATTCGTCCATAAGGGCATGCTATAATGCAGACCTGCTCTCTGAACCAAACGAAGACCCAATAGAATACCGCCGTAAAAATTAACAGTGACACCATAGTGCTGATATGCAACAGGGGCCCGTCGGTTATATATTTTATCAATCGATCACTACCTATCAAATAGGCCAAAAAAACATTTGCGATGATAAATGAAATGACAAAAAAGATGAACCATTTTGCAACCCTTTTTCTTATTTTTTCAGCGTTCCATTCTTGGCGGTCTAATTTCATTTGGGCTCCGCGATCGCCGTCGATCCAGAATTCTATTCTTCTGAAAACCATCTCCAGGAAAATGGTCTGCGGACACATCCAGCCACAGAAGATACGACCGAACGCTACCGTAAACAGTGCGACGAAGATGACCCCTATAATCATGGAGATCACGAACAGGTGAAAATCTTGTGGCCAAAATGGAAAACCGAAAATATTGAACCTACGTTCAAGCACATTGAACATCAAAAATTGGTTTCCGTTGATTTTCACAAAAGGTGCCACTACCAAAAATGCCAGTAGCGAGTAACTCACATACTTGCGATAGGTATACCATTTGCCGCTCGGTTTTTTGGGAAAAATCCATGCCCGCTTGCCATCTTCGCTGATGGTTCCGATACTGTCCCTGAAATGCTCTTGATCCTGCGACATTTTGTTTTGTAACTGTTCTTATGACTAACTTTCCCTTTGTAAAAGTTATATGACCTTACTTTTTAACCTGCCAAGGGGTAACCGCCTTTTTGGATGTTTTGCCCAGAGTCAGTCGGGTCTATCCTGTTCCTCCAAAGTTTCTGCACCTTCCGAAGGTATCAACATGCTTGGGGCAGCATTTTCATCGACCCAAATATCGCCTTCGGCAGCTTTCGGATTTGCTGGGGTTTTTCCGTTTATTTCTACCATAATATAACTTGCTACCTGGGCCATTTCCAATGGATTTAGGGTCTGTTTCCATGCGATCATTCCTTTTCCGTCACGGCCACCCTCTGATATGGTTTGGAAGATATTTTTTATGCCCCCACCGAGAATCCAATTCTGGTCCGTAAGGTTTGGGCCGATACCTCCGCCGCCGTCCGCCATATGGCACGCCACACAGTTGGTTTCGAAAATGGCTTTTCCACCACTAATATCGGCCGCATCGGTCAGTAGTTCCACGGTGTTGACATCGACCAAACCTTTAGCGGTTTTCTTGTATTGCTCTATTTCTAGTTGGGCCGTAGCCACTTCTTGTTCATACTCCAACTTTTGATTGTAATCGTTGAAAATGTGGAAACGGGCCAGGTATACTACACCAAAAAGAATGGTAGCGTAAAACATATAAACCCACCACGGCGGCAGCTGGTTGTCTAACTCGCGAATACCGTCATAGTTATGGTCCAAGATGATCTCACCTTCGTCCTCGATGGGTTTTGAGCCTAAAAGCTTTGCATACAATTGCTTGCCCCATGTCCATTCCCAAGATTTTGCCTTGGTGGCCAGATAGCGTTCCTTAGCTTCATTGGACAGCGTTTGGAACATCACATTTTCGACCGCCTGTAAAATCAGTTCTATCGCAATCAGCAGCAAAAGCACCATGATTAGGAAGAATTGTGCTATCGGATATGCTATGAATGCTGGTTTATTACCGGAGTCTACGAAGTACTCCATCAACCCGAAGACGAGGAAGAACGTTACCACTACCCTTAACCACGAAATTGAAGTGTTTTTCATTTTATTTGTTTTTATGGTTGTTTATTCTTGAATCAAAAGGTCGGCGCCAAGAAGAAATAACTTAAGAAAACCTTTT
>JBHJNU010000032.1:0-21408 GCA_050330515.1 Flavobacteriaceae bacterium | reverse complement strand
AGCATACGGTTGCGATCGATAACATTTTCACTCTTTTCGAACGTACCGTTGAACAATTTGATGGTAGCCGGGGTATGCGGCTTAAGAAAATAGGTATCCAGCTTCAGGTACATCACGTGACTGCTGAACAAAACTAGGGCGGCCAAAGCCAAAATTATCTTTTTCATAACAGGTTATTTGTGGTAAATCTACTGATGACGATATCTTAGAGGAAAGGCCTAAGACACTTTACATTACCTCTAAAAATAATAAAAAGAAGCCAAATGCCAGGCTAAAGGATAGTTCTTGGATGTTCGGCTATATAATTTAGATAAAAGGCTCACATAGAAGGCATTTTTTAAGCTGGCCCTGGTCGCAAGCACCCTGTTTTTAGAAAACTAGAGGAAGTACAAATTGAAACATTAAGACAAGAATGAGTACCGCTATAATGTTCAAGAAAAAGCCTACCCTTGCCATTTCATGGACTTTGATATAGCCGCTGGCAAACACGATGGCATTTGGTGGGGTGGCCATAGGCAGCATAAAGGCACAACTGCTGGCCATGGTTACCGGAATCAAAAGGTAAAGTATCGGAATTTCCAGACCAATAGCAATACCTGCTACCACAGGTGCGAGCACCGCTACCAAGGCAACGTTGCTCATTAACTCGGTCATAAAAAGCATGAGGGTGATCAAAAGTACCGCGGTGAATAGCACCGTAATCTCACTTGAGGCGATGGCATTCGCTACAACATCAACAATACCGCTTACCGACATGCCTTTTGCCAAGGCCAGCCCACCACCAAAAAGAATTAAAATACCCCAGGCTAGTTTTTGGGTATCTTTCCATTCTATGATAAAATCACCCTTCTTAAGATTATAGGGCAAGGAAAACATGGCGATTGCCGCGGCCATACTGATGATGGTGTCGTTCAACTTGAGTGCCGGAAATATCTCATTGATAACCGTTCTGAAAATCCAAAGAAAAACGGTCACTGCGAAAATAACCAATACCATTTTTTCCTTGCCCGACATGGGGCCTAGTTTTCTAAGTTCTTCGTTGATGACGTTTCGAGATGCCGAAAATTTCAATTGCCTGCTGGGGTACAGCCATTTGACCAGTACAACATAACTGATAGCGATCATCGCGGCAGAAAAGGGCACCCCGATGATCATCCATTTCAAAAAGGAGATTTCAATATTATACTCGTTCTCCAATAGGCCGATCATTACGGAATTGGGCGGTGTACCGATTACCGTGGCAATTCCCCCGGCATTCGCTGAAAAGGCTATGCCCAACATAACGCTCAATGCAAAATTCCGGTCACTCTTCGTAAATCCGTCATCGTCATTAACCAATAGGCCAATTACCGATAAAGCAATCGGAAGCATCAACACAGCCGTGGCCGTGTTGCTGATCCACATGCTCAAAACCGCCGTGGCGATCATAAACCCGAGTACCACTTTATTCGGACTTGTACCGGTTATCTTTATTATGCTCAGGGCAATTCTACGGTGTAGGTTTACTTTTTCAAGGGCAAGGGCAAGAATGAACCCGCCGAAGAATAAAAAGATTATCGGGCTGCCATAATTCGCGCCTACCTCTTCTATCGACATGATCTTCAAGAGCGGAAAAAGAATTAGGGGTAGCAGAGCCGTCACCGAAATGGAGACCGCCTCGGTGATCCACCAAAGGATCATCCAAACCGCTACCGCGATTACTGCATCGGCGTCTGCTGAAATAAGTTCAAAAGGCAGGTTATTGATGACAAAGAATAGAAGGGGAGCTACAAAGAGGCCTATTTTTTTACTTAAATGCATGCTTTTTCGTTGGTGGCCCTAAGCTAGCCTTTTTCTTTTTGATTCGGAAATTTATTGCATTGCTTGTTTCTAGGCACAACTTCAATAGGTGGAAAGTTTGTAAGCAAGGCGGGCACAGTCTTTTTAGATAGACTCTTTGTGTAATTCGTTTGAACTGTGCATACCTTGCTGCTACATGAACCGGTCAACGTTAATAAATAATAGAGTCGGAAGCGATGGAAGGTAGTTCATAATCGCCGTAATCAATAATAATCTGACCATCTTTTAAAGA
Organism: Flavobacteriaceae bacterium; assembly: GCA_050330515.1. Classification (GTDB taxonomy): domain Bacteria; phylum Bacteroidota; class Bacteroidia; order Flavobacteriales; family Flavobacteriaceae; genus Maribacter_C. The sequence continues at coordinate 19,337 of JBHJNU010000032.1, read as the reverse complement.
GCGAATACCCTTCGAGTCTACCTTAGACCCATATACATAGACTTTCAGAAGGTTCTTAAGATCTGCGAGTTTTCCTAAATGTGGTGTTTCGAATTTAGAGCTTGTTAAATTGATGTATTTAAGATGCTCTAATGCTGTTATTTTCTCGATGGTATTTCCTGTGATGGCCGTATTATCCAACTTAAGGATGGTTAAATTGGGAAGCAGGGAAAGTTTGGCAAAAACAGAATCGGTTACTTGTGTGCCGCCTAAGTCAAGTTTTGCAATCTGGTTTTTGATGGGAAGAAGTGATTCAAAATCCAGGTCGGAAAACAAGGGTTTGTTGATACAGGAAACACTCAAAAAGTTAGTAGCTTTACTGATCGGATCGATATGCACCCCCGTTTTTTCAATGGCCAGAATACTATCTTGCGATGCGGCAATAACTTCTACATCAGGATAGTCGTTGTCTTTTTTCTTTACAAAGAAGGTTTCAAAAAGTGATTTTTCCAGTGCCGTTTCACCAATTGATTTATCGAACGGATGTCCCGCATCGATCCAGGCCCCGATCAAACGGACCTCTTCCTTGCTTGGTTGTGTCTTGCCCTCAGGCGGCATATGATGTTCATCTTCCTTCGGAAGCATCATGCGAAGAAAGAGCTCGCTTTGTTCGGCATTGTTGGTTACGAGCACAGCTCCATTTTCGCCTCCCTTTAGAATATCGTCCACGGTATGCAACTGCAATTCACCTTTGCTTTTCTTCGGGTTATGGCAACTTACACAGTTGTTGTTCAGAATAGGTTTGATAACATCGTCATAGACCAGGGCATCTTGCCAAAGTTGCTCGTTAAGCGCGATTTCCTTTTCCTCAAAAGTATCAAAACCCAAAGCAGATTTTACCTTGTTTGGCAGGGGTTCAACAAGATAATCGTCGCCGTGTGTAATGCTTCCGCCCAAATGTCCGGTGAAGGAAATCAAAAGCAATATTCCCCCCAAAAAAACCCCCAGCGGAACCCTTTGAAACAATCTGATTTTTGTAGGCTCCTGGTACTTGAAAAACATCAAAAATGAAAAAACCGCGGTCGCGATTCCCAACCAAAGGTGCCATTTAACGGAATCGAACGAATACCCTTCCCCTACATATTGAAGATACCCCGTGATGCAAGTGAGCACCGCGGTTATACCCGCCCACAAATAGATGAGGCCTATGGTCTTCTTGTTCTCTCCCGATTTTCGGTCATACCATTGCAATAAAAGTCCGACCATGATGAACCCAATGGGCAAGTGCACCAATAAGGGGTGTAGGCGACCTAAAAGTTGTTTGAATACATCCATAGCACCTTAATGTTACTGAATGTTCATTCTTTCTTTCAATGCCTTCATGATAAAAAGGTTCGCTTTCCATTGATCGGCAACGGGTACCCTGGTGTAGGGTAAGGTAGGTAAATAATCTGGCGGGCCGAATTCAGTTGTTATGGTAAAGGGTTTTTCACTTTCTGCCCATTTTGTTCGGATCACCTTTTCCCAAATAATCAGATGCCTATCCAAGGCTTTTTGCCATTCTGGGGCTTCGGGATCGTTCACTTGGGGGCCTTCTGCATGACCTACCCGGGCATGGATGTGGTTTGATCGACCGATTATATCTTGTAGCTCGATATCTTGGTTTTCTAAAAGCGATTCATGTACGACCATCCAATGGCTGATATCCATGGTCAATTTTAAGTCGGGAATGGTCGAAATGTATTTTTTGGTATCGGGCAGGTTATAGCTAAACCTTCCGCGATGCGTCTCATGATAAATGGGAATATTATTTTCCTTTGCTATTTTATTTGCGGCATCGATAAAGGCTTTATTCTGTTCGAAGGTAAAAAAATCGCTTCCCGTATGACAGTTAATCGCAACAGGCCCAAACTCCGACAAGCGCATAAGGTTCTCGGTATATCGGACCAAACTTGTTTCGAAGGGTAACGACCTATCTGTTCCTGCTAAAAAAATGACTTTTAAATTGTATTGCTCCAAGGCTTTTTTCAAATCCAGCATGCTCTGCAATTCCGTAGGAAACCAAACCTCGATACCATCATAACCCGCTTTCTGGGTTCGCTCGCAAAAGGCGAACCAAGAATCGGTTCTTCCCCAATCGGTCTGGAAGAATTGGAGTTGCTTTTTTTCTTGGGAAAAACCTATAACATTAAAGAATAGTAGGGTTAGGAGTAGTGTTGGTCTCATGTATTTATTTTATGCCAATATTTCTTTAATGATTTCCCCCTCAACATCGGTCAACCTGAAGTTTCGACCTTGAAACTCGTAAGTGAACTGTTCATGGTCAAAACCGAGTAAATGTAAAATGGTGGCATGAACATCATGTACTGAAACCCGGCCTTCTATGCCCGTAAAACCGATATCGTCTGTTCTTCCGTGAGAGGCTCCTTTTTTGATACCGCCGCCGGCCATCCACATCGTAAAGGCATCACCGTGATGATCCCGACCTTTGTATGCCATTTTTGTATTTCCCCTGTTTTCTTGCATGGGTGTTCTTCCGAATTCGCCCCCCCAAACGATCAGGGTGTCATCTAAAAGGCCTCTTTGTTTTAAATCGAGTATCAGGGCGGTGATTGGGCGGTCGATTTCGCGGCATTTGTTGCGAAGACCCAAATCTACCGAACCTTCCCTAATATTACCATGGGTATCCCAGCCCCAATCGAAAAGTTGTACGAAACGCACCCCGTCTTCTACCAGTTTTCGGGCCAATAAACAGTTGTTGGCGAACGATTCCTTACCGGGTTGTACCCCGTACATCTGTTGGATGTTTTCAGGTTCGTTGTTGATGTTCATTACCTCCGGTACCGCAATTTGCATTCGGTAGGCCATTTCATATTGGTTGATCCGCGCCAATATTTCAGGATCGGCATATTTTGCGTATTCTTCTTTGTTGATCTTATTGATAGCATCTATGGTGCTTTTTTTCAGGTCTCGTGTAACACCGTCAGGGTCTTCGATATAGAGTACGGGATCACCTTCAGAGCGACATTGTACCCCCTGATATACCGACGGCAGAAATCCGCTTCCCCAGACACTTTTGCCAGCGTCGGGGGTATTTCCGCCGGAGGTCAATACTACAAAACCGGGTAGGTTCTGGTTTTCAGACCCCAACCCATAAGTTGCCCATGCACCTATACTTGGCCTACCCAAGCGGGCACTGCCGGTATGCATGAAGAGTTGGGCGGGCCCATGGTTGAACTGATCTGTATTCACCGCTTTTAAAAAAGCGACTTCATCAACTACTTTTTTAAAGTGGGGCATGAAGTTCGAAACCCAGTTGCCCGATTCGCCTTCTTGTTTGAACTCGGCCTGTGGGCCTAAAAGTTTTGGGGTGCCTTTTATAAACGCGAATTTTTTACCTTCTAAAAGTGATTGCGGACAATCTTGACCATCTAATTTATGGAGTTCAGGCTTGTAATCGAACATTTCTAATTGTGAAGGCGCACCGGCCATGTGCAAATAAATGACCGATTTGACTTTCGGTCCGAACGGTGGTGCCAAGGTCGCCAACGGATTCAGGTCTCGTTCTGAAAAGGACACCAGAGATTTTGTTTGCGGTTTTACCAAAGGATCACATCCGGCGAAAAGCGAACTTAGGGCAAGTCCGCCGATACCTTGTGCGCAATTCTTTATAAAATGTCTACGGGTCTTCGCTTGGGTCTCTCGAGCGATTTTTTCCTGTAGCAATCTTTTTATCAGATCTTCCATTTTGCTTATTTAGGTTTCATTTGTTCAATTTTTCTGCCATTGCCATTCTTGAAGACTGTTCGTGTAGCTATTCCTGCTTATTCGAACTTCCTTATATGGGCTGTTAATTGTCTCATGCTTTCGTTAAAAATTCATCCAAGTTCATGATGGCATTTGCAACTATGGTCATGGCCCCCAATGCTGCACTAGGTTTTTTTTCGAAATTCAGAAATTGCTCCGCAGCCTCCGAATTATGTATAAATTCCTTTAGTGAAGTTTCATACAGCTCTTTCAAGGCACTTAAGGCTGATGGTGTTATCTCTGAAAGTGTTGCCTTGCTGTACGCCAGTGCAATGCTCTTGTCTATGTCATCTGCGCTAAATGTATTTTTCGCCAATTGGTAGGAGGCTTCCAAATAGACAGGATCGTTCAACGTAACCAAGGCCTGTAGGGGAGTGTTGGTTACCGTTCTTCTGATCATACAGACCTCTCGGCTACCGGCATCGAATGTCAAAAATGAAGGGTAGGGGCTCGTTCGTTTCAAATAAGTATAAACTCCTCTTCGATAACGGTCTTCACCCTCGCTTTCTACCCATTGCGCGTCGTTATAGACGGTCTTCCATACGCCTTCCGGTTGCGGTGGCATTACGCCCGGACCGTATTTTTTGCTACTCAATAGGCCAGATACTGCTAGGGCCTGATCCCGTATTTGTTCAGCGCCCAAACGAATTCTTGGTCCACGGGCATACAATTCGTTTTCGGGATCAAGTTGGTACATTTCAGGAGTGCTTTCAGAACTTTGGCGATAGGTGCCTGACATCACGATTTCTTTAATAAGTGCCTTTAAGCTCCAATTGTGCTCGTTCATAAAACGCAGCGCAAGCCAATCTAACATGGCAGGATGTGAAGGAGGTTCTGATTGAGAACCAATATCTTCGATTGTTGAAACAATGCCTTGACCATAAATTTGGTGCCATACGCGGTTGACCAAGGTGCGCGCGGTCAACGGATTTTTTTTGCTAACGATCCATTTTGAAAGCCCTAAACGGTCTTTTGGCCATTCAGAAGCCCATTCGTTAAGGCTTTCTGGGGTCGCAGGCTGCACGGTATCGGTCTTTACCATGAAACTTCCACGGTCAAAAACCTGAGTGGTACGCTTCATGTAGGCGGGATTTTCGACCATGATCGGAACGGTTTCCGTTTTTGCGTTCAATGCCGTCACAAATGCCGCGTTTACACTTTCCGCACCAGGTTTTTCATTGCCAGGTATATCTTCGATAAAGCCCAGCCAATAAACATTTAGAATATTGGTTTCAGGGGCAACCCCATTGTTCTGTGCTTCTATATGGAGGTCTGTCTTTTTCCCTATCGTTTTAAGCGGAAACTGTGAAGTTGTATTCTCCTTTGTCTTATTGATGGTAAATTCAGCCAGAATGGCCCCTTGTGCATTGCCTTCACGAATCGTCATTTTCGTATTGTCATAATGCGAACGGTAGTTGAGGTAGACATAACTTGCCTTATCGGTAAACACGTTTTCTATGATGCAGTTGCCGTCATCCCAAAAAATTACCGAGGCATGGTCGTCATAAACACTGTTTTTGAATTCCTTAAAAAAGTGCGATTTGTATACCGGCTCGGTAAACTGAAGAAAATTCTTATACGTGGACTGTTGTTGCTCAGAACCGAATTGAGCCACCCAATCTAAGACCTTATCGACATTTTTTTGCTGCTCCCCGGTGTAGAACTTAAGAACAGGAGATTCACTTGGTGTATCCTCATCACGGGTGTTGTTGAAGAAGGCCATCAGATTAAAATATTCTTGATGTTTGAAAGGATCGTAAGGGTGGCTGTGGCATTGAACGCAACCGATAGTGGTGCTCTGCCAAACCTCAAAAGTGGTGTTCAGACGGTCGATCACGGTGGCGATCCGATATTCTTCGTCATCGGTGCCCCCTTCATCATTGTTCATGGTATTTCTATGGAAAGCGGTTGCGATCAATTGATCTACCGATGGCGATGGCAGCAGATCGCCGGCAAGCTGTTCAATGGTAAACTGATCATAGGGAAGATCATTATTGAACGCTTTTATGACCCAATCGCGATATTGCCATATGGATCGGCCCATATCTTTTTCATACCCTTTAGAATCTGCATAGCGCGCCAGATCAAGCCACCACGTTGCCCATTTTTCTCCGTACGCCGGTTGTGACAAGAGGCTATCGACCAGTGCTTCATAGGTTAAGCTTCCGTTTTCAAAATGCTGAAATAGTTCTTTGGAAGGAGGTAGACCTATAATATCAAGGGCCAAACGTCTTGCAATAACATTATTAGCTGCCGCCACATTAGGTTGGAGGCCTTCATCTTCCAATCGGGCATAGATAAAACTATCGATGCCGTTTCTGATGAAACCTGAATTTGTAGTCGATGCAAAACCGGCTTCTTGGGTAATCGTCGGAACATCAACTTTTTCAGGAAGCGAGTAAGCCCAATGTTCGCCCCATTCTGCCCCCTGATCGATCCAGCGGGTCAATAGATCTATTTCCTCGTCTGAGAGTTTTGGTTTTTCATAAGGCATGCGCAGTTCAGGGTCATCTTCATGCAGCCTCTTAATGAACTCACTGGCCGAGGCATTGCCCCGTATGATGGCAGGTTTGCCCGACTCGGTATCGGCAAAGGCCTCTTCTTCGAACAGCAGACTGAATCCCGCATTCTTTTTCACCCCCCCATGACAGGTAATGCATTTATTGTTTAGAATGGGTTTTATCTGGGTGCTGAAATCGACTTTTTCCGAAGACGAAGTGCAACCGCCAATACCCATGGCCAGCAAAAGCGACCAAAGGAAGTAAGCAGAATTTGAATAGCTCTTTTTCATTTATAAACCGATGTTAAACATAGGCCTATAAATTTAGTGAATTTTGTTTTTAGAATACCCTAGGGATTAACTTTGCAGTGTTACCATTTTCGAATCGCCCTGCACCACGACCTTGATCAGGCCATTACCCGAAAGTGTCTTCATCGATTTATCCCATTTTTTGCCACTGAGCGCCGATTGGGCCTTTAGCTGCGTCAATTCTACGCTTCCGGTCAGTTTGAGCATTTCAATAATTGCTTTTTCTTCTTCCGAGAGCTCTAACGCTTTTCTTTCTGGCCGCATTTGCGGGAAGAACAATACTTCTTGTATGGAAGAATTATTGGTCATCAGCATCACTAAACGGTCTATACCGATGCCGATACCTGAGGTAGGTGGCATGCCGTATTCTAAGGCACGAATAAAATCTTGATCAATGAACATCGCCTCATCATCGCCTTTTTCAGAGAGTCGCAACTGTTCTTCAAAGCGTTCGCGTTGTTCGATAGGATCGTTCAACTCTGAATAGCAGTTCGCCAACTCCTTTCCATTGACCATTAGTTCAAAACGTTCTGTCAAATCAGGATTATCGCGATGCTGCTTGGTCAACGGACTCATTTCTTTCGGATAATCGGTAATGAAAGTAGGTTGCACATAATGGTGCTCACATTTTTCTCCGAAAATCTCGTCTATCAGCTTTCCCTTGCCCATGGTCTCGTCAACCTCTAGACCTAATTTGCGAGCGGTTTCGCGAAGCGCTACTTCGTTCATCTTAGAAATGTCAAATCCGGTATGTGTTTCAATTGCCTCTAAAATAGGTACGCGCGCATACGGTGCCTTAAATTCTATCTCGTTTTGACCTACTTTCAATTTCGATGTACCGTTAGCATCAATGGCCACTTTTTCGAGCAGTTGTTCGGTGGTTTCCATCATCCAATTGTAGTCTTTATAGGCTACATAAAGTTCCATTACGGTGAACTCCGGGTTATGCGTACGGTCCATGCCCTCATTACGGAAATCTTTGGAGAATTCGTAAACACCATCGAAGCCGCCAACAATAAGCCTCTTTAAATAGAGTTCGTTCGCGATCCTAAGATATAGGGGAATATTCAAGGCATTGTGATGTGTCAAAAAAGGGCGTGCTGCCGCTCCGCCAGGAATCGGTTGTAGAATGGGGGTTTCCACCTCCAAATACCCACGTTCGTTATAGAACTGCCGTATGCTGTTCGTAATCTTGGTACGCTTGACAAAAGTCTCCTTCACATGCGGGTTGACCACAAGATCCACATATCGTTGACGGTAGCGCAGTTCGGCATCGTTGAAAGCATCATGCTCATTGCCGTCGGCATCAACTTTAGGCAGCGGCAGTGGTCTGAGGGTCTTGCAAAGTATGGTGAACTCTTTTACCAAGACCGTTTTCTCACCTACTTGGGTTGTAAAAAGCTCGCCCTTTAAACCAATAATGTCACCGAGGTCAATTAATTTTTTGAAAATTTCATTGTATTGGGTATGGTCATCCGTAGGGCAAATTTCATCTCTGTTGAAATAGACCTGAATTCTACCTTCGCTATCCTGTAGCTCACCAAAAGAAGCTTTGCCCTGTATTTTTTTGCGCATCAAGCGGCCTGCGATTATAACTTTTTTGCCCTCTTTGTAATTTTCTTTTATGCTCTTTGTAGTGGTATCTACAGGGTATAGGGCAGCGGGGTAGGGGTCGATACCCATTTCCCGTAGCTTGGCCAATTTCTCTCTTCTAATGATCTCTTGTTCCGACAGTTGCATGTTCATTTTATTAAAGCTGCAAATATAGGGTTTCAGATGGTCAAACTAAAGATGTAATCAGGTGAAAATTGGGTGAAAGTTTTGGGTATGCTAGAGGCCCGATTGTATGGCGCCTTTATCAGCTATCGGGTTTTTTATAATGCTAAGCCATTTCTAGTGCTCTAGGTTTGGGTGCCGCCTTTTGTCTTAAAAGTTTTAGTCAAAATGTAATGATAGGGGGTAATTGAAGGGTAGCAATGGACTTTATCTCTTCTTCCAAAAAGGGGATCGCACTTTCGATAATACGGTTGGTTTCCTTTCCGCCATTATATAAAATAAAGATAGGTACACGTTTAATACGCAAGCCCCATTCTTCCCCTTGCGGACTCTTTTCTAGTGCTTTTTTTGTAACATGGCCGATAACTTTGCGTCAAATAGGCTCATCGATCAACCTGCCCCGATGAAGGGCGGGATCAAAATTTCAAATCAATGAGTTTTATACGTGTACTGCTTGCCATTATTTTTCCGCCGCTCTCCGTGATCGGCAAAGGTTGCGGTTCTTTTCTAATTGTTTTGCTACTGACCTTCTGTGGTTGGGTTCCCGGGGTTATCGCGGCCTTGGTTATACTTAACAAACCAAATTAAGTGTTCGCCTTTTTGCGAATAATTACTTCCAAAGAAAATATTCTGATGGAGTAGTATGTTTTCAAAAAAGGAAATTCTATTGCCATAAAGCACAATATAAAACACGGTAAATCAAGTGTTTTCAAAATTCGATGCCCGTAATTCCGAAATTCTTAAAAATTAAATTTTCAATGTAAAAAAGAAGTTCATTCGGTCGGAGATATGCAATCATGAGCTACATTTAGGTTGAAGTGACAACCAACCAAAAGATATAATATGCGCAGCATCAATGATAATAAAAGAAGGAGTTTCTTAAAAAAAATAGGAATCGGTTTGGCTACGACGCTGGTCGGTACCAAGTTACAAGCTGCCCTATTGCCGGAAAGTTCAGTTGCAACCTTAAAAACTTCAGACGGTTCTTATGACGAACCCTATTGGGAAATGGTGAAGCGCCAGTTCATTGTTCCCAAAGGTATGGTGATGATCAATTCGGCCAATCTTTGCCCATGTCCGCATTTTGTCACCGAAAAAGTGACGCAATATACCCAGCGATTGGCCCATGATGTTTCTTTTCAGAACAGGGAGGTATTCGGTGAATATAGAAATAGGGCCCTTGAAAAATTGGCGGACTATCTTGAAGTATCTATTGAAGAGATCGGTATTACCCGCAATACCAGTGAGAGCAATAATATTATCGTGAATGGGCTCGATCTTAAGCCCAAAGATGAGGTAATCGTTTGGGAACAAAATCATCCCACCAATCTTATTGCATGGCATCAAAGGGCGAAACGACAAGGCTTCAAGGTGATTGAAATAGCATTGCCCGCACAGCCGGATACTATAGAAGAATTGGTCGGTCATTTTGAAAAAGCAGTAACCTCTAGAACTAAACTCATAGCGTTTTCGCATATTTCGAATGTCAGTGGTTTGGCCATGCCCGCAGCTGAAATCTGCAAAATGGCCAAAGCCAAGGGTATACTCACTTTAGTTGATGGCGCACAGTCTTTTGGTTTTATGGATCTAAAGCTAAAAGAACTGGATTGTACATTCTATACGGGCAGTGCCCACAAATGGCTAATGGGCCCACTTGAAAACGGGGTGATTTATATCGCCAAAGAACAGATACCATTTATCTGGCCTAACATCATCTCGGCAGGTTGGCAAGAAGACCATAAGACCCTAGATGAAAAAGTCTGCGTTTTAGGGCAGCGCAATACCCCTTCCACCTCGGCGATGATCGATATTCTCGATTTCCATGTGTCCATTGGTAAGGCACCGATTGAAAAGCGCGTGCGGTACCTGAATACGTATTTGAAAGAACAGCTCAAAGCAGAAATACCGAACGTGATTTTTGTAACCCCCTTGTCCGAAACATTTAGTGGGGGAGTTACCATTATACAGCTGCCCAACAAAGATTCTTCAACCATTTTTAAAGCATTGTATACTGATTATGGTATCGCAACGGCACCATCAGGTGGCATACGTATATCACCACAGATCAATTGCGTCAAGGCGGATATTGATTATCTGGTGAAGGCATTAAAGGAATTGGCATAGTTTACCGGGGTCTTTAGGGTCAGGTAGCTACCGCGAACAAGACATTATAAAATAGAATATTGGTCTTTGTATCTTTGCACAGATGAACAAGAAGGTAGAAGTTCAAGATCTAGGGTTAAGAGACTATCAGGAAGTGTGGGAATACCAAGAGGTGCTCTTTAAGAAAACGATCGATCTAAAGATCAAGAACCGCCGTGAGCAGAGCGAACTGGATACCCCCAATCATTTTTTGTTCGTAGAGCACCCCCATGTTTTTACCTTGGGAAAAAGCGGCGACGTGTCAAACCTATTGGTCAATGAAGACCAACTCGCAAAGAGGAATGCTAAATTCTATAAAATTAATAGAGGCGGTGATATAACGTACCATGGCCCGGGTCAAATAGTAGGATACCCCATTTTAGACCTTGATAATTTCTTTACCGATATTCATAAATACCTTCGCTTACTTGAAGAAATGGTCATTCTGACCCTAGCGGAATATGGATTGAAGGCGGAGCGTTCAGAAGGGGAAACCGGTGTTTGGTTAGATGTTGGCACTCCCTTTGCTCGAAAGATTTGTGCGATGGGGGTGCGCGCCTCCCGTTGGGTGACCATGCACGGGTTTGCGTTAAATGTGAATGTGGATCTAGGGTACTTTGATTTGATGATTCCTTGTGGAATAAAGGGCAAGGCGGTTTCATCTTTGAACCTAGAACTGGGAAAAAAGGAAGTTGACATGAACGAGGTTAAACAAAAGTTACTTCGGCATTTTGAAATGCTCTTTGAGTCGGAGCTTGTAAAATAAAAAACCCCGGTACGAACCGAGGTTTTTTATCAGTATCAACTGTTGTTTTATTTGCTAAACTTGGTAAGCTCTGTAGTGCTCATCAAATCGCCATTTTTCTTGTACGTTTCTTGCTTTACCATGCCTACGCCTTCCGCCAGCCATAACTTAGAATTCAGTAAGATGGTGGCACCCATGGTTTTTGATTGGGTATTTTCGGTAAGCAGTATACAGTTAAAGGTGCCCGCAGGGGTAGTCACACTTTCTTCTTTAAGAACTTTGCGGTTTGTTTGGTCTACGCTGATTTTCATGTTCATGCCGCTCATGTTCATATTTATGGTCACATTGGCATCTGCTAGGTCCTGGCCAACGGTAAGGTCATTTGGCAGTTCTATATCCGAACCGGAAATATCCATTTCCATACCCATGTCTGAATACTGCTTCATCATTGCACCAGGGAATAATGACTTATAGTCGATTTTTACCATATTGTCATCGCAGGTAAAACTATAGTCCGTAGTGAAAACTTCCTTGCCTTTGTTATCTGATATTTTCAGATCTAACGTTGCCTTTTGCGCAGAACCTTCCGCGGTTACTGACGAGATCGTATAATTGGTAACGCCCTCAACTTTACCTTTTTTGTCATAATTGGTGTATTCAAAAGAGGTGCCCTCTTTCATTGGGTAGTATTTACTGCAATTATCTTGTGCGCTGATTGCAAAGGCTATGCATAGGGCAAATAGGGGGGTAAGTACGATTTTTTTCATTTTTGGTGTTTATATTTTAATAAATTCTACTCTGCGGTTCTGTGCCTTACCGTCGGCTGTGCCATTGTTGCCGACGGGTTGTGACTCACCCTTGCCTTCGGTGCTAAGGCGATCGGAAGAAACATTATATACTGAGACCAACGCATTTTTGACGGCTTCAGCACGGTTTTTGGAAAGCGTCAGGTTCGTGGTATCGTCTCCATCGGCATCGGTATGCCCAACGATTTTCAACTTCATGCCCTGCTCTTGTTGAAGCACCTGTGAAATTTGTAAGATAATGCCCATGGACTGTGGCTGAATGTTGGCGGAGCCACTATCGAATAAAATACCGTTGGTAGATACCGAACCTTCTGAAATCAGTTTTCTGCGTAGGTCGATACCGCCTGCGGCGATCTTAAGGTTTTTTATGAAAATACGGTCTTTGCCGTCTTCGAGGCCCGCTGGTTCTAAACGCAGGTAATTGAGTACATTGCCCGGAGCGACGAGTTTAGGAATGTCCAAGTACTTGACCTCGTTGAACCAAAGGCGGAAGCGCTGGCCGTTCACGGCGATCGAAACGTGCGGGGTTTCCAATATTTCGGCCCTTATATCGGTCTCCACGCGGTTATTGATGATTGTTTCACCGTCTATCTTGTTCCATACCGATATATTGGCAGCGATAAATTGGCAGAAAGGTATCTTTACATTTACTCCGTTCTTTCCTGCCCTGTAATAGTCATAAGAGTTGTTTTCTTCAAGGTTGATATTAAGGAAAGCTTGGCTCGATGTTTTGCGGTCGATTCCTTTGGTAACAAGATCGAACTCAATGGTATAGTCTTCGGAAAGGTCCGATATGTTCGGAAAATAGGTGCTGCCCGATTTGATTTCGAACCACTTTTCGGAAGCACCGTCTAGGGATACGACTTCGCCTGTGCCATTGGTATCCCATTTTGATGGAAAATCGCCGATGAAGTCTGTAGCGAAGTCATCGAAGAAGAGTATCTGGTCACCTGCTACAAAATCGAATTTACTGTACACGGAGATTGACTTGGGCGTCGATTCGGTAGAAGTTTTACTAGTATTGCCTCCATCAACATCAGTGCCTTCATTATCATCGTTTGGTTCTTTTGGACTTGGAATGGGATTTCCTTTTTTATCGGTAGGGGATTTTCCTTTTTTTCCAGGTTCCAGAATACTGTCAAGAACTTCGTCGGTTTTTTTTGTTGTTTCTTGTTCCACCCTTCGTTCTACGGCCCGTTCTGCGGCCTTTTCTGCTCTTTTTCCCAAATTTTTGAGAAGTTGGGCATCGGCATCAGGGGCGAACAAAATGAGGCAGAATAATGGGAGCACTGTTCTTAAAGTATATAGCATTCTTTTCATTGTCTATATTTTTTTGGTTTTGACTAAAATAGATAAAAAATAGGTTGCCAATTTATAATATTGAACCGATTTAAGTTTTGGTTCGGAAAAGTAGTGAAGGTCAAGGTTACTAGATTTAAAAAAGTTACAACCTGTCCAAATCCCTGTATGTTTGGTTAGAAATAATGCACGAACGGTATAGTTAGTACCTAGTTCAATTTGTAGGAAACGATGGAATTATCGGATCTCTTTACCACTATTTCCAATTTTTTGTCTTTATCGATATCATTCAAATCGATAATTGAACTACCGAATATGGGAAAATTGGCAATGGGCTCGGCTTGGCTATCGAAAAGATAGATCAGTTCGTGCTGTAGATCGGTAACGCTCACATATATCTTGTCGTTCAAATAGAAAATCTTCGGTTTGGTATATACGCCGAGTTCCAATTCCAACTGCTTTCCTTTTATGGTAAGTATATTGTCGTTCATGAGTACAAGGGTATTTTCGGTTGCGTACATGCCATGGTCATCTGAGAGGTTGAAATTGGTCTTGGATATTTTACCATTTTGATCTATTTGATAAAGGGTTCCGTTTTTATCGGTAAGGGTAAATTTATCTTTGTTTAGAAAGACCTCATTCTCAGAAAAATCGATCTTCTCATCAACTTTTATTCGAACTTCCCCAAGGCGATTAAGAATTTTAAGACTGCCATCCGATAGTTTAAATATCAAAAAATCTTTTATACCAGTCCTTATGTGTTTAGGTGCTGCGATAATGGGCTTTTCCGCTTTAGTATAGGTGAAGCCGGTTACGCTTTTCGCACCGCGGTCGAACATGAATACTTTTTCCCCCTGGGTAATTACGAACCGATAGTCTTTTTTACCGTCGTAATCGAATACCGCCAAGGGGTTGAGGTTGCCGCCTTCGAATTTTTTCGTGAACTGCCTTACCTCTTGACCGTTGCGGTCTAAGACCATGAATTGATCATGGGTGGTGAACGCCAATTGCAATCGACCGTTCTTGAAAATATCTACCTGTTTGATCTCGCCCTGCACCAAACCATCTAGCTGTTTTTTCCAGAGTATTTTTCCAGTGGGAGAAATGAGGTAGAGATTGTTATTCATGTCTTGAACCACGACCTCCATACCTTTGTTCAGGTGGTTGGTTACCAATTGAGGTTGGGAGGATAAAATAGTGTCAAATTGTACGGCAAAAATTTCGGTAACACCTTTATCAAAAGTATCAGCTTCATTTTTTTGCACTACAAGGTTCGTATGGTAAAAGTTGTTATCGGCAATGGTCTGCGAAGCGACAGCATAATTCGATTGAAGAGCCTTGGTAAGTTCTTTGTTTAAAACTTCGGAGATATCTTGTTCCACTATTTTTTGAACAGCTACAGTAGTTGAGATAAAGAGAATGTTAGATTCTTCTGCAAGCGATTTTTCTAAGATTTGGTAAACGCCGGTTTTATTGAACGTGGTGCCTGCTTGATAGTTTCGTATAATTTCTTGAATCGGTTCAGCTGTCTCGGCGAAAACAAAGGCATCTTTTATTATGGTACAGAAATTGGCGTTGAAGTCTTTGACCACAGGATCTAGGGTATTTGACAAAATACTAGAATCGGCCATAGCCATAATCTCGTTGCCTTGGTAATCGGCCGCACTTTTTTTGGTGCTGTTCAAATGGTCGGCCAGTACTTCTGAGCCATGGGTGTTCAAGATGATCACCTTTTGCTGATCGATATAAATCACCCCAACTTCCTCCATGGCTTCGAACAAGATGTTGCTTTTTGGAGTGCCGCCCAAATAGTTCTGTTGGTTTTTTGAAAATATAGTGTAGTCGTGAAAATTATAGGAAATAAGCGTATTCGCAGTGGCGGGGGCGAGTGAAGGGGTTATACTGATGACCGGATTCGTGTTGGCAAAAAGATCCACAAAACTCAAAACGGAATCATTGGCCATACTAATTCCACTCAAATTGAGATGAGTGGGTTGCGCATTTATGTCCAAAGAAAGCCAGTCAGAAAAATTTGAAACGATTGTTTTTGAGGTGTCCTTTACCACCCTACTCAAAACAGAACCGAAGTTCTTTACATCTATGTAAAGCGTGCCGGGCTTTTTAGTTCCAGAGATTTCAAAAAGCTTCCGCAAGGTTTTAGAATGTTTGTTGTACTTCAAGCGTTCAGCAGTTCCGGCCAATATCGATGGCGACGAACTAAAGAGCAATTTATTACCCTCTTTAGAACTAAAAAAAGTGCCTTCCTTAAAAACATACTTGTCCAATTTAGTATTGCCAATGTCTTCGGGTTCAGGGTTTAATTGGTTTACACTATCTTTTTTTATAACATTTGGACCGTAATTTGTAACGAATATCGATTCAAAATTTCCTCCCTCGGTTTCAACGAATGCAAGAATTCCGTTCGATTCGTCATTCAACATTTCCAGGAAATCAATTTTATCCAAGGCGGTCTTAAGGGTGCTTGTAGTGCCTAGATCCTTTAAGAAGTCATTGGATTTGATGTTATCGCGAAAGGCGGCTAGGGTATTTATCTTGATAATCAATGGTGACCTATCAGGTATGAAATCAAGTAATGGTCTGGTCTGAGACTTGTCGTTTAAACAACTTGACCCAAAAATAAGAACAATGAAGAGTATGATTCTGCAGGTCATTAAAAACATGTTTGGGTAAAGTTATTACTTTTTAAATGGGTAAAGTCAACTGCTCCGGCAATTGCTTGAAACTTTTTCTATGATGAATGGTCAGTCCAAATTTGCGGATCGCTTCCCGATGTTCCTTTGTGGGGTAGCCTTTGTTCTGCTTCCAATTATACATGGGGTATTCTTGATGTAGCTCTTCCATGTAAGCATCTCTATATGTTTTTGCCAAAACTGATGCGGCCGCAATACTAAGATATTTTCCATCTCCTCTTATGATACATTCGTGAGGTATATCTTTGAATGGTTTGAACCGATTACCATCTACAATGACAAACTCAGGTGTGGTTTTTAGTTGTTCTAGTGATTGGTGCATTGCGAGAATAGAGGCGTTCAGAATATTTATGCTATCGATTTCATCAGGGTAGATGTGCGTTACACCATAGGATACTGCCGTTGTTTCCAATAAGGGTCTGAGAAAGCACCTTTTATTTTCTGTCAGTAGTTTTGAATCATTGAGTATGTCATTTTTAAAATCGGTAGGCAGAATGATTGCCGCAGCGGTAACCGGCCCGGCAAGGCAACCCCTGCCTGCTTCATCGGTGCCTGCTTCTAGTAAATTTGTATGGGATAATTTGAGCAAAGTGAACTAAGATGTCTAACTGGTCACGAATTTAAGGCATTTATCGTTAGTACATAATTTACGTTCAAAGAGAATAGTGGAAGTTACGACCTGACCTTAGAAACTTTCACATTGCGTTAAGAACAAAAAAATTAACTTTGCTCGGTAACTTCCAGTGATGAGATATATCTTTTTCGTGATTTTATTGGCAATGGGGACAACACTTTTTGCTCAAGACAAACCTCGTCCTCCCCGTCAAGAAGGCGATTCACTGGCACAAAGAAGGCCACAATCAAAAAGACAGCTCCTTCAAGAAGCTGATAAGATTACCATCGTAGATTACAAGATTATTTCCTTTGAACGTGATACCACCTTTCTCGACACCACCCTCACCATTCAAAAAGAGTACAAGTATAACTATCTAAGGAGAGACGATTTTGAGTTAATGCCCTTTGCGAATGTGGGTCAACCCTATAATAAATTGGGGGCCGATTTTGAAAGGAAGAACCTTTATCCGTCTTTGGGCGCACGTGCTAAACATTTCAATTATTGGGAAATGGAGGATATTGAGTATTACAACGTTGCAACCCCTATGTCAGACTTGATGTTCAAGACCACATTTGAACAAGGTCAATTGCTAGATGCAAAGCTCGCCTTCAATACGTCGAGGAGATTGAATTTTTCAATAGGTTATAAAAGCCTGCGATCCTTGGGCAAGTACCGTTTTAATCAAGCGGAATCCGGCAACTTCACCACCACCACCAATTATGTAACAAAGAACGGAAGGTATAGCCTCAGGGCGCATATTGCCGCTCAAGATGTAGAAACCGAAGAAAATGGTGGTCTTTCTATCAATGAGCAATTTATCAGTGGCGACGTTGATTTTAGAGACAGGGTAAAGGTTGACGTTCGTTTCGACAATGGCGTGCCCTTGAACAAGTTGTTGGGCAAACGTTATTTTTTGGATCACAGGTATAAATTGATTAAAAAGCAAAAAGATAGCAGCAGGGTCGAGAAAACCTCTTTGGCCGTTGGTCACCAATTTAATTACGAAACTAAGTTTTACCAATATACCCAAGCAGCTGAAAACCCGTATTTCGGTGAAGGTTTGGTATCGGCCATAAATGACCGTTTTAATTTGAAAACCATGTACAATCAGTTCAGTGCCGATTTTTACAATGCCACCTTGGGCAGTTTACAGGGCAATCTCAGTTTGTACAATTACAATTACTTTAACAATAGTATCCTTATTACCGAAACACAGACCATCGAAAACCAATTGAAGGGTCAAGAATTGGCATTGGGTGCGACCTATAGCAAACAAATTGGAGGTTTCTTGATCAAAGGATCCGGTAAGTACAATTTAGCGGGAAGCCTTACGGGCAATATTTTAGATGGTTCTGCAGGTTACCGGTTCAACGAGAACACGAGGATACTATTTTCGCTGCATTCATCTTCTCGAATGCCAAACTTCAATTTCTTGCTTTTCCAAAGCGATTATGTCAATTATAATTGGCAGAACACTTCGAATTTCAAGAATGAGCGGGTAAATAGTTTTAGTTTCGATCTCGAATCACGAAAATGGGGTAATCTAACGGCAAAGTATGCCGCAATTGATAACTATGCCTATTTCGAGTCTGATCCCACAGCAGTATTGGCCGAAGGTGCTGAACAAGCGGCGATCAGGCCATTTCAAGAAAATAGCATTATCAATTACGTTAAGATAAAGTACAATAAAGAAATTAAACTGGGCGCGTTCTCACTTAACAATACCCTCATGTATCAGCAAGTTGACCAGAATAAGCAGGTGTTGAACTTGCCTCAGTTCGTGACCCGTAATACGTTATATTTTTCGACAGATGCATTCAGAAAGGCAATGTACCTTCAAACAGGCGTTACCCTTAAGTATTTTACGTCCTATGCGATGGATGCTTACAATCCAGTTCTGAGCGAATTCTATATTCAGAACACTCAAAAGCTGGGCGGTTACCCTATGCTTGATTTTTTCATCAATGCCAAGGTTCAGCAAACACGTATCTTCTTGAAGGCCGAACATTTTAATTCGTCGTTCAACAGTACGAATGAATTTTTTTCCGCACCCAACTACCCCTATCGTGATTTCGTTATTCGATTTGGTCTGGTATGGAATTTCTTTTCATAGAAAATACCCGTAAATAGTTGGTTTTTAGCGCTCCATTTGATAATGGCTGCTGCTATATGGGTTCCACATCGCTTTCGCATCTTGCTTTTTTTATTTCATCAAAGTAAATGATGAAGTAAAAAAGAGTGCATACAAAGGCTCTATAATTGCCTTTGAAAAAAATAATTTTCACCTCAAAAATCTGTTAATCAATAAGTTGACGAAATATTTCCAATCCTTTAAAAAAAAATTCTATTATGTATTGTACAAACTAAAAAACCATCTTATATTTGCACCCGCTTTGAGAGTCAGCAATGACACGGAAGGGCGATCAAAAGTTCATTTGACATATTGTGGAGACAGAGTAACGGTGTTGATAGGACGGAAGTTTGGTCGGCACGGTTACGTTAAGAAGAATAGTACGATTAAAGAATAATGTTTAGATATTAGGATGAGAGTCGGGGCCGGGACGTTTTTTTTCGGGTTTTTGGAAATACTTAAGTAATTAAAGAAACAACGATGAAGAGTTTGATCCTGGCTCAGGATGAACGCTAG
>JBHJNU010000031.1:0-21447 GCA_050330515.1 Flavobacteriaceae bacterium | reverse complement strand
AACTCCTTTTAAAACTTGGAGCTCGCCATAAAATTTTTGAATATTGGAAGCTTTTATCATCAATGCATTTTTACAGGATGAAAGTAAACATTAGGGTCGAGATTGCAAAATGTGGCAATCCATTAGGTATTCTTATTTCACCCAAGAAGACCTTTTTGAGGTACAACTGGGCGAATAGCGGTGTTGATTGAAATTCTCGTAAATTAAATCGTATTTCGGCGATTTTAATTTTATAATCCATAACTTTGTTTAATGTTTAAAACGATTTAATAAACACAACAAGAAAGTAAATTTATGTCCCCATACAGACATTTAGAAGAGTATAATTTAGAGATAACCGACGAGGTGAGGGACCAATTTTCTACCATTATCAAGGAGATCGGGGAGGATGTTAACCGAGAAGGGCTCGTAAAGACGCCTGAGCGCGCGGCCAAGGCCATGTTGTTTTTGACCCAAGGCTATAAGCAAGATCCCGTAGAAATTTTGAAGGGCGCCATGTTCAAGGAAGATTATGATGATATGGTCATCATAAAGGATATTGAACTGTACTCGCTATGTGAGCATCACATGTTACCATTTTTTGGCAAGGCGCATATCGCCTATATTCCGAACGGACATATTGTAGGCTTGAGTAAGATACCGCGGGTTGTTGATGTTTTCGCAAGAAGATTGCAGGTTCAAGAACGTTTGACGCATGATATATTGGAATGCATCAACCAAACTTTGAAGCCTAAAGGGGTTGCCGTGGTGATCGAGGCGTCGCATATGTGCATGATGATGCGCGGGGTACAAAAGCAGAATTCAGTAACAACAACATCGGGCTTCCGCGGGCAGTTTGAGAAAATCGAGACGCGAAACGAATTCTTGAAGTTAATCAGTTCTAAATTATCGTAGAAAGATTATGAATTTATTAAATGATGAAAATTAGTTTTGATTACCGCGTACTGATTACTAATTACTGAGTACTGATTTTCTTGGCATCCTTTTTGTTTTCGACAAGTAGATTAAGTAACTTTCGCAATGTCAAAACCTAAAGACGAGAAATACAAACACTTGTTGTTCGGTATACTATACGACGCCATAGGAATGCTTTCTTTTAGTGTACCGTTTATAGGAGAGTTCTCAGATGTCATCTGGGCGCCGATATCAGCTTGGTTGATGATGCGAATGTACAAGGGCAAGCAAGGTCAAGTAGCTGGTGCCATTTCGTTTATCGAAGAATTGATCCCAGGTCTTGATTTTATACCTTCCTTTACGTTAATGTGGCTATATACCTATGTTTTTAAGACGGTTAAAAAAGAAAAGACCATCGAAGTGTAGTATACAACTCAGGCCTGCATAAAGGTGGAAAGTTATGAATGACCAACAACTTTCAAAACGTATTCGAAGCATTTACCGTGTAATAATTATAGCCAGCACCATTTTATCGGTGCTGGCTATTTCATGTATTTATTGCTATTCTTGAAATGTTGGAGATAGCTACCCGTTCGCGGTCTAGAATACGAACTATTGCACGATAAGGTCGAAACGTTGCGTTACGTCCGTTTCACCGCCAGCGTCTGCTAAACTGCCGTCATTGGGCTTTTTTGGTTCATGACGTAGCGTAATGGTCAAGGTTGCCGGACCAGCAGTCAAAGTGGTCAAGGTAAATGCTAAACCCAATGGATTACCATTGCCATCTTCGTCTGCGTAAGTAACACCCGAAATAGGACCGGTGAACGCGAAGAAAAATTGGTGCTCTTCATCTTCCTCAGCTACTTCTTCGGTAATATCTTCAGCTGGACTAACAGTTTCGTTCAACAATACAATGCTGCCTGAATAGGTGGTGTTTCCGGCCAGTGACCCCGAAACTTCAATAACGGGAGGTGTGGGCCCATCACCATCTAAATCTCTAGATTGCAGGGTTACGGCAGTTCCTCCTCCTTCAGGTGTCAACGTAACCGTTACAGTAGTAATCACTTCTACCTCGTTTACTGGTAGCGGGTTGTCATCGTCATTGGAACAGGCTGAGAGCACCAGGCTTCCCATAACTAAGTAAGCTGCCCGATTTTTTCTAACAAATTTCATCATTTTTAAAAGGTTACTCATCATTTTTAAATTTAAGGGTTAATAATTATATTTTAATCGCACTAAAAAATTTCGCCCCAAATCGTCCGCAAAATTACGTTGACGATTGAGGTACTCTCTGTAGGTTGTATTTAATACATTGCTAACGGTCATACCAACAGATAAGACGTTGTTCTGGGTAATATCAAACTTCATTTCAGCATCTAGTTCAAGAAGATGATAGGCATCCGGTGGCGTATTGATCTCTAAGAGAACTTCCTGATTTAGTTCAGGAGAGGTGACTATAATATTATCTGGGAATTCATTTTGCCGAAAAACATACTGGCTATTCAAGGAAATCTTAAGGTCATTCCAGCCTTGACTAAAATAGCTTATTGCGTTATAGAGATCAGCGGCAGGTATATTGATCAAGGCACTATCTAGGTCCAGATCTTTTCCTTTTACCAATGAAAATCGATGGTCTGTACGCCAATTTTCCGTCCATTGGGAATAAATGGCGGTATCTACCCCCAAAAGAAGCGCATCGGTTTGCCTATAGGCCCAAACCGGAAATGCACCCCGAATAGTAAATTCTACGCCAGAAGGCTCTAAAAGAATAAAATCAGTTATCGAGTTGATGTATGGTGAAACTTCATAACCCCATTCAATGCCGCTCTTTTGTAGAGAGAGCGATACCTTATGCGATGCTTCGCTCTGAATGCGTAAATCGCCCAGTTCAATTCGAGCCGCGGAATGGTGAAGACCATCACTGAATAGCTCCGAAGGATTCGGAGCACGCTGCGACAGTGCATAGTTAAACCGCAATTCAGAATCTTTACCGAAATCATAATTTAGCCCAGTGGCAGCGGAAATATTGTTATAGGTAGATATGGGGTTGGTTAGTAATTGATTTCCTAGATTTTCTATCACAAAATCAGCAAATTCCAGATCATAACCGCGCTCTTCCCAACGAGAAGTCTGATAGAATTTTTTTGCGTCAATACGGGTATAGTCATATCGCAGGCCAGCATCCCATAAAAGGTTGTTGGTGATATAGTATACCCCGGTTACAAATACTCCGAAGTCATATTTGTCATAGTCGGGTATTAGCCTTCTGACTCCAGTATCTGGGTTGGCGAAATTGTTCTGGTACCGAAAGAGCAATCCACCGCTCAACTTATAGTTACTATTGGCATCAATTTTAAAATCGGTTGTTAGCGTATGTGTCGTTAACTCTAAATCAAGTGAGGCGTTCTCTCTGCGGTCACCGATGCGCACGTCAAATTCCAAGCGATGGTTGAGCTGATAATCGTATTGAACATTCCATTTTCCCAAACCCTCGAATCGTTTGTAGTATTTAAATTTCCCCAAATGGTGCGAAACGTCTTGGCTGGGTGGGTCTATTGCATACGTAAACTCATTCACCGTAAATGGTTGTGGGCTATTTATATCATTGATTAAGTCATCTATATTTCCAATATGAGATGCCCTTAAAATTCCAATGTTCGACTTAAAAAAAGAGTAGTAGGCATCCCACCCGGCCTTGAACAGGTGTTTTCCAAAAGAGATGGAAGCTCCGATCTGCGAAATACCCGTATTGGATAGCACGTAATCTGGCGCTTCAGAATCTCCAAATCGCTTATAGGATCCCTGCCCTTTTACAAACCATCCGTTCTCAAAAGATTTGGTGAGTTCAGAGGTTATATTGCCCCCTCTTCCGTTGGTGGCTCCGTTAAGCAGTGTTTTCCCATAAAGGCTGTCAATTGCAGGAATTCGGGCTTGTTCAAGCACGATTACCCCTCCAATGGCATCACCCCCATATTCTAATGCCGCGGCTCCTTTGATAACAGAAACGCTGTTCATGGCATTAATATCTACATTAGGGGCATGTTCATCTCCCCATTCCATGTCTTGCATACGCACCCCATTGTTTAGGATAAGAACACGGCTACCATGTAATCCTTGTATTACTGGTTTCACAATTTTAGATCCCGTGTTCAGGGATGAGACCCCACTGATCTGCTTTAGGGCATCACCTAAACTTCCGCTGCCGTAGCGCTCTAAGGCTTGAACTTTCAAGGAAGCCTCTTGCGCAGAATTTGACTTGTCTATGCTCATATCGCCAATAACCTTTATTTCGGTCAACTCTTCCAGGTGATGTTCCAAGGTTATCTTTTTAAAGGTGTTTTCTTGAATATCGATAGAAATAAATTGCGAACTACATTCCGGATGTGATACTTCAACCTCCAAAACACCATTGCATAGTCCGGTTAAGCGAAACTCGCCATTGAAATCTGATGAAACGACTTTATCCGTGCCAAAAATCTGCACCGTTGCACCAACAAGAGGCGTATTATCATGAAAATCAAGCACTACTCCCGATAGGGTACCGGTGCATTCCTGACCGTATAGTTCAGATGATAGTAAAATGAAAAACAGTATTATATAAATACTTCTCATTTAGAAACGGATATATTAATTGAATTTTTTACCAGACGACTTTCACCGGTAAAAGGGGTAGCACAAAAATTAGGTCAGTGCTGGAGGCGGGCGGCAATAGAAACTACTTAGGTCAATAGAAGTAGTAGTATTTACTTCGCTCTCGTAGTTTTTTATATAAGAGATCAATAAGAAACGGGCTTCAGGCAGATAAATCTCTTTTGAAGTGGTAAATTGATTCTCTTGGTTTAAGGAGACAATGTCACAAATCGAGCAATTCTCTATTTTGTTCTCGGTCTCATCCTGATGCACATAAACATGGAAAGAAGACGCTTTGAAAATCATCAAAGTGAACAGTAAAAAGGAAAATATCAATTTTTTGCTCCTTGTCTCCATTCACACAAAAATAGCGAATGCCATCAGCTAAAATGTTAAAAAAAACATAAGGTTTAGGGTTTTGGGAACTTGAACCCCAGTCTACTCAGCATTTTCTTCTCAAACTCCCAAAAGAACTTGAATTGACCCAAAAGCCATGCGAAAACCAACAAAAATACCTGGTAGAAAATAAGACTGATAAACATGAAAAGAACATAGTAAAGGACTAAATTCAAATTTTCCTTTGTTATTCCCAGAAGCTGAATTATCGGTCTCCCCACCAAAAGGCTAGAGCTGCCTGTTATGGCAAATACTATGAAAATTCGAATAATTTCCCAACGTTGGTCGACCACCCATTTAGTTTCAAGTTTTTTGAAGATAAAAAGACAAAGTTTGAGTGATATGAACGTCAATAAAAGAGCTAAGGATGCAGAAACAATTACAGAAGAATGACCCGTTATTAATTTTGCCAATTTGTAAGAACTATACCCAAGGCCGATGATACCTGCTATAGGGAATATGAGTTGCCAGTTCTCCGTAATCTGCCAGTGCTCCTTGAATTTTTGCATGAGAAATAGTTCGAACGGCAAAGATACTACCCTCTTTTAAATTCGAGGAAGAAACGGACCTAAACGTTGGTTGTATTTTCGTTGGAAGTATACAAAGTAATTATACAGTTTATAATTGACTTCATACCCATAATCGATACCTTGTTGATAATCGATTTGAAGTTCATAAAGGTTAGGGTTGAATTGTGAGGGTTGCAGCACGCGCTGATTCCAGTTCATGACCAGGATCTGGTTTCTATTTTCTAAAAAAGACTGTGAGTAATACCCTTCTGGCCTAGCAATACTCTGAAGCCAATAATTGAAGCCCGGATCAATAATTATTATTTCATACTCGACCTCTTCGTTGGCAATTTGCACGGTGTCCCCTTGGGTCTGGCTGAAAACCATTCTTTCCTCATCGGAAATATCAGAAAGCTCAGTGGTTTTCTTTGCACCTGTGCAACATAACAAACTAACGATCAAGAGTATTAATGGGAATATAAACAATGTCTTTTTCATACCCTTAAGATACAAAAAACCGCTCACTTTTCAAGTGAACGGTTCAAATACCGAAATAAAAAGATTATTTACGGAAAAGACCACCAAGCAGGCCGGCAAGGCCACCTTTTTTCTTCGAGCCGCCGCCCAGCACCATACCGGCTACATCATCTAAGATACTTCCGTCTCCATCGGCATCCAATAGCGTTGTGATTAGACTTTGGTTTTGTTTAGGCTGACCACCTAGCATGCTTCCTAAAAGGCTATTCATTCCGTTTGCATCACGCACGTTGCTTTGAGCCGTTTGTCTGCCAACATAGCCCATAACTATGGGTGCCGCGATCTTTAAAATGTTCGCTATTGAACCCGCATCCAAGCCTGATTTCTGACTCAATGCATTCTCAACGTTTGCTTGGTTTCCACCAAAAAGATGGCCTAAGATTCCCGCACCGTCATTGGTTACAGCTTCTTCAACCCCGCCGTTAAATAGGCCTCCAAGATTGTCCAATATGCCACCGTTATGTTTGTTCGATAGGGCACTCATCAAACCTTGAGCACCTTGGGGAGTCGACACGTTCTTTTTCATTGCTCCTAGTAACAGGGGCATGGCCATGCTCAATACATCTTGGGTTTTATTGGCTGGCTGACCCGTTTGCCCGGCAACTCCGCTTATCAATTGTTTGCCCATTGGGCTGTTGAGTAAATCTAATAATCCTGACATTTTATGTAGTGTTTTAAAGTTTGGCCTGAAATGTACGAAAAGTGTTTAAAAAGTAACCCTCGGAGAAACACTATTTTAACAATTGTATGATTTGGCCGGCCAATTCTATGCCAATTCGATCTTGTGCTTCTAGGGTAGCAGCTCCTATATGGGGCGTTAAGGAAATATTAGGGTGCATCAGTATCTTAATTTCTGGTGCCGGTTCTGATTCAAAGACATCTAGACCGGCGAAAGCTATTTTACCTTCGTCCAAAGCGTCTACCAGGGCCACTTCGTCAATCACTCCGCCACGTGCCGCATTTACGATACCGACACCCCTTTTCATCAGGGCGAATTCAGACTTTCCTAAAACATAGGCGTTCTGGGCCGGAACATGAACACTGATGAAATCGGATTGCCTTAAAAGGGCTTCTTTTGAGATACTTTCAAAATCAAAAGAAAGCGATTGCCCATTATAAAATGAAACCTCTAAGGAAGCTTTAGGGGTATATGGGTCTGCATAAACGACCTTCATGCCGACCCCTAACGCTATTTTGGCCGTCGCTTGTCCAATTCTACCAAAGCCTATTATGCCCAACGTTTTTCCCCGAAGTTCGGTGCCTTTGGAATAGGACTTTTTTAGACTATTGAAGTTGGTATCCCCTTCTAGCGGCATGTTACGATTCGCGTCGTACACAAAACGGACACCCCCGAACAAGTGCGCAAAAACCAGCTCCGCCACCGATTCGGAAGATGCAGCAGGGGTATTGATAATATGAAGCCCCTTAGCCTTGGCATAGCTGACATCAATATTGTCCATTCCAACCCCACCACGGCCGATTAATTTTAAGCTGGGGCAGCCGTCAATTAGGTCTTTGCGGACTTTCGTGGCACTACGGACCAATAAGGCCGCAATATTTTCTTTGTTGATGAAATTGATGAGCTGCTCTTGAGCAACCGTGGTGGTTAAGACTTCGAATCCGTTTTTTTCGAGTACATTAATCCCGGATCGAGATAAACCGTCATTTGCAAGTATTTTCATGGTGGTTCGATGAAATTGTCTGCTGTTGATAATTTTCCCCTATCAACCTCTGAATTGTTTATCCTTTTCGCTCCATTTCGCTCATTACATCTACCAGGACACCAACACTTTCCAAAGAAAGGGCGTTGTACATTGAAGCTCGGTAACCACCAACGGATCGGTGACCGTTAAGTCCAATAATGCCCGCTTCTTTTAGCATGGCCTCAAAAGGGTCTTTCAACTTTTCATCGCTAAGGGTGAAGGTTGCATTCATGTGTGAACGATCTTCGGTATTGGCGTAACCTTCAAAAATCGGATTCAAATCAATTTCAGAGTACAGTAACTGTGATTTTTTTTCGTTGATCGCTTCAATAGTGGAGATACCTCCCATATTTTTCAACCATTCCAAGGTCAACATAGAAACATACACCGGAAACACCGCCGGCGTGTTGAACATACTTTCTTTGTCAATGTGTACCTTATAGCTTAGTATTGAAGGGATCTGCCTAGAAACTTTTCCTAAGATCGATTCCTTTACCACAATGAGGGTAGCACCTGCAGGCCCCATGTTCTTCTGGGCACCGGCATAAATGAGGTCGAATTTTGAGAAGTCTAATTGGCGAGAGAAAATATCTGAACTCATATCACACACCAATGGCGCATCGGTTTTGGGAAATTTCTTGATCTGCGTGCCGAAAATCGTATTGTTCGAGGTTAGGTGCAGATAATCTAAACCACTTGGAACGGCATAGCCTTTAGGAATATATTTGAAATTTTCATCTTTAGAAGATCCGATTTCGACGACTTCGCCAAAAAGCTTTGCCTCTTTGATGGCGTTGCTACTCCATGTTCCGGTATTGAGGTAACCGGCCTTATTCTCCAACAAATTGTAAGCCACCATCAGAAATTGTAAGCTGGCTCCCCCTTGTAAGAATAGGGCATGGTAGCCTTGGTCTTCTAAACCTAGTAATTCTAGGGCCAGGGTCTTTGCGTTTTCCATAACGGCAACAAAATCTTTGCTTCGATGGGAAATTTCAATGAGCGAAAGACCCGAGCCGTTGAAATCCATTACGGCTTCCGATGCTTTTAACAATACTTCCTGGGGTAAGATACAAGGGCCTGCGCTAAAATTATGATTCTTCATTTGTGCTGTTTTTTGGTTGTAAGATACATTGATCTTAAAGCGGTCAAAGGTCAGAAATAATTGGGTAAACCCAACTACCGGGCCATCATAAAAAAATTAGGTTTTTAACAAGAATTCAACAGTGTCTATTTGGTCTGCATAATCTGCCAATGCCGGTTTTTGTGTTTCGCCGAACGGAATCTCATCCTCAAAAACTCCGTAAGATACAATACATTGAACATAATCGGCATCGTACTTAAGTTTCTCTTTTACCTCGTCGACTGCCGTATATCGTTCGTAAAAAAGGGAAGCTATGGGCGAAGAATAACTATTATCTTCTTTAAGCATTAGAAACCCGTTGTCCAAGATCTTGAACCCGCTCATCAAGTAAACCGCCTTATTATAGTCGTAATTGTTTGCATATTTTGTTTGATTGATGATGGGGCCATAGGTGTACATAGCCTTAAAAAAAACATCGAAATCATAGCCATACGGAACGAATAATTTAGATACACTGCGGCATCCTAGTCCGTAATAACGAAAAATGTCTTCTCCCAAAGCGATTAGTTGTTCGGCCGATTCATTTCCCGTCAATAGAGCGACAGAATTTCGGTTCTTACGTATAATATGGGGGTATTTACCAAAGTAATATTCAAAATAACGGGCGGTGTTGTTGCTTCCGGTAGCGATTACGGCATCGAAGTTTTCCAGTTTTTCTTCTGTGAACGTTATCTTGCCAATAAGGCAAGGCCCTAGTTTCAATAGTATTTTGGCAACGACGGGTAATAGTACCCTATCATTGCTAGAAAGCTTGACCAAAACTGAATTGCCCGTTATAAGAGTCGCCAAGAAATCATGGAAACCCACCAACGGAATATTGCCGGCCATTATAATAGCCACTGTTTTAGGTTTATTGTTTTGTAAGGCATACGTGCATAGCCATTGGTTCAACTTTTCTTCAGTTAACAATAAGGCCCAATTTTTCAAGGCGAAGACTATGTTTTCTTCCGTAAACCAACCATTATGGTGACCAGCAAGGGTTATTGCTTCCTGAAGGGATATAAAATGGATATCTTCAGTTTTCACCCCTTGTTTTTGCCAATCCACAAAATCGCATAAGAAAACGCCAAGTTTAACAAAAGCTTCTAAAATTGAACGGTGCTGCGTCATTATATTTGTGCAAAATTTGCTTTGCGATTACCTTTGTGCAAAATTAAGGATACTTTTAGAACTGTTATGCCGTTGATGGTAAATATACCTTAAGAGTTTCTGATTAAAGTTTGGGTAGCATAGCAGCGAAGCACTAAGATGAACTTTAGACGGTCAACAGGCAGTTGAGGTAAGTTCAGAATAAAAAAAAGAATTATGGCGATTATTATAACAGATGAATGTATTAACTGCGGCGCTTGTGAGCCCGAGTGCCCAAATACCGCAATTTATGAAGGAGCCGATGAGTGGCGTTATTCCGATGGAACTTCATTAAAAGGAGATGTTGTTCTACCTAATGGAAAAGCTGTAAACGCCGATGCCGTTCAGGTACCAATTAGTGATGAGATCTACTATATTTCTCCGGATAAATGCACTGAATGCATGGGCTTTCACGAGGAACCGCAATGCGCCGCAGTATGCCCGGTAGATTGTTGTGTGCCCGATGAGGACCATGTGGAATCTGAAGAAACCCTTTTGGGTAAGCAGCGGTTCATGCACCCTGAGCAATAAGCACTTCAATCACGAAACTAGGATTTTAAATAGAATCCGAACAGTGACCGCCTACTT
This sequence comes from Flavobacteriaceae bacterium, assembly GCA_050330515.1. GTDB lineage: Bacteria > Bacteroidota > Bacteroidia > Flavobacteriales > Flavobacteriaceae > Maribacter_C. The sequence goes on along the minus strand of JBHJNU010000031.1, from coordinate 10,921 downwards.
TTTTAAGGAAGGAAGAAAACCGGTTAAAGGTTTTTGTAGGATCATATTGCCATTTTAACTTGCTTTGATTTCAATTGTTTTTTCATTTTTAGGTCGTATTGAATAGTTGGTTAACCAATTTAGTTACTTAGTGCCAATGGTTATTGGCCAACATTTTTGCGGCTATTTCCTTGAGCAACTTTGCGCAGACCATTGCGGTCATTTCATTATGGTCTCGGGTTGGATTGTATTCAACTATATCGGCCCCTATGATCGGCGTGTTTATGTTTTGAAGAATACGTAATAATTCACGGGTAGTAAAGCCGCCCGGTTCATGGTGCGAAACACCTGGGGCGAATGCCGGATCCAGACAATCAATATCCAATGAAAGGTATATTGGGGTTTCAAACCGGGGCAACTGGTTGATATCGAATTCGTTCATTGGAATAATTTGCACTCCATAGGCAGCGGCTTGCTCTTGTTGGTGTTTTGAAAGGGTTCTAATACCTAGTTGCACCAATCTGGTAGCGAGCTTATTTTGCATGATACGGGCAAAAGGACAAGCATGAGAATACGGGTCTCCTTCAAATTCATGGTACAGGTCTGCGTGTGCATCAAGATGCAGAATGGTAACCGGACCATGTAGGGCCGAAAAAGCGCTGACCACCGGATAGCTTATGGAATGATCACCACCTAGCGTAATCAGGGGTGTTACAAGGCTTAGATTTGAAGTGGTAATCTTCTCTATTTCGAAATAGTCATTAATATAAAAATCGCCTTTATCATCCCATAATTCAGGTCTGATTTCCATTCCGTTCTCTGCAAAGTAATTGGCGGAGTCGCTATGATATGCTTTTCTAATAAGGGCGGGCGCCAAAGCGGCACCTTTGCGATAGGATGATTTTTCATCGTAACAGAATCCCTGTAAGGTGATTTTTTTATCCATAGTTATATTGACGCCTAAAAAAGAAAAGCTGTCTAAAGATAGATAGCTTTTCTCAATTCGAAACTAAACTACCGTCAGCTGAAGACCAAGGGTGGTTCAGTTTGGTGACCTACAAGCCTTAAACATAAACATAGAATGGTATAAGTGTTTAAAATGTTGTGTATCGGTCTAGGAGGTACGTAAAATTTAAAACGGCAACATTAGTTCAGTGGCACAAGTGATCTGCCAACATGCTTGCTCAACAGAACAGATGTTCGAAAGGGGCAGCTATTTACCATCTTAAAAAAGCTATCTTTGCCCCCGATTTCTCTAAATAGTCTAGAGCAAATGGTCTAGAAAGTAAAGTCTAATAATATGAAAGCAGGTATCGTAGGATTGCCCAACGTGGGCAAATCCACTCTTTTTAATTGTCTCTCCAATGCCAAGGCACAGAGTGCCAATTTTCCATTTTGCACAATAGAACCGAACATAGGCGTGGTGAACGTGCCCGATGCGCGATTGGAGAAGCTCGAAGAATTGGTAACCCCAGAACGTGTGGTGCCCGCCACAGTGGAAATAGTTGACATTGCGGGACTCGTTAAAGGGGCTAGCAAAGGGGAAGGTTTGGGTAACCAGTTTTTGGGAAATATTAGAGAAACCGATGCCATTTTACATGTGCTACGATGTTTTGACAATGACAATATTGTGCACGTCGACGGTTCGGTTAATCCTATCAGGGATAAAGAGACCATTGACATGGAATTACAGTTAAAAGATCTTGAAACCGTAGATAAGAAACTAGAAAAGGTAAAACGCGCAGCGAAAACTGGCAATAAAGAGGCGCAAAAGGAAGAAGCGGTACTCATGGCCCTTAAGCACGGCCTAGAAGCCGGGGTGTCGATTCGCGCTATCGATATTTCGAAGGAAGATAGAAAAGAATTTGTGCAGCCCTTGCAGTTCATTACCGATAAACCGGTCATGTATGTTTGCAATGTTGACGAAGGGGCTGCGGTAACCGGCAATGAATATGTTGAGAAAGTAAAAGCGAACGTGGCCAACGAAAATGCAGAAGTACTCGTGTTAGCGGTGGGCACTGAAGCAGATATCACCGAATTAGAAACTTACGAAGAACGGCAAATGTTCTTAGAAGACCTTGGACTCACAGAAGCGGGTTCTGCCAAATTAATACGCGCTGCCTACAAACTATTGAATTTAGAAACCTATTTTACCGCCGGTGTCAAAGAGGTTAGGGCTTGGACCATTCCCATTGGCGCAACGGCGCCCCAAGCTGCCGGTGTCATTCATACCGATTTTGAAAAGGGCTTTATCCGAGCCGAGGTCATTGCCTTTGATGACTACGTGGCTTTGGGTAGCGAAGCCAAGGTAAAGGAGGCGGGTAAAATGAGGGTAGAAGGCAAAGAATATATTGTTAAAGACGGTGACGTGATGCATTTTCGCTTTAACGTTTAACTACGTGCTTTAGCGAAAAACAGGCAGGCTAGTCGTTAAAATAAGTATTTTCGCGGATTGATAAATCATTAATAATGAAACAGATCGGTTATATCATTTTCATATTACTTGGTGTTTCATGTTCAAAAGGGGACCCGAACGAGGGAAAATCCGGGTCGGATGAGCCTGGGGCCTTAGGTAAAACTTACCGTGGCAATGTGGTATTAAAAACGCAACAAGAAATTAACGATTTCGGGGCCGAAAAATATGTTGATATTACAGGAAACCTTACCATAAGTGAAGGCACACCAGCTTCAATTACTGATTTAACCCCTTTAGCACCTTTGAAAAGGGTAGTTGGTAGTATGTATATTCAAAAAAATGAAAACCTAAAAAGTATTACGGGTTTTCCGAATTTAAGCGCAATAGATGCAGGCCTCATTATTTCTGAAAACAATAATTTGGAACGAATTGATGGTTTCGAGAATTTACAGCAAGTCGGAGGTGACATAGCCATTACCAACAATGATTCATCTTTTGGTATATTCGGTTTTTCAAACTTGTCCTTGGTTAAAAAAGGAGTTTATATCACCAATCTTTTTGGCAAGAATATCTTGCAATTAAGTGCATTCGAGAATTTGAAGACCATTGAACAAGATTTAGTATTAGGTAATATAGACGGTAATCTAGACAAATTTGGGAAAATTGAGAACATTGGTAATGATTTGGTGGTTCAACGAATTAACGAAGTTGAAGATTTACGGTTTTTAAGTTCTCTTAAAAGTGTTGGAAGAGAAACAACCTTTACCTTGAATGGGGCATTAAAAACATTGAATGGTTTCAATGAGGTGGTAACGATTGGTGCTGATTTGATAATATTAGGTAATCCATCATTAGCGAATCTTGATGGTTTAAATGGACTTTCGAGCTGTGGTGATTTAAAAATTTCCACGAATGGAACACTAGCAGATTTTTGCGGTTTGCAAAATTTGTTCGATTCAGGTTGGGCCAATCAGACCTTTGTTATAGATAATGCCTACAACCCCTCTGTTTCTCAGCTAAGATCAGGTAATTGCGCCAATTAGTTTTCATAACAGTTTTAAGGCTTAATGACTAGGTTGTAGGCGTTTGTTTAACCTATTTTCCGATGAAATAGCACTGGTGCGTTCCAAAGCTTAATTTTTGTAGCTACCAATTGCAATGAGGCCTTTATGCTTATCCTTCTTTTTACTATCAACAAAACCACAAATTCCATTGTTAATTACTTTACGGGCTAAGGGTTTCATTTTTTTGGAAGTCGTACTATCTTAGCGACTCTTGCGCCGAAACCCCTGTACATGGAAGAAAATACCCAATATAACGAAGATAACATACGTTCGCTTGACTGGAAGGAGCATATTCGAATGCGCCCCGGTATGTACATCGGCAAGTTGGGTGATGGCTCATCGGCGGACGACGGTATCTATATTCTGTTAAAGGAAACCATTGATAACTGTATCGATGAGTTCGTTATGGGTGCGGGTAAGACCATTGAAATACGCATTAAAGACGGCCTTGTCAAAGTGCGTGATTATGGCCGGGGCATTCCTTTGGGTAAGGTGGTTGATGTTGTGTCTAAAATGAACACCGGGGGCAAGTATGATTCTCGTGCCTTCAAAAAATCGGTAGGTCTGAACGGGGTGGGTACTAAGGCGGTTAATGCACTTTCAAGCTTTTTCGAGGTTCAATCTTCCCGTGACAGCCTTATGAAGACCGCCGAATTCTCAAAAGGAAACTTGGTAAAAGAAGAAGGCCCCGTAGAGACCACATCACGAAAAGGCACCAAGGTCAGCTTCATACCTGACGAGACCATTTTCAAAAAATATAAGTTCCGTAATGAGTATGTTATTCGCATGCTCAAGAACTATGTATATCTGAACCCGGGTCTTACCATTGATTTCAATGGAGAAAAATACCATTCTGAAAACGGACTAAAGGACCTATTGGAGGATAATAACAATATAGATGACTTTCTATATCCGGTCATCCATTTAAAGGGCGATGACATTGAAATCGCCTTAACGCACAGCAAAACACAGTATAGTGAGGAGTACCATTCTTTTGTGAACGGGCAGAATACCACACAGGGCGGAACGCACCAGACGGCTTTTCGTGAAGCCGTTGTAAAAACGATCAGGGACCATTACGGTAAGAGCTATGATCCTTCCGATATCCGCAAATCGATTATTTCGGCGATTTCCATAAAAGTGATGGAGCCTATCTTCGAAAGCCAGACCAAAACCAAGTTAGGTTCTACCGATATGGGAGGTAAATTACCAACCGTACGCACGTACATTAATGATTTTATTGGAAAGCATCTTGACAATTACCTGCACAAGAACCCCGATGTCAAAGACGCCTTACAGCGAAAGATCATGCAGGCCGAACGGGAGCGGAAAGAACTTTCCGGCATTCGTAAATTAGCAAGAGACAGGGCTAAAAAGTCGAGTCTACACAATAAAAAATTACGTGATTGCAGGGTGCATCTGGGCGATACCAAAAATGACAGAAGTTTAGAAAGCACCCTTTTCATTACAGAGGGCGATTCTGCATCAGGATCTATTACAAAAAGTCGCGACGTCAATACGCAGGCGGTTTTCAGTCTTCGTGGCAAGCCCTTGAATTCTTACGGAATGTCTAAAAAAATAGTCTACGAGAACGAAGAGTTCAACCTGCTACAGGCCGCACTGAATATCGAAGATTCTATGGAAGACCTGCGCTATAATAAAATAGTAATCGCTACGGATGCCGATGTCGATGGCATGCACATTCGGTTGTTGTTGATAACCTTCTTCTTACAGTTTTTTCCCGAATTAATAAAAGAGAACCATCTTTTCATTTTACAGACACCTTTATTTAGGGTACGCAATAAAAAGGAGACCATTTACTGCTATAGTGATGAGGAGCGGAGAAACGCTATCTCCAAATTAACGGGGAAACCAGAAATTACCCGTTTTAAGGGTCTTGGCGAGATTTCACCTGACGAGTTCGTTCATTTCATTGGTGATGATATTCGCCTCGAACCAGTGATGTTGGATAAGGCCATGTCAATCGAAAACCTTTTGGAGTTTTATATGGGTAAGAATACCCCCGACCGTCAAAAATTCATTATTAAAAACTTGAAGGTCGAAATTGATCTAGTAGAAGAAAACCAACTATAATAATTAAATTAGGAAGATTTTCTCATTATGGATGAAAATGAAGAACTGAACTCGCCCCTTGGCGAGGAGGGCGATGACTTAAATGATGAGAGTTCCGGTGGCGATGATGGTGCTCAGGATGTTTTTGATATGGAGGACACCGGTCAGGATGCAGACTTTACTCGAGCATCAAGTCTAGTTCCGTTAGACGATCCGGATGACGCTGACGAGAATGCACTGACCAAGGTAACGGGCATGTACAAAGACTGGTTCTTAGACTATGCCTCCTATGTTATTTTAGAGCGCGCGGTACCTGCTATCGAAGACGGATTCAAACCGGTACAACGCAGGATCATGCACTCTTTGAAGGAATTGGACGATGGTCGCTACAATAAAGTGGCCAACGTTGTTGGGCATACCATGCAGTACCACCCCCATGGAGATGCCAGTATTGCAGATGCCATGGTTCAAATTGGTCAAAAAGACCTGTTGATTGATACCCAGGGCAACTGGGGTAATATTCTTACGGGCGATAGGGCAGCGGCTTCCCGGTATATCGAAGCACGACTTTCCAAGTTTGCCCTAGAGGTAGTTTTCAGTCCAAAAATCACCGAATGGCAACTATCATATGATGGGCGTAGAAAAGAACCGATCAACCTCCCTGTAAAGTTTCCTTTATTATTGGCACAGGGCGCCGAGGGTATTGCCGTGGGCCTGTCCACTAAGGTGCTGCCCCATAATTTTATTGAACTCATTGACGCTTCCATAAAACACTTGAAAGGAGGCAAGTTCAAGCTGTACCCCGATTTTCCGACCGCGGGCATTATCGATGTTGACAACTATAATGATGGTCTTCGCGGTGGAAAAATCCGTGTACGTGCCAAAATATCTCAGCTAGATAAGAATACATTGATTATCAATGAGATACCTTACGGTACCAATACGTCTACGTTAATAGATTCGATACTGAAAGCCAATGACAAGGGCAAAATAAAGATCAAGAAAATAGAGGATAATACCGCTGCCCAAGTCGAGATTCTGATCCATCTTCCGCCGGGCATATCACCTGACAAGACCATAGATGCATTATATGCGTTCACCGCCTGCGAATCTTCGATTTCTCCCTTAGGATGCATTATTGAAGATAACAAACCACTTTTTATAGGCGTGACCGAAATGCTCAAGCGTTCTACCGATGCAACGGTCGATTTACTTCGGCAAGAATTGGAGATTCAATTGGGCGAACTGGAAGAGCAATGGCATGCCGCATCTTTAGAACGCATTTTCATCGAGAAAAGGATCTATCGTGATATAGAGGAAGAAGAAACATGGGAGGGCGTGATTGCGGCCATTGACAAAGGCTTAAAACCGTTTACCAAGCATTTGAAACGAGCAGTGACGGAAGAAGATATTCTGCGCTTGACGGAAATACGGATCAAACGCATCTCCAAATTTGATTTGGACAAGGCGCAGCAGCATCTCGACAATCTTGAGCAGAAAATAGCTGAGGTAAAACACCACCTTGCCAATTTGATCGAGTTTGCCATTAACTATTTCAAAAGGCTAAAAGACACCTACGGTAAGGGTAGGGAGCGCCAGTCTGAAATTAGGATGTTTGATGATATAGAGGCCACCAAAGTGGTCATACGCAACACAAAACTCTATGTGAACCGCGAGGAGGGCTTTGTGGGCACATCACTAAAAAAGGAGGAATATGTGACCGATTGTAGCGATATAGACGATATCATTGTATTTACACAAAATGGTCAGATGGTGGTGACCAAAGTTGACGCGAAGACCTTTGTGGGCAAGAACATCATTCACGTGGCCGTATTCAAAAAGAAAGATAGCCGTACCATATACAATCTGGTCTACAAAGACGGTAAAGGCGGCCCAAGTTACATCAAACGCTTTAACGTTACAGGTATCACTAGAGATAAGGTCTATGAATTAGGTAGCGGAAAAGCAGGGACGGACATACTTTATTTTTCAGAAAACCCCAACGGGGAAGCAGAGGTGATCACCGTATTGTTGCGCCAAGCCGGAAGTGTTAAAAAACTGAAATGGGACCTCGATTTTTCAGACGTACTTATAAAGGGACGCGGATCAAAAGGCAATTTGGTCACCAAGTATTCGGTTAAGCGCATTGAACTTAAAGAAAAGGGATTGTCAACTTTGAAACCTCGTAAAATTTGGTTCGATGATACCGTACAACGGCTGAACGTAGATGCACGAGGGGAGTTTTTAGGAGAGTTCACCAGTGAAGACCGTCTCTTGATCATCAACCAAAAAGGAACCGTCAAAACAGTAATACCTGAATTGACCCTTCATTTTGATGACGACATGATCGAACTTGAAAAGTGGGAACCTGAAAAGCCCTTGACCGCAATTTATTGGGAAGGGGAGAAGGAGTTGTTCTATGTGAAGCGCTTTTTGATCGAGAACCCCGATAAAGTAGAATCGATTATTACAGATCATCCAAAATCTTATTTAGAAAAAGTATTTGTTGACTACCGACCTCAAGCCGAAGTGGTCTTTGCCAAAAAAAGAGGGCAAGACCGCCAAGACAATATAATTATTAATTTGGAAGAGTTTATTTCGGTGAAGGGCATTTCTGCAATGGGCAATCAAATGACTAAGGAAAAAGTGCTGGAAATTAATGCCTTAGAGCCGCTACCTTACCAGAAACCAGAACCTAAGGAACTTCGTGCTATCGAAGTAATCGATGAGGATGAATTAGGCACAGGCGAATCGGGCACCGACCCAAGTGATACGGAAGATGAAAAAGCTAGGAATAGGCCAAGTGACGATGAGGATAAAGGCCCTTCTGAAGATGGTCAAATTACTTTATTTTAGAACAGAATGAAAGGTTTTCTAAATGAATTCAGAAACTTCGCGATCAAAGGTAATATGGTCGATATGGCCATTGGTATTATAATAGGTGCGTCTTTCAATGCCGTGGTCAATACCTTGGTAAAAAAGATAATTATGCCACCTCTTTCTGTGCTAACAGGAGAAATCAATCTTGAAAACCATAAGTATATTTTGAAAAGCGCCAGCGGGGCAAATGAAGAGATTGCTATAGGGTATGGCGACCTGTTCAACGTAGTAATCGATTTTTTAATTGTTGCCCTCACTATTTTTTTGGTTGTTAAAGGCATGAACAGATTTAGGGAAAAGGCCGAAGATCCAGAGAACAAGACAGTGGAAACACCAAAAAATATAGAGTTACTCTCTAAAATGGAAAAATTGCTCGAAGAGCAGAACCGTATCTTAAAAGGTATTAAAGACAGTAACTCTGTTTAATAACTTGACTAAATTCAATAATATTCACGGCTAAAACCTTAACAAATTCTAGTTTAGAAACATTAAATAGTATCTTTATCGAAAATTGATTGAATGGATCTTACCAACCCTCTAATTTACGGAGTACCCTGTTTCATCGCCTTTATTCTACTTGAAATTACCTATAGTCATACCCACGACAATAAGGATTTGTACAATTGGAAAGATTTTATGGCCAGTGGTGCCATGGGGATCGGATCGGCTATTCTGGGGCCACTCATTAAACTTTCAGTACTGATAGTCGTCTTTAATTGGGCTTATGAGCTTTTCAATCCAATGGTAGATGGGGTTCGTACGAATATTATGGGATATGAGTCTTTTGGCTACGCTTGGTACGTTTTTTTATGGTGCCAATTGGCCGATGATTTTACATATTATTGGTTTCATAGGGCCAACCATGAGATTCGGGTACTATGGGCAGCTCACATTGTGCACCATTCATCGGATCATTTTAATCTGGGCACGGCCATAAGAAACGGTTGGTTTACTTTATTGTACAAGCCGTTCTTTTATATGTGGATGCCTGCTATTGGTTTCCCCGTTGAAGTAGTTATATTCAGTTTGGCGATCGAATCTTTTTGGCAATTTCAGCTTCACTCACTTTATGTACCGAAAATGGGATGGGTTGAAAAAATCTTCAACACCCATACCATGCACCAAGTGCATCATGCTCAAAACGTAGAATACCTAGATAAGAACCATGGCGGATTTTTAAATATCTTCGATAAGATGTTTGGTACCTGGAAAGAACTCGATGATGACCTTGAGGTTAAATTTGGAGTGATTCACGCGCCTCAATCGTATAATCCCATTGTAATTCTGACCCATGAATACAAGGATATTTGGAACGACATGAAGAAGTCTCCTAAATTATGGCACAAATTCATGTATGTCTTTGGCCCCCCAGGTTGGAGCCATGACGGTAGTACACTGACGGTAAAGCAACAGCAGCGGTTGTTTAAAAAACATAAGAGCGAGAACCCCCAAGTCGCCTTTAGTAGGCCAAACTAACTTGCTGATTACTGCCACCCAAAGGCATAATAGCGGCAGGGTTGGTCTCCAACATTGCTTAAACCGTGTACCTCGTTAGATTTCATAAGAAATAGATCTCCCTCTGTTCCTAGATAAGATTTACCATCAATAGTCATTTCTACATTACCTTCAATGACCACGATTATTTCAGAATGAAAATGCGAATGTGGTTCATGACTTGGCCCTTTTTCGTTCAATTGGGTCACATGCATTTCGAAGTTTTCGCACATGGCAGTCGGCCTATCAAAGTAATCAATTCTGCCACCTCTTTGGTTTTCTTTAAATGCTAGGTCATTACTATGTATCAATAAATGCCTGCCCGCTAAGTTACTACGATCCATATCCATTGGCTTTCTCGAGGTGTAGATCATTACATAGTACGTAACTGGTCCGTCACCAACATTTTCCATAGATTGTTCTGCTAGCGGAGGTATCACAGCGATACTTCCTGCCGTTAATATCTTGCTCTCACCGTCAATGGTAATTTTTAAAAGACCTTCTTTTACAATGATAAGCTCCTCTTTGTCCTCCTGTGTATGTGGTTTTGATGGAACGGCACCTTTCTCCTGGGTCGTGGCATGTATTTCCAAATAACTAAAATGCGGCTCACTACCCTCTAAAATTTTGCGCCCCATACGCTGATTTCCTTCCTTAATGGGTAATTCATTCCATTTGTAGACACCAGAATCAACTTCACTTAGTTGAAAATATCCAAAATAACCGCAGCACAAAAACGCGTACAAAAATAATTTCTTCATTTTATCAGTTATCGATTGTCCAATGTAATTTTTTTTGAATAGTTAGTTCAGTAATTTCTAAGCCAGCGATGCTGTTCAATTATAATTATATTTCCCTTCAGTTTAGAATACCGCTCGCAAGGGCATAAAATGTTCCTTCCTACTAGCGCTACGGTACTTTCCCTTGCTGCATTAAAATTCCTTGAATATCCTCAAGATCACGCATGTTTTCTTAGTTTATGGTATTTTCGTCCCGACACAGGTTAAAGGTGATC
>JBHJNU010000030.1:0-17673 GCA_050330515.1 Flavobacteriaceae bacterium | reverse complement strand
GGCGTTAATTTTAAGACCAAGTTCTCCGCTGATTTTCAAGACCGATTAAAGGAAACCTTAGAATTATATGTATAATAACCTAAACTAAAAATCATGGGATGAGCAGAAAGAAGAGTTGCAAAACAGTTTCAAGAAAACGAGTACGAAGTTTTTTTACAGGAAATAAAAACTATAGTGGGTAAAGATGTAGAAGTCAGTGTGGAGTGGGATTCTATTGCCGAAGAAGGTATGAGCCACCTCTATGCCGAGTGCTGGCCGCAAGTGTATTTTCAGCCATTACTGAGGCCTTGCAAAGTATTTGCGCCGATGATATGGGTAAAGAGGCGATAGCAGACGAACTGCAAAAAGTAGTCATTAAGAATGAGGGAAGCATTAGTAATGCGTCTAAATGGTCGGCCTTTGACAATAAGACCTTAACCTTGGACCATAAACCCACCACGAATGTTCATTATGTAGAGGATAGGGCAAAGTCACTACAGGTGCTTTTAGAGAATAGCCTATAAAAGGTAGGCAGATAGCGAGGGCCGCAGTTATTTAACTGCGGCCTTTTTCATTTTAGGGGAAAACAAATCTTTAACATCAACTTGATTTCGTATAAGATCGTCAAAGTTCTCGCGCTCACGAATCAAAATGGCCTTTCCTTCATGCCACAGCACTTCTGGCGGCCTAAAGCGTGAATTATAATTGCTCGCCATAGTAAAGCAATAGGCACCCGCATTGTGAAAACAGAGCAGGTCGCCCTCTGTGATTTCATTAATTCTTCTATTACTGGCAAACGTATCGGTCTCACAAATATAGCCTACTACCGAGTAGAAGCGCTCCCGGCCTTTTGGGTTGGAAATATTCACTATTCGATGGGTTGCGCCATAAAGCATGGGTCGGATCAGATGGTTGAAACCTGAATCGACACTCGCAAAAACCGTTGAAGTAGTTTGTTTTACCACGTTCACCTTGGCCAAGAAGTAACCTGCTTCACTGACCAAGAATTTTCCAGGTTCGAAGGCCAAGGTGAGTTCTTTGCCATATTCTTTGCAGAACTCATTGAATCTACTGCTTAGTTTTTTGCCCAACTCTTCAATATTGGTCTCGATATCTCCCTCTTTATAAGGTACTTTGAATCCACTTCCAAAGTCGATAAAGTCAAGGTTCTTGAAATTCTTAGCCGTTTCGAACAATATTTCCGAAGCATAGAGAAATACGTCGATATCAAGAATATCGCTTCCGGTGTGCATGTGGATCCCGTTGATGTGCATTTTGGTCAGGTTCACAATGCGCAATAAATGCGGAATCTGATGAATGCTTATGCCGAATTTCGAATCGATATGGCCAACAGAAATATTGGTATTACCACCGGCCATCACATGAGGATTTATACGAATGCAAACAGGTATGTCAGGATGTTTGCTGCCAAACTGCTCTAAAATAGAAAGATTGTCAATATTTATGCGAACGCCTAGTTTTGCGGCCTCCTCAATTTCTTCGAGCGATACGCCGTTAGGGGTGAAAATAATATCTTCCGGTTTGAAGCCCGCCAAAAGACCTAATTGCACTTCTTGAATGGAAACGGTATCTAAACCGCTACCTAAACTGTTCATTAATTTAAGTATGGCCGTATTTGACAGCGCCTTCGCCGCATAGTTCAACTTTAATTTTTTAATACCACTAAAAGCAGTAGTCAGGCGATTGAACTGTGAAATGATTTTCTCAGAGTCGTATACATAAACGGGGTTACCGAAACTCTTTGCAATGTGGAGTAGGTCAGTGTGCTTCATGGTGCTTTCTCTATTTTGGTACAAATCTAGTCCACTCTAAGATACTAGCAAAAAAAATGTGTCCAATGGCGAAAAATAAAACAATATGTTATAAATAAAACATTTTTTTTATTTGGTGATCCGCCACCCTATTGGTATTTTTAAAAAAAAATTAGCCGATGCAATTACCCATGTTTCCATTACAGTCTATTTTTTTTCCTGGTGAGACTGTGCCCTTGCATATTTTCGAAGAACGCTATAAACAGTTGATCCGCGATTGCCGAACCGATGCCCTTACTTTTGGGATACCCGTTTACATTTATGACAGCATTCACTATGGTACCGAGGTGCAATTAGTGGAAATAGTGAATACCTATGAAAATGGTGAAATGGATGTGACCTGTGTTGCCCGGCAAGTTTTCCGTTTGAAAACATTTCGAACACAATTGGAGGGCAAGCTATACTCCGGTGGCGATGTGGAGTTTTTAGACAATGTTAACGACGCGGATCTGGAATCAAAAAGTCGGGTGCTGCAAAAGTTACAGCAATTGTACAGTTTGATGGATATGCCCTATTCGCCCATTTCAGTGGAAAAGTTCAGTAGCTATATGCTTGTTCATAAAATGGGACTATCCTTTGAACAGGAATACGAACTTTTACAAATGGCGAAAGAGAGTGACCGTTTAGATTATATCTTAGAACACCTAAAGACGACCATTGCGGTTTTGCAAGAAGTGAACAGAACCAAACTTACCATCAAACTCAATGGCGATTTTAAAAACTTCGACCCCTTAGATTTTGACGAGTTTACGATGTAGTTGACAGAAGTTGGCACCTTAGGGTATTTTTTTACCCGGTTTATGCCCGTTCTTCATCTATAATATCGCGAACAATGGTATCCTTAACGGAAAAATTGCGTTGTGAAAGCCTTAAACTTTCAACCACCACAGGCTGCTACTCCCTGCTAACTTTCCTGCCTTTAACTTTACGCCCGAATGCAGCCATCAACTGCCAACTTTTTTCCCTATTTTTGCTCTAAAATCAAATAGCACAAGTCATATGAATCTTCACGAATACCAAGGAAAGGAAATTTTAGCAAGTTTTGGCGTACGCATTCAACGGGGCATAGTGGCCCACAATGCCCAAGAGGCCGTGGTTGCAGCAAAACAGTTAACTGCAGAAACAGGAACCGGTTGGTATGTGATCAAGGCACAGGTGCATGCCGGTGGACGCGGTAAAGGTGGAGGTGTAAAATTGGCCAAGAACCTCAGTGAGGTTGAAGAAATCGCCGGCAAGATCATAGGGATGGATCTGATAACCCCACAAACTTCTGCCCAAGGTAAAAGAGTACACCAGGTACTGATCGCCGAGGATGTTTACTACCCAGGGGCCAGCGAGACCAATGAGTTCTATATGTCGGTTTTATTGAATCGCGGTACAGGTCGCAATATGATCATGTACTCTACCGAGGGTGGAATGGATATCGAGGAGGTAGCCGAACACACACCGCACCTGATTTTTACCGAAGAGATCGACCCATCAGTGGGGTTGATGCCTTTTCAGGCACGTAAGATTGCCTTTAACCTGGGCCTTTCAGGAAACGCTTTCAAAGAGATGACCAAGTTTGTCACCTCACTGTACAAGGCCTATGTGGAGAGTGATTCGAGCATGTTCGAGATAAATCCGGTGCTGAAGACCTCAGACGATAAAATAATGGCCGTAGACGCAAAAGTTTCCATTGATGACAATGCATTGTACAGAAGGAAGCAGTACGCAGAAATGCGCGACCTTCGTGAAGAGAACCCGATAGAGGTAGAAGCACGTGCGGTTGGACTAAACTATGTGGATCTTGACGGAAACGTTGGTTGCATGGTAAACGGGGCGGGACTCGCGATGGCTACCATGGATTTGATTAAAATGGCAGGCGGCGAACCGGCCAACTTTTTAGATGTTGGGGGTACTGCCGATGCAAAAAGGGTAGAGGAAGCCTTCCGTATTATCTTGAAGGATCCTGCGGTAAAGGCGATCTTGATCAATATTTTTGGCGGAATCGTTCGTTGCGACCGTGTTGCCCAAGGTGTGGTCGATGCGTACAAGAACATGGGCGACGCGATTAAGGTGCCTATTATTGTTCGTTTGCAGGGCACCAACGCCGAATTGGCGAAAGAAATCATCGACAATTCAGGGTTGGCAGTGCATTCCGCCGTACAGTTTCAAGAAGCTGCCGATAAGGTAAAGGCCGTTCTGGCATAATATTGAAAGTTTAGCTTTTAATAGGGCAATGTTTTCTTAACATTGCCCTTTTTCATTTTCGCTACTGAATTTCCCTTTTCACACTATCATCTTCTTCTTTTGATAAAATAGTTTACACATCTTACCCGGTTTTAACCAATTTTAAGGCATATTCCAAAAAATATTATTTACCCCGGTCTACGGCCAATGTTTGCCCAATGTTAGCGGGTTTAAATAAGGGTTAAACCTTCTATTGGTAATGGTTTTACAAGTTTTTGCGCATTAATTTTGAACCGCTTGATAAAAGCTTGTATTGACTAAAAATATGTTAAAATTGATTTTCAATGTAACATTCTCAATTCTGGGGCGTCTTTTTGGTAATACATCATCAATCAATCATTAATCAAATCCTATAATAAATTCGATAATCGTCGAAATAGGATTAAAAAACAAACAAGTCATGAGAAAAATTAGTTTTGTACTGGTAGCTGCAATGTTACTAACCGTAGGTAACGCCTTCGCGAACAACAACCCAAAGGACAGGGTAGAACCTTCTAAAAGTCTTTCCGCTCAAATAGGGGAAATCTTAGACGACAACAATTTTAAGGATAATGACAATGGTGCGCACGCACAGGTATTGTTCACCCTTAATAAAGACAAAGAAATTGTGGTACTCTCTGTTGAAACTGCCGGCAACAACGCATTGGAAGGGTTTATCAAAAGCAAATTAAACTATCACCAAGTTGAATTGGCTGATTACGAAGAGGGAAAAAGATACATCGTCTCGGTAAGGGTGGTGATTTAATTGTTGGCTACTTTTGTAAAAGTCTTGATGCGAATCAAGACTTTTTTTTGTTCTTATATTTTACAGGGCTAATCGCATTGTCCATTTTTTTTCGTTGGATGGCCTTGTACACAGGTTTTGGTTTTTCGATGGGCACAGCAGTTTTCTTTTTACCTAGAACCTCAGACGGAATCTTTGGATTTTCTTTAGTGCCACGTAAATGCAGTACCAAGCCGTTCAAGAAGTTCCTTAAGATCTGATCTTGGCATTCCATGTAGTTCGGGTGGTCTTCTTTCCTGAAAAATGCACCAAGTTCACTTTTTGATATCTTAAAATCGGCCAGCAGTAAAATGTCCACTATTTCATCATCGCGTAGCATAAGGGCTACCCTGAGCTTTTTGAAAATATCGTTGTTCGTCATGATCTGATTTTTTTCGCAAGGTATTACAAAATACCAAAAGTGTTCGCCAGATAGGCCATTTGTTGTATTTTTATACAAACTGAAGCATGGTTAAAATTAAATCGGATCAACCCTTCCCTTAATTCTATGAGTTCGTACCAAGAAAAGTTAAGTATACTATCTGAAATGATAGCTTTTGCCAGAGTCGATAAAGTTATAAAGGAACAAGAATATTTGTTTTTACTAGGAGTAGCCTCTCAACTCGGTGTCGCTAGGGAAGTGTTCGAAGGCCTATTCGATAAGGCATCGGAACATGTTATACCCAAAACCGAGGGGGATCGTATTTTACATTTTCATCGGCTGGTACTTTTGATGAACGTTGATCGCAAACAAGATGAAGCTGAAATAATTCAACTGCATAATATCGGTCTTGGCATGGGGCTGCCCCCATCTGCTATTAGCCAAGTGCTGACCATCATGCACAACTATCCGAACAAAGTTGTACCACCACAAGTGCTGATCAATATATTTAAGGCACACTATAATTAGGGAACAGGTGCGGCAATAGGCTTTGCGATGCACCAATGCCTGCACGTACGGCACCGGTTCGTTTTATTTTGAAAACTTGCCAGAACCTTTGCAGTGGTCACATTGATATCGGTCACCACGGCTCGCTAACCAATACCCTTTTCCGTTACACTTTTCGCAGTTTTTGAACTTGGCGAAACTTTGGTAAATATAATAGACCAAAACTACGACTATGAAAAGAGCGGCTAACCTAAAAACCATTGTTCGTGTAAGTTAAGTAAAGTCATGGAATGTAATTTAACGGGCGTAATTAGGGCAAGTCTAAGATTTTAACCAGGTATCGAACCAATCGAATGCATCTTCTTGCATCTCCGCATCGAATTTATGGTCTCCTGAATAAAATTTAGAACTGTATTTATCTGGCGCTCCCGCCTTTTGAAAAACTTCCCGCAAAATGGTATCCGCTTTTTTCATTTCTGGCAAGGTATACAGGCGATCTTCATTATTGTTCAAGACCATGGTTGGCAATGGCGCCCGCAACCCCAGTATTTCAGGAAAATCGAGGTAATTGGGTAATAATGGGGTGTAGGTCATCCAAGTATGGGTGTACGACTTGTTCAAAAGAAAATCGTTCCAGGTTGACATAAAGCCAACACTGATGGCACATTTTACCCGGTGATCCAAGCCGCCAAGATAATCTGAGCGCAGACCTCCTCCAGAAAGACCACAGCAGCCTATGTTATCTTTGTCCACATCAGGTCTTGCGCTAAGTATGTCAAGCGCGGCCATATCTTCTGATAAGGTAACGCCGGGCCAGGTTGTTCCGGCACAGAAAAGTGATTTTGACATAATATGCTCATGGTTCGAAGACCATTCATTATACCGTGTTATGGCCTCGATAGCTTCGTGATGCATGGCTGAATTTTCGGTCGGCATAAAAGTGCCCCGGTCAATACCCGAAAGATCTTCGTACATGACCCTTCGCGACCCGAACGTGAACACGTCGTGAATCAGAACCACATAACCTCGTTTGGCCAGTTCATTGACCCAGGCCCTACCCGAATAATAGTTTTTTTGATGTTCGACCATCATAGGGTGTTGCTCGTCGGACGTTTTTACGTTCTTCCGCTTACCGAAGTACTTCATGCCGCTATGGTCGTGCAGTGCCAGTATAGCAGGTAATGGCCCCTTGGCATCTGCAGGTTTGACCAAAATCGCCTCCGTGGGTCTACCATAAGATAATTGCCACTCTAATTCCTCAATGATTAAACCGTCATATTCGTACCTAGACTTTAAGGTTACATCGGCCGCCCCTGTTGACTTTGGTGCGGCAAGCAATTCTTGGGTTTTCGCCATCGCCTGCACACGCCAGGTTGAAATATCGGTGTAAATGGCATTTCTGAAGGAGAGTACCCGAGGGTTTTCGGCCAATTGGGAGGCCCAAGGCCCATAGGCGCCGATAATACTTTTACCTTCGTTCACTGCATTTGCGATATGTTCTTGATCTTGTTCCATGGCATGGGTCAAAAAAGGTGACAGTTGATAAGGAAATATGGGTATAATACTAAAAGCCGCGGCCGAGGTCAAGAAATCTCTTCTTGATCGCCGTAGGCCGAGGTCTTTGTTTTTCTTAGGTCCCATACATTAATTTTAATATTAGGTGGGTAAGTGTGGCTTTGGGTTATCCTTAGATCATTTTGATTTTTTCAATCGTTTCGCCTCTTTTTTTTCTTTGGCCGTTTTTACAGGTGCTTTTTTCACATTCTTCTTTGCGTCTTGACTCTTTGCCATGATGGTATCTATTTTATGGGTTGTTATTAATTTTTGCAACGTTTATTTCCAGGCTATGGTTCTGAAATTAGGGGTACCTGCTTCGCAGCTACGATTTCACTATTAAAGATAGGATATTCGTTTAATTTACATCATTAAATACAGGTTTTTTCAGATTCGGCCGGCTCAATTTAATGTATTTTCCATCCAAGTAGTTGGGTGTAAATTATACACTAGGCCCACCTTTCGAATAAGGCAGAAGCCTTTTCAATTTTATTTGGTTCGGCGACCCCGCCATTTGCCCGCAATTGAACATTTATTCTGAAATTGAAAAAAAAGCTATTGTATTTTTAAGGGCTAGTGCATATTTTTGGGAATAATTAAAAATGAGGACTATGACCAAACTAGGAAAATGGGCCATCTTGGTTGTGCTATTTGCGATGACAACGGCATTCCATGTGGAGACGGTTTTGTACGAAAATCAAGAAGCCAATGATATCGTTGGGGTTTGGATGCCCAGCGAAGGCACGGCTTATGTCAAGATTTTCAAAGAAAAGGGCAAAGATAAGTTTCACGGTAAGATCGTTTGGCTCAAAGAGCCTAACGATGAACAAGGTAACCCTAGGACGGACGCAGAGGGCAAGCCAATTCTGAACATGCTTAATCTGAGAGATTTTATTTATGAGGATGAGGAATGGGTAGATGGCACCATCTACGATCCTAAAACGGGAAGTACGTACTACTGTACCATTGAAATGCTCAACGAAAATAAACTTGAGGTGCGCGGTTCACTAGACCCCTTTGGTATTGTGGGGCGAACTGATACATGGGTGCGAATGAAAACCAATTGATTGCATCTTATGACAAAATCTCAATGGATACTCATACTTCTCCTGCTACCTTTATCGCTGTTTTCGCAAGACGATCCCCCGATTGAGGAGGAGGACGATGATAGCTTTGTGGACTACGCCAACTTGGTACAGACCGCTGAAAACAAAGCTTTCTGTTCTTCGCGCATTATTGGTCAGCTGCCTATAAAACTAGTGTCGTTAGGTTATGATTATCAAACTGCGCATACTTTGCAGCCTGCCCCATTTGCGCCTGGGGGAGTATCCACAGAAAATGAAATAAACAGGGTGCAGGATGCCCGTTTGGCCATTAATTATCCTGTGCTTTCGAAAAACTCGTTTCTTTTGAACCTAGGCCTTAACTACGCGGCCACCAGGTATTCGTTCGATACGCCGGCCACTGCGGCCAGCGACCCATTAAGCCAAGCTTTGGACAATAATGGCCTACGTACCATGGGCTTTACGGCAACCGCATTCAAGCCCTTGAATATAAAACGCTTTTTGATCATGCAGTTTGGGGCCAACCTGAACGGTGATTATTCCATTTCTAACATGCAGTCGTTAGCCTATACACGCTATAGCGGTGCCCTTATTTATGGCCTTAAGCCAAATGATAGAAAAATGTGGGGCCTTGGGGCAACAAGAACTTATCTCGGTGGTTCGCTGAACTATTTGCCGGTTTATTATATGCTCTACACCGCCCCGAGTAAAAAATGGGGACTCGAAATGTTGTTGCCGGCACGTTTTCAGTACCGAAGAAATATCGATTCAAAAAACCTTTTACTCCTTGGTTGGGAAATTGAGGGTAACACCTATCGAATCAATAATGATGAGAACATCTATAACCTACCTTACAATGATATGGAACTTAGAAGATCAGAGTTAAGGCTTCGTATAAGTTGGGAACATGCCATTACATCTCAAATATGGTTTTCCGCACAGGC
Organism: Flavobacteriaceae bacterium; assembly: GCA_050330515.1. Lineage (GTDB taxonomy): Bacteria > Bacteroidota > Bacteroidia > Flavobacteriales > Flavobacteriaceae > Maribacter_C. Next base: position 8,416 of record JBHJNU010000030.1, on the reverse strand, counting down.
AGGGTATCGCCATAATTGGTCCTTTGATGTAGATCGGGGCGATTTCTTCCGCCCTTTCGGAGATGACACCCCTTTTTTGGTAGAAACGAACCTGGGCAACCCGGCTTATTTTAATATTTCTATAAATTGGGTAAGTCCGTAGCCGAAACGGTTGCATTTTAATTTTATGGTATTTTTTTTGCACCCATCTCCCCGCCAAGGGTCAAATGGTTTGACGCTGCCCGCAAGCACCTCAAAGTAATTATTTACCTCATTTTGAGCTACCTACTCCATTGGTGGTTTTACCTTCGTTCTTTTTTGAATTCATTTATTTCGATCTAAAAACAATTGCCATAAGGGCTTAATTGAATTTCTTGATCAAGTGGTACGAGAACTCAATGATTTCCTTGTAGTTGTCCTTGCTTATTTTTTCGTCGATACCGTGAAAGCGCGTCATACTATCTGGCCCGATGCGAATTGGATAAAATCGGAAAACATTATCTGAAACCTCATAAAAGTAGCGTGCATCGGTACCTCCGCCTACCAAACCGGGCACCACAATGCTGTTCGGAAACACATCACGTATCGTTTTTTCCAGTGTTCGATAAGCTTCAGAATCAATACTGGAAACAGGTGAAGGATCGGTTAAAAAGCCAACTGGCGTTACTTTTACTTTATCGGATATACTGCGTTCAATATGTTGTTTCACCGATGCTATGGTTTCTCCCGGTAGAATTCTAAAGTTAATGGTAGCCTCTGCAACGGTAGGGATCACATTGTTTTTTACTCCACCATCGATAATGGTCGGAGCCGTTGTCGTATGGGCGTTCAAGGACTCGAGAATCGATTTTTTGAAAAGCCAAGGGTTGGCAAATGCCAGCTTTTTGAAAAAAGGTAGTTCGGCCCCCAAGTATTCAAACTGATAGTCAATAGGCTTTACGAGTTTATAGGGCAACTGATTATTTTCTAGGTCGACAATGGCCTTTGCCAACATACCAATGGTGTTTTCTTTGGGCGGTTGCGAACTATGCCCGCCATTGGTCTCTACAATAAGTTTGAAGGAGGCAAAACCTTTTTCAGCTAAGTTGACCATGGCAACCGGACCGTCTATTCCAGGAATCATGTTTTCCGCTAAAAAACCACCCTCGTCAAGGGTCATTGCCGCTTGAACACCCTTGGCCTTCAAATATTTCGCGATTTCTGCGGCCCCTTTGGCGCCACCAACCTCTTCATCGTGACCAAAGGCCAGATAGATCGTTTGCGAGGGCACGAACGATTCTTCCAGCAGTTTCTCTACCGCTTCCAACAGGCCTATCAAGGTGCCTTTATCATCCATTGTGCCACGACCGATAATGGCCGTTGGAGAGATCTTACCCTCAAAAGGGCCTGCTTCCCAAGCGTTCAAGGTTGGCTCATCTACCGGTACAACATCTTGATGCGACATGAGAATGATCGGTTTTTTCGATGGATCCGATCCTTGCCAAGTATATAATAAACTGTAGGTACTAATTTTTTCCAGATCGAGCTTGGCATGTGTTAACGGAAAGGATTCTTCAAGAAACCTGTGGAAGCCAAAAAAAGCCGTTGAATCGGGCACAGCATCTTCACTAAAGGAAATGGTCGGGTATTGCAGGCCCTTTGAGAGGTTTTGAAAGACATCGTCTGGTAGGGCTATGTTTTCAACGGGATCCGAAGCTACCTGTTTAGAACGGAGCATGAAGGTATTCAACAGTAAGACCCCTAAGAGGATGACAATGGCCGCGACAATAAAAAGGGCTATTTTTTTCATATGTATCGGTTGTTAGGTTTGAACCAGTTCTTTTTAAAGTAATTTTGGCATCGGTAAGCGGTCGGGCATCATGAAGCACAACCGAAGTTTATTTTACACAAGTATATAAAATCATTTTAAAGCAAGGGTAATCCTCTTGAATAAAATTGATGTCAGGGCCTTAACACGGTTGCATAGCAATACCTATGGACGGACGGACCGCGCCGATTGGATCATCACCTGGTCGCTACGGGCCAATACCGATCACACAAAGGCGTAGTTCTGCACAAAATGTAGTTATTCTGTCTGTGTTTTTATCCAAGTGCTTATCGCTGCCAGTGCAACCGGCGAAAAAGTCTGCTCAATGGTCTGGTATTCCATTGGTGAACCCGTTCGGGCTTCTTGGAATAAATGGTTCAAATCGGCAAATTCTTTGATGGTTACCTTTTTGTTGCCCCCCTTTGTCAGCGCATTTTTTATGGCGGTCAGGTTTTCTTTGGGCGGAACCTGTAAATCCTTCCCTCCGTGAATTGCCAAAACAGCGCATTTCACATTTTCTAGACTGGTCGTAGGATCATATTTAAGAAAATACTGAAACCAAGGGGTGGTAAAGGTTTCTACAAACGTATCGACATCTTCGGCCCGCATTCCTTCGGGCAAAAGATCCAGTTGGGCACTTCGTTGTTTTAGTACGGAGTCTTTTAAAACAGCTTTAATTTCAGTTAAATCATCCCCTTTAACCACGATATCTAAACTATTTTTAAGGAAGGCTACTTCTTTCTGTACTTTCGATTCCTCGGTTCCATTTGCTTTTTTGATCAGTTCCGTTTGCAGTAGAATGATATCGTAACCTGAAATTCCGGGGCCGGCCAATAACACGATGAAGTGCACGTCTTTTGAAGTTGAGGCAACCATTGGGGCTATTAAACCGCCTTCACTATGGCCTACTAGCCCGATTTTATCCTTGTTGATCTCTTTTCTTGTTTTCAAATAAGCAATGGCACTTTCAACATCGGTGGCAAAGTCGGCAGAAGTGGCGGTTTTAAAATCGCCGCTTGATTGTGCCACCCCTCTATCATCATAACGTAGGACGGCAATTCCGTTCTTGGTTAAATGGTCGGCGATCACTAAAAACGGTTTATGTCCTACTATTTCTTCATCCCGGTTTTGTGGGCCACTGCCCGAGATTAAAATTACGACGGGAAAATCAGTGCCATTTTTCGGTAGTGTCAATGTACCCGATAGGGTAATCTGAGCACCGGTATTCTCAAAACTCACCTCTTCGGAATAGTAGGGGTAAGGTTTTCTAGGTTCTTGAGGTCGGGGTACCACTACTTTTTCGATGGCCTCCCTTGATAAGTTCATGGCGAATTGTTGCCCCGCTTGATGGAATGTTCCAATAACTTGGCCATCCTTCAGTTCACCTTGATATTCAATTTTTAGGTTGGCAACTTCAAATTTAAGTGTTGCGTTATCAAAGGTGGTGCTGGTTACGGTAATATCACTAGCCCCTTGGTCGGGGCTGTCCATGGTAGAACTATATCCAAGCTCGGTTTTAGTCACATGAAAAACAAGTCTGAGTTGTGTTTGCTGTACGTTCAAAACACCGTGCCACTTTCCGGTAATGTCTTGTGCTGATGCTGAAAATACCGTAAATAGGGTAAGAAGTAGAATGAAAATGGGTTTCATAGGCTATTCATTTTTTGCCGATCGGCAATTTTTATAAGGCCGGGTTTTCAAATTCTTGCTTTAGTAATGTAGAATGACAGTTTGTAAAGGCGTCACGACTGCCGAACTTTATCTCCATCCTCTTGTTTCTTTTTCAAAGGTATCTTACCCAAGTTCTTGAACCGCCTCTTCTACCCGCACGATCAAGCGATTTAACTTGTCTTCCAGAAATTGGAAGAAAACATCGCGTTCTGAACCGGCTTTTCTATCTTCAGGGGTAGACGCAAGCCAAATCTCGTCACAGGCATATTCGATCATTTCTTCAGGCTTCTTTTTATTGAAAGCTAGACCTGCGGAGTAATCTTTGTCTTCGGTTGGAAAATAACCGTATTCTGCAATGATCATGAAATCATGATAATGGCCCGAGGTAAAGTTGTTGAGCCCGTGGTCGGGAATTCTTTCTTCAATCAGCTCACCTAAACTTATGCCCAACCGCAAAGGGTTTCTAAGTACAAGCTCATCATTACCTATGGTAATTGCACCCAATGACTGAATAAATGACGTATAGGATGCCGGTAAATTGATCGTGTATTTTTTCTCAAAACTTTCTATGTCTTGGGAATCTATTTTCTGAACGGCCAGTGTTTTTAATGCATCGATATCACCAAGCTGATCTGGGTCATAGGTATCCAGAGCGGATTTGACCATTTTTTGAAGCTGTATTAATTTTTTCTGGACGAGTGCAATCTTGTTGTCTTTATCGTTGGGTAGATTTATAGATGAAAAATCAACGGGAGTAAGGGGTTGCTTCTTTTCTACAATGGTTATTGTAATGATCTCACCTGTTTTCTCGATGAAGTCAAAACTGATACCTGAATTATAGGACACATGCTTGGCCGTTATTGGCGCCGAGGTCAGGTCAGCCGCTTCGTCAGCCGCCCCAAAATCTTTGATCACAGTTTCATACCTGGTATCAAAACCAATACCTTCATTTAAAGAACCGTTAAAACATTTAAACGTACCATCTTCATAGCCTCCTTTTCTGCCGCTATATAAGAAAATGGCCTTTACCCTATTTGAAAAAAGCATAAAACAAATTCCCTTTTCATAGTAGCTCAAATAATTCTTCGGGTCATTTTGTTCATCAGGTTCACCAAGAATTTTGATGATCTCTGATTTACTCATACCGAGTTTAAGTTCTCCAATGCCTTCTCCAGGTTTAATTTCCATTTTAATCAGTGTTGTTTGTTAAGGTACTATATTATCTATGGTGGGCATAATGGCGGTTACGGGTTTGAATTCATAAGATAGCCATTTGCGTTTTTGTGCCGACCATAACGCGGTCTAAAATCTTCTAATTGCGTTTCTTTCCTAGTTATTCGTATTTCTATTCCTTTTTTATTAAATCCTGTACATTTTTAATGCCACAACCAATAACAAAAACCCGGGTTCTTAAGTCGTTCATTCCACCAAATGGAATTTTATCGGTCCAAAATTCTACCTTACGTTTTTTAAGTTCGGATAACAGTTGTTCGACCTCTTGGTGATCGGCATACATGCCGATATAATTCCTGTTCGCGTGCCCATCTGCTTTTATTTTTCTCAAAGCGTATGCAACAGCTTCTTTTTCGGTCTTAAAATATTCCAAAGTCCGTTTGGCTCCACCCTCGGTATAAAACCACTTAAAAATGCCATCGCTATGTTCAAGTCCATAGCCTTCGTATATGGTATTTCCGTTGATACTGTAATTGTTCATGCGGTAGCAATTCGCTACTAGCCACTTTTGCAATGCTATTCTTGTAGTTATATCAGTTTCCGCTTTCAACAAAGTTGTATTATGGTTAAATTTAGTATTATTTTCCGTAACAGAATTCGATTGGTTAGCATACGAAATTGATGGTTTTTTTTTTCGGAGAAGTGCTTTGTTCGTTCAGCTAATCGCAATACTGGGTGCAAATATGCGCTTTATAGTGCGCCAAGGCCCGCAGCAAAAGCTTTTTGTTCTGTTTTGTTCACTAGCTGTGCAGCGCACAATCAAAAAGATGTTGCTGTCTTCCTAAAAGTAGGTAAACCATTAGATCGGGTACCAAAGCCCCTAGTACGTATAGGTGCCGTTAGTTTGCTTTGCTTTTTCCGGTTTTTCGTGGGGTGCGACGACCCCTCTTTGGTTTTTCCAAACCTGCCCATGCTTATTCGTTGCTTAGAATGGAAAATGAATTCATGCATCATTTAAATATTTCGATCCGTTTATGTTGACCTGCGGGATGGGTAGGTCAAACCAAACAGTAAGGGCTGACCTATTCACTGTTATCAACTATATTCTTGCGTTTTGAATGCTAGCATTTGGCTCTGGTATTTTACGAGCTACGCACTTTTCACACCTTGGTACAAAACTTTCGCCTTGACCACTCGGTTAGGTACTGCTGCGTCACGCACTATGGCAAGCGCCGGAAAAAGAGAAGCGCCCCGGGTTAAAGTAAGGTTCTATCTAGGTACAGACTTCTCCTTGCAAACCAATTTTTCAGATTTTCACGTTCTAGATCAAAATTCGGGTTGCCCGTTTGCCAAAGGGCATGGTCCGCCGCCCTTGATTCCCTTATATTGGCCGCGTAGTCTTCAATATACTGAAGTAGGGTCGCGTAAGGCCCCGCCTTGAACTGTTGCCATTTTTGGGCCATGGCGGATCTTACCGCTGGATCCGAATAAATTTTCTTGAAAAACCGGTTACCAGTGGCATCACCTTCCCAGAACAATGGCCTATCAGGATTACTGAAATGCCCTTGGCCTTCTTCAAAGGAATACGCCCAGTCGAAGTCCCAAAGAGGCCCCATGGTATATTTGCCGTTCCTAGACTTGAACATGTAGGTGCTTTTAGGGTGGTTTATTTCCTCATTTCCGGTAAGTAGCTGTGCCAAAAGGTAGTCGGCCATGGCATCGATGTCTAGCAATTGGCCGTATCCGTTATTGGGAAAATCAGGATCCGCAATAGCGTTTTCAAGGGCCGTAAATTCGGCCTCAATGGTCGTCATTTGCGCAGTTGTTAGGTTTTTGGGGTCCTTAACGATCACAGGGAGCCCAAAAATAGCGCTGTAAAAATACTGGTCATCGTCATCAATTACCTGGTCCAAGGAAATTAAAAGCCCATCATCGCCTATATCTACCCGGTTTTCCTTTACCTCTATTTGTTCGGTAAGCATATAATTTCCTTCGTAACTGTCGTTCAGCCAAAGATCTACCGGAACGGCGTGGTTTGAAAAAGGCATTTGCAGCAGTTCGCCAATTTTAAACGATACGGCATTGAGCATGAGCGAACCATCGAGATAATTGGCCAAGAGTACCCATTCTTTTGAGGGGGCCAGCCCCAATAATCCGTATTTAGATCCGAACTCAATTTTATAGGGCTTTTTGGGCATGCCCCAGGTAGAATTTCCGCGACCCCTAATTTTAATTTTTTCGTTTACCGTTCTCCCTTGGCCTTCAATTGTGATACTTGCCTCGGTAAACAAGGTTTTGCTGGTAATGGCCACTTTGTTCTCTGTTTCTATTTTGAGAACGGCCACCTCTTGGGTATCGGTTAGTACAGGGTCGCTATCTTTGCTACATGCCGTTATGATGAAAGCGGCAAGCAGTGGTATTAGGTAAAGTGAGCCTTTCATGCTTATGTTAAGGAAAGGCCTAAGTTTAGTAAATAAGACCATAGTTGAGCAGGGTTTATGTCAAAAATAGAACTTTAATTTAAAGAACTGGAGGGTGCAAGCGATATCCTTATCTACAAAATACGGGAGTCTGCGCAGCAACCCCATTTCGAATAAAAATAGATGATCTATTTTGATTTATAACCTGAGTTCGACCTAAGCTTTAGTAAAACAGGGCCAGTTGGGTTGTATTTTCTGTTTCAAATTTGATTCCCGGTTTTTTTTCTTGGAACGAGTAAGCGATAAGGCTTGCCACTAGGTTGGTCAAAAAGTTTCCAAAGCTCCGATGGCGGGAATGTTCGGCCTGAGAGATGTTCTTGAGCTGGTCGTTTATCGTTTCTATGACGGACCTTTTTCGCAGAAGTATCTTGTCCCTCATGCCCATCAGCACATTTTTCATGTTGTTCCTGATACCTGTGACCAGATGCAGGCCCTGGTCGAAGAGCATTTCCACGAGTTCTTTCGAGATATACCCCTTATCGCCGTACAGACTACCGAATATTTTCTTCAGTATATTACCCTGTTTCAAAGGAGCCCTGTCGTCCTCGCTGGCTCGGGTGATCATAAAGTCGAGCAGTTCCCCCTTATCGTTGATCACGATGTGGAGCTTGAAGCCGTGGAACCACCCCATTGTCGACCTGCCCGTATTGGCAATGTCCTTGAACACTTTGTTGCCATTGATGCGCTTGTTGTTACAGACTCTTATTGGAGTGGAATCCACAAAGGAAATACCAGTGCACTCGCCTAGCCGGCAGATCTTCAGATACAGCGCCAAGGGCAGCATATTGGACTGCATCAGTTCCGTGAACCGGTTATAGGAAACAGTAACGGGGAACTCGTCCTTGAGATGTTCCTTGACGTAAAAAAGATAAAAATGTTTGAAGGTTCTGTAACCGCTCATATGGAATAGCACGGTGATGGTAAGGATCTCGCTCGTTGACATGCTAAAGGCCCTGTTCCTATGTTTTTTCCCGTCACCGATCAGCTTCTTTTGGAAAGCGGGCTCAAAAACCTTGCAAAAATCATCGATGGAACAGAAAATTTCAGTAATTTTATCCTTGGAAATCATAAGCGGAAAGTTGGTTAAATATTTGAATTTCAGACACTTAAATATACTTAATTTTCCGCTATTTCTATTATAAAAACATCCATTTCTTACGTCGAACTCAGGTTACTAAGGTTTAACCTATTATCGGTCCACTTTATGCTGACGACTTACAATGATTACAAAAATGACAGTTACAAACATTCACGTTATAGACCAAAATAGTGCCTATGACTTTTATGTTAACAAATTAGGTTTTAA
>JBHJNU010000029.1:0-42206 GCA_050330515.1 Flavobacteriaceae bacterium | reverse complement strand
AAAGCGAACATCTCCATTTCAGATGTCTACGGCAAAGAGGTGTTGAACCTTGTTAGGGAAATTCGAAATGAATCAATAAGTATTGCGATACCGAATTTGGAAGCCGGTATTTTCGTCATTCGCATTACTTCGGAAGAACAACAGGTGCATACCAAATTCTACAAGCAGTAGTTCATGCCGCTCAACGTATGGGAACTTTAGAACAAGACAATTTTAAGTAATTATCGTTAACATAATTATCCTCTTCTTTTTGCCATTTCCACTGATTATTTTTTTAAAGGAAAAGGATTTTTTTACAAGACCCTCCCAAACAAAAAATCCCTTCAGCTTATCTGAAAGGATTTTTGTTCTCGTTTCGCGAACATCACCTATAGCTTCATGAAGATTAGCTTTCCCTCGTCATTAAAATTGGGAATATCCAAATCTGCGGCATCTACGGTCATGATGTCGCCGTTAATGGTCACATCAACACTAACCTGGTTACCTGATTCATCGATCGTGGTCAAAACCGAACCATCATAGGTATAGGTGCTTGAACTTGTATCTGTTTGGGTAGGGCAGGGCACTTCCAATCCAGACGCTGTGGCTCCAATTTCAAGATAGTTGGCCGAATTCTCAGCAGTCACCGTTAAATCTGCATTAAAATTAAAAGTTAAAATATAGCAATCCCTCGCCGTTAAATAATCTAAAATTTGCTTTCCGAACTTAGCATTGTCGCTTGCTGTTTGATCGTTGATTTGCAGTTCTGTGGCCTGCCATTCCCCTAAAATCGCGTTAACGTCAATGGTGTCTTCAACATTATTTTCGTCGGAAGAGCAAGAATAAATTAACGCAGAAGTAATAAGAAGGACTTGGAAATTAAGTTTCATTATTTTTGATTTAAATGTTGTACTAATAGCCAAACGAATTACCCTGCCATATATTTTAAACAATCTTAACTTTAACGCCATGAAACTAGCACAGAAACCTACTTTTGGCACTTCTAGCAAATTTTCCATGCTAACCTATAAGTTCAACCCGTTGAATCGTTTTCAGCACAAATTTCATGGGCGCACCTCAGGGTCGGCTTATAATTGGGTTCAGCAATAAAAACGCTTGGGACATTAAGCTATGAAAAATCGAAAAAAATAATCAGTCTTATATTTGTTTTTAAACAGAATAATGTACATTTGCACCCCGTTTATAGGGATTGGAGTGTTTAATAGTTAAAAAAAGCAGTAGTGGATACATTAAGTTATAAAACTATCTCGGCCAACAGTAAGTCGGTTGACAAGCAATGGTTATTGGTGGATGCAGAAGGACAAACATTAGGTCGTCTTTCTTCTAAAGTGGCTAAATTGCTTAGAGGAAAGCACAAACCCAACTTCACTCCCCACGTTGATTGTGGTGACAATGTAGTTATCATCAATGCTGAAAAGATACAGCTTACAGGCAACAAGATGAACGATAAGGTGTACCTCCGTTACACTGGCTACCCAGGTGGTCAGCGCGAAACTACGGCCAAGAATCTATTAGCGAACACTCCGGCCCGAATGGTGGAAAAGGCCATTAAGGGCATGTTGCCAAAAAATAGGTTGGGTGCCGACCTTTTCAGAAACCTGAAAGTCTATGTTGGATCAGAGCACGGACAGGTTGCCCAAAAACCCACAGTAATTAACCTAAACGACTTTAAGTAATGGATACCATTCATAAAATAGGAAGAAGAAAAACAGCGGTCGCTAGAGTATATGTTTCCTCAGGAAACGGATCCATTACCATAAACCAACGTGATCTAAAGGTATATTTTCCAACAGCTACATTGCAATATAAAGTAATGCAACCTTTTGCCATGACCAGTACCGAAGGCAACTTCGATGTTAAGGTAAATGTGCACGGTGGCGGTATCACAGGTCAGGCCGAAGCGATACGTTTGGCACTGTCGAGGGCAATGTGCGAAATTGATGCGGAGAACAGGGCCATACTGAAACCAGAAGGATTGCTTACAAGAGACCCGAGAATGGTTGAACGCAAGAAATTCGGTCAGAAAAAGGCCCGTAAGAAATTCCAGTTCTCGAAACGTTAATAGTTTCACTGAACTAGTTTCAGTGATTTAGATATCTATATTCAACCCTGAAATACGTTCAGGGGTAACCCAGTTCATTGAAAATCCCCTTTGTGGGAAAATTAAAAAAATCCGACTTCTTACCCGAAGCGGAACAACATTAGTTTAGCATCTAAATGATAAAGGCTTCCGTTAATATAGCGGATACCACTTTAACATTGCTAATTCAAAAGAACGTAAACTAAATTAAAATGGCGAAAGTCGAAGTAAAACAATTATTGGAAGCAGGTGTACATTTTGGTCACCTAACACGTAAATGGAATCCGAACATGGCTCCCTACATCTACATGGAGCGTAACGGGATCCACGTTATCAATCTCTACAAAACAGCTGCAAAATTAGAAGAGGCGAATGAAGCCTTGATGAAAATTGCTTCTTCAGGAAGAAAAATACTCTTCGTAGCGACAAAAAAACAAGCAAAGGATATCGTTGCAGAGAAAGTAGCTAAGGTAAATATGCCTTATATTACCGAAAGATGGCCAGGCGGTATGTTAACCAACTTTGTCACTATTCGAAAAGCGGTCAAGAAAATGGCCTCGATCGATCGAATGAAGAAAGACGGTACGTTTCTTACCCTTTCTAAAAAAGAACGTTTACAGGTAGACCGTCTTCGTTCGAAGCTAGAAAAGAACTTGGGTTCTATTTCTGAAATGACCCGACTACCTGGTGCCCTTTTCATCGTAGATACCATGCGAGAGCACATTGCGGTAAAGGAAGCGTTGAAGTTGAACATTCCCATTTTTGCCATGGTCGATACCAATTCAGATCCTCGACCAATTGATTTTGTGATCCCATCGAATGATGATGCTTCAAAATCGATCGAAGTAATCTTGACACTGGTTACCAACGCCATTGCCGAAGGCCTTACCGATCGCAAATCGGAAAAACAAAGTGAAGATGAAGGCGCCGACGAACCGATCACACAAGCGCCAAAAAAGAAGGCCGCAAAAGTAGAAGCGGAGCCTGAAATTACGGCAGACTCAACGGAAGTTGCAGCACCATACACGGCAACAGAAGAAAAATCGGAAAAAGACGACCTTACCAAGATCGAAGGCATAGGCCCGAAAGCCGCTGAAGCATTGGTAAATGCCGGAATCGTTTCTTTCGAAGATGTATCCAATGCCGACACTGACGCCATCAAGGAAATTTTGACCGAGGCAAGTTCTAGAATGGCACATTTAGACCCTACATCATGGCCAAAACAAGCGAAACTGGCTGCAGACGGTAAATGGGACGAACTTAAAGAATGGCAAGACAACGTCAAAGGAGGTATTGAATAAATACCTAAGAATTTAAAAGTAATCATTAATTAACGTTATCCTAAACCCTAAAATGTAGTTTAGGGTAATCTTAAAATAAATATAAAAATGGCAAATATAACAGCCGCGGAAGTAAACAGACTAAGACAGACCACAGGTGCCGGAATGATGGATTGCAAAAATGCCCTCGTGGAAGCTGAAGGAGATTTCGACAAAGCAATTGACGTACTTCGTAAAAAAGGTCAGAAAGTGGCAGCCAAAAGAGCCGATAGAGATTCTTCAGAAGGTGCCGCCATTTCTAAAATCAACGCTGACCAAACTATCGGAGTAGCTATTGTACTTGGTTGCGAAACCGATTTTGTGGGTAAAAACGAGAACTTCGTGGCCTTGGCAAATCAACTTGCCGAACTAGCCTTGAACTATGATTCAAAAGAAGCTTTTTTAGCTGCCGATTTCGCAGGCATGACCGTAGCGGATAAACTAGTTGAGCAAACAGGTGTGATCGGTGAGAAACTAGATATCACTTCTTTCGAAAAACTAGAGGCCCCTTACGTTGGAACCTATGTTCACATCAACAAAATAGCCGCTTTGGTAGGCTTATCCGCAAAAATCCCTACGGCTGAGGTACTTTCTAAGGATATCGCCATGCAAGTGGCCTCTATGGGTGCCACCACATTGTCTTACAAAGACTTTGATCCAGCGTTCATTGAAGCAGAAACAGAAGCAAGGATAGCGGTGATAGAAAAGGAAAACGAAGAATTGGGTCGTTTAGGAAAAACACTCAAGAACGTTCCCCAATATATTTCAATGGCGCAATTAACCGATGTGGTTATGGCCAAAGCTAAGGAAGAGGCAGAAGCCCAATTGAAGGCCGAAGGCAAACCAGAGCAAATTTGGGATAAAATCCTTCCCGGTAAAATAGAGCGGTTCATTTCTGACAATACCACCTTAGATCAAGAGCAGTGTCTATTGGACCAGAATTTTATCAAGGACGATAAAATCAACGTTGCGCAGTATGTAAAGTCTCATGGAGATGTTTCTGTGACGGGCTTCAAACGTGCCACCGTAGGATAGATCAAATTCAAGCTAACTCAATAAAAAAACCGCCAATCAAAAGTGATTGGCGGTTTTTGATTTTATGCGCTAACGGGTTATAGGGCCCAGGCCGAAAATTTCAACCACAATGGATCACCAATCTTGCATCAGGTTTTTTATAAACCAAAAAAAGCGACACCCTACGATGTCGCTTTATACTTTTTAAATTCCGATTTCTACTCCTTCATCCAGGCCGCCCTTAATTTGGTCACTTCTTCACCGGCATTTTCAAGGGCAACGATACTTTCGGCATCCATAACGGGCATACCCACCTTCCCTTCAACAACCACTTCTTCCTCACCCCTTAACAATACCATATTGATCTCCGTTTCAGGGGTCCAGCCAAAACTTTCACCAATAATCGGCCGAATAGATTCTAAGCTGATGGCGGTACCATTAATTGATTTAATCACATCACCCCCTTGTACGCCCAGAGCATTAAAAAAGCTGTTCAATGTTATGCCCTCACGCACAAAAATTGCATTGTTATTCGATTGGTCGACATCGATAAAAGGAACTTCACCATCTAAAAAATAGCCAGTCTGTTTTTCTGCCGTTCTTCGTTCAAGACCTACTTTGGCCAAATACACATTGTAGTCAATAGGTGTAGAGCCGATAACATGGGTATCAAAAAAAGTACGTACCTCAGGGTAAGTCATTTCAACTATTTCATCAATAAGTTCGTCATCTTTAAAGGGAGTCATATCTCCGTATCTTTTAGACAACTCCTTCATCAACCACAGTACCCCTTTTTCGCCATTGCTCAATTCACGTAACGTGAGGTCTAGGGCCATATTGATCAGCGTGCCCTTTTCATAAACGTTGGCATACTCTTCTTTATATGGCTCAAGCAGCACGTTCTTGCTCATTTCTGTAAATGACATGGTATCGGTATACCGTTTCGCATTATTTATTTTACCCATTAACCGATTATAAAATTCATCCTCATCAATCAGTCCCTGTTGAATTTGAAAAAGATTGGCAAAATACTCTGTAGTGCCCTCGTACATCCATAGATGTTGAGACATTTTCGGGTCGTTGAAATCAAAATATTGCACTTCTTCAGAATGCACGTTCAACGGGGTAACAATATGGAAGAACTCATGAGAAACCACATCGACCATGGCTTCTTCCAAATCTTCCTTTTGCATTACCTCGGGCAATACCACAACGGTAGAAGTATGGTGCTCCAAGGCCCCGAAACCATTTGCATCGGTCTCCCCCATTTCTGAAAGGTAAAGTAGAATATTGTACTCTTTGGTTCCGTCAATATCGCCTAGAAAGGTCTTTTGGGCATTCATCATTTTTTCCATGCGCTCTTTCAGACTAGCCGCCGTATAAGTGCCATTGGGCGAATAAACGCTCAACGTTACCGTAATATCCTTTATTTGAAAAGTCTCCGAATTCGGTTTTGCGTACAAAATAGGACTATCGATAACCTCGAAGTACCTACCCGCTAAAAAAGTATCCGTAGTCGGTGATTGACTTTCTAAGCTCTTCTCCTTTAGCGAGGTAGTCGATTTTAACGCGGCCGGCTTGGTAATGGTAAGTTCATAGGGAATTTCCTGTAGTCCCTTGAAATAGCCCACAAATCCGTGAAGGTTCAGAACAAAATTTTCTCCGGCCAAAATATTGGTTCCCGCTGGTGAAAAAACGGCATCCTCCATTTCACTTTCCGTATCGTAGGTATCGTTTACCCAATACGTTATTTTGTCTAAAGTTGTACCGTTAGAAATATTCCAGGTATTGTCATCCGATTTAGAAACGGGCAACTCATTTCCCTTGTAATCCAAGGCCTTGAATCCTTCGATATATTTTCCATAATCATCGGTGCTATAGGTACCAGGTACCGTTTTAGGAATAAAAAAGGAGACCACATCAGTGCTAAAGGCACCCGGATCCATGGTCACCATGACTTTATCTTCGGTAACATTAACCAGGTCAATGGCTACCATCATCGGTAATTTATCAGCCGAAAGTAAAGGTTTAGTAGAACCACAACTGGATAGTAAAATTCCCAAAAGTAATACCGAAACTATCTTTTTCATTACTATTATTTTAAAATTAAAGGTTTGATTTTAACAGAAGCGCTGCAAGATCATAAAATATATTCACTCCAACCCAATTATTAGTAAATAATTAAGGCGGCGATAAGAGCCTCCCAAAACACTTCCTAAAGTTTTTTGATTATTTTTGCAGCAAACTAGAACTAAATATGCACTACAAGCGAATACTTTTAAAATTGAGCGGCGAAGCCCTTATGGGCGAAAAACAATACGGAATAGACTCAAACAGGTTATCGGAGTATGCCGCCGAAATAAAGGAAGTTGTTGACAAAGGAATCGAAGTGGCCATTGTCATTGGTGGAGGTAACATATTTAGAGGTATGAACGGCACCGCGACCGGCATAGATCGGGTGCAAGGTGACCACATGGGCATGTTGGCAACGGTTATCAATGGTTTGGCACTTCAGAGTGCGCTTGAATTGAAAGGAGCAGAAACAAGACTTCAATCGGCCATAAAAATAAACGAGGTGGCCGAACCATTTATCAGAAGACGGGCAATTCGACATTTAGAAAAAGGCAGGGTAGTAATTTTTGGGGGCGGAACCGGAAACCCATATTTCACAACTGATTCCGCAGCGGTATTGAGGGCCATAGAAATTGAGGCGAACGTTATTCTAAAAGGCACCCGAGTAGATGGCATCTATACGTCAGATCCTGAAAAAGACCCCAACGCCACAAAATTCGACACCATTTCTTTTCAAGAAGTTTTGAGCAAAGGGCTTAAGGTGATGGATACAACGGCATTTACGCTAAGTCAGGAAAACGAGTTACCCATTGTGGTTTTCGATATGAACAAAAAAGGCAACCTTCTGAAAATCGTTGACGGACAAAATATAGGCACCGTGGTAAATTAAACCCGCAAAGACGGCTTTTGGTACACTTTGCGCAGTAACTTGCATTAATGACAACGCCAACGTATTGGGCATTAATTTTTGGTAAATTGTATAAAATATTTTTGAATAAAATTGTATTAAAATGAACGAAGAAATAGACTTTATACTAGATGCAGCGAAGGAAAGCATGGACGCAGCCATGGCGCATTTAGAAAAAGAGTTTGTAAAAATAAGGGCCGGAAAGGCAAGTCCTGCCATGATCGCAAACGTCAGGGTAGACTATTACGGCTCACAGACCCCGCTCTCTCAAGTGGCGAACATCAATACCCCCGATGCAAGAACAATTTCGGTACAACCATGGGAAAGAAACATGTTGCACGAAATCGAAAAGGCGATCATGAACGCCAATTTGGGTTTCAACCCCATGAACAACGGTGACATCATCATAATCAACGTACCACCATTGACTGAAGAACGCAGAAGAGATTTGGTAAAACAAGCGAAGGGAGAGGCCGAAGATGCCAAAATAAGCGTACGTACGGCCCGCCAAGATGCCAATAAGGAAATTCGCAATCTAGAAGACGCCTCAGAAGATTTGAAAAAAAATGCCGAGGCCGATGTACAAGAACTCACCAATACCTATACCAAAAAAATAGATGCCTTTTTAGAGCATAAGGAAGCGGAGATCATGAAGGTATAAGCTACCGATTCAACGAATTAATTTTAAAGCGGCCGTTTTGGCCGCTTTTTTTTTAACCTATTCCCCGTGCCCGCTTTCTTTTCAATACCACTATTTTAGGAACTCATCTTAGCATTATTTACCTTTGCCTCCGGCAAAAATACTGATGGCAAAACTCACACAAGGCTTTTGGGCAAAAACAGCACGAATCATCCTAAGAAACAGGACACTGATTTTATTGCTAATTGCCGGAGTTACGGTGTTTCTTGGTATGCAATGGCAAAATATGCGTTTTTCGAACTCCTCTGCCAACTTGCTGCCCGATGACCATCCTGTAAATGTCGAATACCAATCTTTTCTAGAACAGTTCGGCGAAGAGGGCAACGCCATTGTTTTTGCAATACGGGATACTGCCCTGTTCACGGTAGAAAATCTAAATAGATGGAACAAACTCAGTAAGCAGCTGGTCGCTTTTCCGGAAATCGATTTTGTGCTTTCCCTAGAAAATCTTCAAGAGCTTAAAAAAGATAGCACCAGTCAAGAATTTGTTCTGCGGCCCCTGATTCAATCAGAACTTAGATCAAAAGCCGAAATCGATAGTCTTACACATCATCTCTTCAATGACCTGCCGTTTTATGATAAGCTTCTTTTCAATAAAGAGAGCGGCACCATTAGAACAATTGCCAATCTTGATAAGGATATCGTGAACACTACGGTACGCAAGGACTTTATTTTACAGGATCTGAATCGTTCGATTGAAAGTTTTGAAGAAGAAACGGGACTTGATGTTCGTATATCGGGCATGCCTTATATTCGAACCATGAACTCGCAGAACATCATCGATGAAATCGGCAAGTTCATTCTCGCGGCACTTGGGGTGACCTCGCTCTTGTTTTTCTTTTTCTTCAGGAGTTTCAGGGCCACCTTGATTTCTATGGGCGTTGTAATTATTGGGGTCATGTGGGCCTTTGGTACTTTAGGACTTTTACAATATGAAATTACGGTTCTGACCGCCTTAATTCCGCCATTGATCATCGTAATCGGTATACCCAATTGTATTTTCCTCATAAACAAATACCAGCAGGAAGTAAAGAAACATGGCAATCAAGCCCTATCGCTACAACGTGTTATTTCAAAAATCGGCAATGCTACACTGATGACCAATGTAACCACCGCCTCAGGTTTTGCCACCTTTATTGTTACCGACAGTAAGCTTTTGAAAGAGTTCGGCATTGTCGCCTCCATAAATATTATTGGTATTTTCATCCTCTCGCTATTGATAATACCCATTGTTTACAGCTTTTTGTCGCTTCCGAAAACAAGGCATCTTAAGCACTTGAACAAAAAATGGATAGATGCTTTTGTAAACAAAATGGAATACATTGTAAGGGAACGAAGAATTACCGTTTACATGGCATCCATCGCCCTTTTGGTTGTCAGTATAATAGGTATGTACCAAATCGAGATATCCGGTAGCCCTATTGAAGACATGCCTAAAAATGAACAATTCTTCAAAGACATTAGATTTTTCGAAGAAGAATTCGATGGCATTATGCCAGTGGAAATAGTGGTAGACACCAAGCAACCTAAAGGTGTTCTGAAACCGGCCACACTGAAGAGAATAGATGAACTAAGTACGGTTATCGAAGAAATTCCCGAACTCTCGAAACCAATATCGGTTGTAAATCTGGTCAAGTACTCGAAACAAGCCTTTTATAACGGAATACCAAAATACTACCAACTGCCCACCTCACAAGAAAGCAATTTCATTATGAGCATGGCCAGTAAATCTCAAGGTGAAAGTAATCTATTGAAAAATTTTGTAGACAGTACGGGCCAAACTGCCCGTATCACAACCTTTATTCAAGATGTGAAAACGGATCGCATGGAGCAGATCGAGGCTAAGCTCCAAGATCATATCGGCAAACTTTTTCCGTCGGATCGCTTTACTGTTTACATGACAGGTAGTGCGCTTATATTCTTAAAGGGAACCAAATACCTGGTTACCAACCTTGTAATTTCATTGGCCCTGGCCATAGGCTTGATCGCCCTTTTTATGGCGTATTTGTTCCGATCCTATAGAATGATATTGATTTCATTGATCCCGAATTTACTGCCCCTCATTATAACCGCTGGCGTCATGGGCTTTGTCGGGGTACCGATAAAACCTTCTACCATTTTGGTTTTTAGCATTGCATTTGGTATTTCAGTGGATGATACCATACATTTTTTGGCAAAATATAGACAAGAACTGATGGCCAATAAATGGCGCATTCAGAAATCGGTTTATGCCGCCCTGCGAGAAACAGGGGTAAGCATGTTCTATACTTCCATAGTGCTATTCTTCGGATTTTCCGTCTTTACCATTTCTAGCTTTGGTGGTACCGTTGCCCTAGGTGCACTTGTTTCGGCAACCTTGCTATTTGCCATGTTGGCCAATTTAATATTACTTCCGTCACTACTGCTATCGCTGGAGAAAAGTATCGCTAATAAGCAAGTGCTGAAAGAACCACAGATCGATATTCTTCCGAAAGACGAAATCAATAACACTAGCCAAGAAGATTGAATTGAATTCAATTCTTTTTTGTTGGGATAATCGCTTGGTAGAAAATCAAAACCATCATAAATCAAGTGCCCTTTTAGAACGTCCTATTTTTTGAATGTTTTATAAGTACCCAAGATGGATTCTTTTTTTCAAAAGGCTATCTTTGGGCTTTAAATTTTTAGCATGAAACCACTTAGCATAAAAGAACTACTCGCTAGCGCCCCTGTTTCACAAGAGGTGGTTGTAAACGGTTGGGTGAAGACCTTTAGAAGTAACCGCTTTATCGCCTTGAACGATGGCTCAACCTTGAATAACATACAATGTGTCATCGATTTCGAAGCTTTTGACGAGAAAATCTTAAAGCAAATTACCGTTGGTGCCGCGCTGAAAATAACGGGTAGTTTAATTGAAAGTCTCGGAAGCGGACAACGTGTTGAGATTCAGGTGAAAGAAGTATTCATTCATGGTACCGCCGACCCAGAATTGGTAAAATTGACCGTTCTCTCTCCGAAAAGACATTCGTTGGAATTTCTGCGAGAGCAAGCTCACTTAAGGGTGCGTACCAATACCTTCGGGGCGATAATGAGGGTTCGTTCGGCGCTATCGTTCGCCATTCATCAATACTTTCAACAAAACGGCTTTTATTACTTCCACGCACCCATTATTACCGGTTCTGATGCCGAAGGGGCGGGTGAAATGTTCAGGGTGACGACTTTAGATGAAAAAGATCCGCCGCTTAAAGAAGATGGCAGTGTGAACCATAAGCAAGATTTCTTCGGTAAAGAAACCAATTTGACCGTGTCTGGCCAACTAGAGGCAGAAGCCTACGCCATGGCACTAGGCAAAGTCTATACCTTCGGACCAACCTTCAGGGCAGAAAATTCAAATACGTCTAGGCACCTGGCCGAATTCTGGATGATCGAACCCGAAGTGGCCTTCAACGACCTGACCGCAAATATGGACCTAGCGGAAGACTTTATTAGAAGTGTAATTCAATACCTTCTGGAACATTGTCAAGAAGATCTGCAATTTTTGGAAAACAGGCTTTTAGACGAAGAAAAAACAAAACCCCAGGCCGAACGAAGTGAAATGGCCCTTATCCAAAAATTAAAGTTCGTTGCCGACAATACTTTTAAAAGGGTCTCCTATACCGAGGCAATCGATATTCTAAGAAATAGCGCCCCGAACAAAAAGAAAAAATTCAAGTATATCATCGATGAATGGGGTGCCGACCTGCAGAGTGAGCATGAGCGGTTCTTGGTAGAAAAGCATTTCAATTGTCCCGTTATCCTATTTGATTATCCGGCGAAAATAAAAGCATTTTATATGCGTTTGAACGAAGATGGAAAAACGGTTCGGGCAATGGATATTCTCTTTCCCGGAATCGGCGAGATCGTTGGCGGTTCGCAACGTGAAGAACGATTAGATGTACTCAAAGAAAAAATGGCGGCCTTGAATATATCCGAAGAAGACCTTTGGTGGTATCTTGACCTAAGAAAATTCGGAACGGCGGTACATAGTGGTTTCGGACTAGGTTTTGAACGATTGGTGCTCTTCGCCACGGGCATGGGCAACATAAGAGATGTTATTCCGTTTCCAAGAACACCACAGAATGCAGAATTTTAAAACGAATTCTTTAATTTTATAAGACGGGCAGAAACCGACACCAATGCTAAAACAGTATTTACAGTTCAAACTATCGCAGAAGCTTTCGCCTCAACAGATCCAATTGATGAAGTTGATCCAACTGCCTACGCAAGCATTTGAACAACGATTGAAGCAAGAATTGGAAGAAAACCCTGCTTTAGAAGGCGGTAAGGAAGACAACGAGTCGATAGATGATGAGTTCGACAATGAGTATGATTCAGATGGGGACAATGATAGCATTACGGCCGACGACATTAATATTGATGATTACCTAAGTGACGATGAAATACCTGAATATCGCACCCAGGCCAACAATTATAGCGCCGATGACGAAGATCGCACTGTGCCCTACGCAGCGGGTATCTCGTTCAACCAATATCTTCTTAGTCAACTCAATACCGCCTATCTGAGCGATGAAGAATGGAGCATTGCCGAATTTTTGGTTGGCAGTGTTGATGAAAGTGGATACATTAGAAGACCTATTTCAGATATTCTTGACGATCTCGCCTTTACCCAGAACATTTACACCGACGAAAAAAGTATTGAAAAAGTGCTTCGAATCGTGCAGGAATTAGATCCCCCCGGTGTTGGCGCACGTTCTCTTGAAGAATGTTTGATCATTCAACTAAGGCGAAAGGAACTGACCCCCAGTATTGAACTGGCCATTGCGATTCTACAGAAATCATTCGACCAATTTACCAAGAAACATTACCTTAAGTTAGAACAAAAACATAATATCTCAGAAGATGAGCTAAAGGAGGCCATTTCGGAAATTGAGAAACTAAACCCAAAACCAGGTGGGTCATATGCCGGAAACAACCGAATGGTAGAGCACGTTGTTCCCGATTTTTCAATACGCATCGTAGAGGGCGAGCTAGAATTAAGCCTCAATGGCAGAAATGCCCCTGAACTACATATTTCTAGGGAGTACAGTAATATGCTCAAAGGATATAAAGATTCAAAGGAAAAATCAAAATCGCAGAAAGACACCGTTATGTTCATCAAGCAAAAGCTCGATGCGGCCAAGTGGTTCATTGACGCTATACGCCAACGGCAGCAAACCCTGTTCATTACCATGAACGCTATAATGCAGTATCAAAAAGAGTATTTTTTGACAGGAGACGAGCGAAATCTGCGCCCCATGATCCTAAAGGATATTGCTTCCGAAATCGGAATGGATGTTTCAACGGTTTCAAGGGTAGCGAAGAGCAAATATGTTGACACCCCCTACGGCACCAAACTCGTTAAAGATTATTTTTCAGAATCAATGAAAAACGACCAAGGGGAGGACGTTTCTACCAAAGAGATCAAAAAAATATTGGAAACCGTAATCGGTGAGGAAGAGAAAAAGAAGCCATTAACCGATGACCGACTGGCCCTTATCTTACTAGAAAAAGGCTATCCCATTGCCCGACGCACCGTAGCCAAGTATAGAGAACAGTTAGATATACCTGTTGCACGTCTGAGAAAGCAGATATAATGCGGTTATTCCTAAAAGCTATATCCTATTTGTTCCACCCGTTGTTCATTCCTATCGCTGGTACGGTGGCCTATTTTTTGATTACCCCGAAGTACAGCACGGTTGAAATTCAGAGTGGAAACCTACTCCCCATTTTTATATTGACGGTAATTATCCCAACCATCTCCTATCTCATTCTTCGAAATCTTGGCATGGTTAAAACCGTAAACCTAACCGATTTGAAAGAGCGGCGTTACCCTCTTTATATCAGTATACTTTTACTACTAATGGTGGTTTATAAAGTAATTCCGAACAACTTTACGATTGAGCTACATTACTATTTTATCGGGCTTATTGCCGCCACCTTCGCTACCCTTTTACTTCTCTTCCTTAATTTTAAAAGTAGCCTGCACCTTACAGGAATGGGCAGTCTACTCATGTATTTGATTTGCCTGAGCGTACATTTTGAAATCAACATTACGTTAGCGCTGAGCCTCGTCATACTGATTACCGGCTTGGTAGCGACCTCAAGAATATATTTGAGGTCGCACACAAATGCAGAGCTTTTAATTGGTTTTTCAATAGGTATACTATCGCAACTACTAACCGTTAAATACTGGTTGTAACCCCATTTCTAGACAGCTTTTTAAAGATTAAGGAAGGCATCGCCCTCAACCGTTGTGTAATTCACCTTTAATGCGTTTACTTTACGAAGCTCTTGTTTTAGGTCGGCTATGAGACCCATATTTGCATTTTTATCCACTTTTAAAGAAACTGTTGAGAAAGGCCGCACATTTTCAGGCATCTTAGCAATTTGAGACAGAACAAAGGGCCCTACTTCCGAAACATCGATAAACTTATCGAAAACCTGTATTCTAGACTCGACGCCCAGCATTGATACCCATTTCTGGTGCGGTTTACCTATGTAGATAGTGATTAAACGCTCTTTCTTTTCAAGCTTCTTTGTTTCTGTAGCAGTAGGTAGTTCATTTGATACTTTCAGTGCATCATCTTTCATAACGGTTACGGTCATAAAAAAGAACAATAGCATGAAAACGATATCGGGTAACGATGCGGTAGATACTTCTGGCGTATTGTTACCCCTGGTACTATTAAATTTTGACATATTACATAATTTTAGTTGCGTTGCGCTTCAGATAGTTTCATAGGAAAAAGATCCTGAATATGCTTGATCTTGCCTTTTAATTCTTCCCGAGTTGATTTTGGTGTTTCAGACATCAAATAAACTGCCTCCATTAACGTAAAATCAGTTTTATATAAACGTTGCGCCTCCCGGTTTCTCAATTCGTTATATGCGGCTACCAATTCATTTTGCACCGCTATATACACTCCATAGGTAGTCTCTCGATTACTCATAAGCGAAACCACTGCTTCAGCAGGACTATCAGATGATTTGGGGTTTCGTTCTCCTTGACAGTAATCACAGTAACGTGCGTCTCCTTTCGCTGCACCGCCATTGTCTAAAAAAGCCTTTGTTAAAGACCTAAGCTCCTTCAAGGTGATAAGTTCATCGCCTAACAAAAGCTCGCCTTTCGCATTGATCGATATGGGTAGTATATTTTTCTGTGGAATAGGCGGTACTGGTGGGGGCTCCTTCTCAAGTTTAGGCAACATACGATCTAAACCGGCATCAGTCTCGATCGTTGTGGTAACCAAAAAAAAGATCAAGAGTAAAAATGCGATGTCTGCCATGGATCCGGCATTTACTTGGGGTGCTTCTTCTCTGCTAGCCATAATATAGTATTTAAATGGAACGTTTTTTTTGGCCTAGATAAATAAAATAAAGAAGGTAAGACTTTGCTGGGGCTTGTGCGAATGGGAAAAATAAACAAACCCATCATACTTCACCTATATCAATAGGCGTGCCAAATCTTAAGATATTGTTAAGGAAAGGTAATTGGAAATCAAAGGTTGGCGACACCAATTAAATACAAAACTAAAGTATATAGAAAATAAGACCTATGTGCAATGGCTGCATATTGATATCGCTACCGTTCAATGCTACATTATCACTGAACAAACCGGTCAACGAATAATAAACGTGCGCATTGAATGAACTATACCCAAAATTAAAGGTAATACCATACTGAAGCTTTCTAACATCACCATTACTAAAGGATTCGTTTATACTATCTGCCACCAATTTTGAACGTGAATCAAATGCATACCCCAATTTTACCCCTGTGTAGATGCGCCAAAATTTATAATCTCCCGCTGTAGAATTACGCCAGCGAAACTCGATAGGCAGCTCAACTAAGTGGGTTTCAAGCTTGCTACGTTTGAACCCAGAAGTTACACCTATAGCATAATTTATTCCGTTCGCCGTTTCCGACGCTTCTATATTGGTATAATATGTATTCAACGCAAGACCAAGACCTACCCCCAAAGCAACGGTTCTTTTAGAATTCATGGGGATATCCTTTATAAAACCCCCTTGAAGACCGTAGGAGAAGTTACGCTGACTGACCAGGTCGGGCTGGTTCAACACGAAATTGTAGGTTATGCCCAAGTAAAACTGATCCTCAAAGTATCGCGGATTCACATAGCTCGAATCACGTTCTACTTGAGCGACTATCAGCAAAGGAAGCATTAGTAAGACTAACAGAAACCGGTATCTCATCGAAACAAAGTTACATAAAGCACTCCAGATAAGCTCGAATAAAAAAAGCTCCAAATTTTCATTTGGAGCTTTTTCAAGTTTGAATGTTAAATTTTACTATTGTAGGTTGCTAAAGGCATTACCTTGCGTAGTGGTATAATTTACCTTCAAGGCATTTACCTTTCTTAATTCTTGTTTAATATCAGAAATGATACCCATATTGGCATCTTTGTCGACCTTAAGAGAAGTTGTCAAAACATTCTGAAGCTCTTGCGATTTCTTCGCTCTTTCCATCAAAATAAAATCTCCTACATCAGAAGGATCTGCGAATTTATCGTTCAACTGAATTTTCGATTCCGTTCCAAAAACCTTTGCATATTCTGGGGTCGGCCTACCTACGTAAATGGTTATAACACGATCCTTTTTCTCGAGTTTTTTTATCTCACTTGCGCTAGGCAGGTTATTCTCTACCTTCAATGAACTATCCTTCATAACCGTAACCGTCATAAAAAAGAACAATAGCATGAAGACAATATCAGGTAATGAGGCCGTAGATACCGCGGGTAGTTCACCACTCTTTTTCTTTGCAAACTTTGACATAATTAAATTTTTTTAAGCTCGTGAATTAATTAGCGGTAGTTTCTGCCTCTGACAATTTTTGAGGAAAGAGGTCTTGTATACGTTTCACCTTTTCCTTTAATTCCTCATATTCGGCATCCCCTAATTTCTCTTTTGACTCCGGGTTAAGAAACTCTGCCTCCATATCAACAAAAGTTCTATTGAAAAGCCGTTGTGCTTCGCGATTTCTCAACTCGTTATAGGCTCCCACCAATTCATTCTGAACGGTGATGTAGGTACTGTACTTGGTTTCACGGTCGTTCTTTAAAGAGATAATCGCCTTTGAAGGGTTGTCGGATGATTCCGCCTCCTTCTTACCCTTACAGTAAGTACAGCTACCATCGCCATTATTATCCAAAAAAGCAATTGCCTTTGCCCGTAAATCTTTCAACTCGGTCAGTTCTTCATCAGCCATCAACTGATTGCTCTTGTTGATACTGACCTGAAAGATGTTCTTTTGTTTAATTACCACATCATCTTCTGGCGGTTCGATAGGTGGCAACATACGATCCAGACCTGCATCGGTATCGATAGTAGTCGTTACCAAGAAAAATATCAGCAATAAAAATGCTATATCCGCCATAGATCCCGCGTTCACTTCTGGTGCTCCTGCTCTTCTACCCATGATTTTTTATTTACCCATTGATTTTTTAATACCTCCCCAAGCAATGAGACCGACTGCAGCCAAGAGTAAAATGGCGAACATATTGATTCCGGCTCCTACTGCTTTGATTTCTCCCTCCGATGTTACGATACCATTTTTCTCTAGCATCGTTTCTGGGCTGATATCGGTTCCACTGGAAATGCCATAGGCAAGACCTAATGCAATTAAAAGACCTATTACACCCATTCCCGCTTTTTTCAAACCTCCCGGAGTAGAAACAACGTTCTTCAGACCAAATACCAGTGTAGCTATTACCGCAATTGCCAAAAGCAAGTAAGCGATAATGAACATTGCGCTGATTCCGCCACTTTCCATGGCCTGGTCCATCGGCATATCTCCATCCGGCATCGTAAAGAGCAGGACAAAGGAGATAATACTTATGACTACCAAGCCTATTTTTACAATTTTATTCATTATATCTAAGTATTAAGTCCGACGATTATTTTTTGTGATCTACCAACATATCTATCAATGATATTGAAGAATCTTCCATATCGTTAACGATACTATCGATTTTGGCGATAATGTAGTTGTAGAAAATTTGAAGTATAATCGCAGTAATCAAACCGAATACCGTTGTTAAAAGTGCTACCTGAATATCACCTGCAATAAGCGATGCGCTCAAGTTACCCACGGCACTAATTTTCTCGAAGGCCTGAATCATACCGATTACCGTACCCATGAAACCAAGCATCGGTGCGATGGCGATGAACAAAGATAACCAAGATACGTTTTTCTCTAGTTGGCCCATTTGAACCCCACCATAGGAAACTACGGCTTTCTCGGCAGCTTCCACACTTTCGCCTGCACGATCAAGCCCTTGGTAGTAGATCGAAGCAACAGGTCCTTTTGTATTTCTGCAGACCTCTTTTGCAGCTTCAACACCACCTGATGCCAACGCATCTTCCACTTGCTGCTTCAACTTCGAGGTGTTCGTTGAAGCCAAGTTCAAAAAGATAATTCTTTCAATGGCGACGGCAAGACCTAAAATCAAACAAATTAATACCGTGCTCATGAAACCTGCACCCCCTTTGATGAACTGTTCCTTCAAGACCTGAGTGAAACTTCTGTCGGCCGTGGCGGCAGGAGCCTCATCTTGCACCATCATCGCCGTGGTCGCAACCGTTGAGAAATTGGAAATCATTGTTGAAGCTGTCGCTTTTGCACTTACCGTATTTGTACTTACTACAAATAACCCAGCTAGGGCTAGGATAGAGAATAATTTTTTCATTTTTTTCAAACTTAGAATTTCGATTAGTTAATTGGGTTAAAGATAAAAAAATTTAGCAATAATAAAAGTAAAATAAAACTGCAGAGAGGAAGGGATTCGAACCCTCGATACCCTTGTGGGGTATACACACTTTCCAGGCGTGCGCCTTCGACCACTCGGCCACCTCTCTTGTTGAGCCTTAAAGGTTGCCCAAATAACAAAAAATTTATTAGTTAAAGAAATATAAGCCGTTATTTTTATTGCATTTCTCCACGAAGTGAAGTTTCGAATATGGTTTTGAACGTCTTAGGGGAAACATTACTACCCAGTAGGTACATCAGCTTGGTAACCGCAGCCTCGGTCGTAACATCCTTACCATTAATCACTTGTAGCTTTTTTAACTGTTCACTTGTCTCATATTGGCCCATAATTACACTCCCTCCAGAGCATTGTGTAACGTTGACCACATGCAGCCCGGCCTTGATGGATTTCTTTAATGCTTGGGTCAGCCATGCCTCGGTGGGAGCATTACCGGCACCGTAGGTCTCCAAAACCAGGGCTTTTAGATCCTTGATGTGGAGCACACTTTCGAGTACATTGCTATTCATACCCGGAAAAAGCTTTAAAATCGCAACATTGGCATCAAGGGTTTTATGTACCTTGAATCTAGCACCCCTTTTTTGGATCAGCAAATTCTCGTAATGAACCTTTAAATGTACCCCCGACTCGACCAAGGGCGGGTAGTTTAAAGATGCGAAGGCCTCAAAATGTTCCGCGTTGATTTTTGTTGTTCTGTTGGCCCGATACAATTTGTACTCAAAGTAAAGACCTACTTCTTGGATCACCGCCTTTCCCTTTTCCTTTAGGGCAGCGATCTGAATTGAGGTAATGAGGTTTTCTTTCGCGTCGGTCCTTAAATCTCCTATCGGCAACTGCGATCCCGTAAAGATGACCGGTTTGGCCAAGTTCTCCAACATATAACTTAGGGCAGAGGCCGAGTAGCTCATGGTATCACTACCATGCAGTACCACAAAACCGTCATGACTATCGTAATGGGCCTCTATGATACCTGCTATCGAAGCCCAATGGGCGGTATTCATGTTCGACGAATCGATGGGCTCATCAAAAGAAACGCTATCAATATTGCAATCTAATTGCGCTAGTTCAGGAATGTTCTTCAGTAGCTTTCTAAAATTCAACGGTTTCAAAGAACCTGTTTCATAGTCTTTGACCATGCCTATGGTACCGCCCGTATAGATTAATAGTATGTTGGTCTTCTTCGTTTCCAAAACGTATTCTTGGGTTGTCGGGTTCTTGTAATCAAATTGTTCTCGCTAAACACCAAAAACTTCCTTCGAGTTATTGGTAGTGGCCAGGGCGATTTCTTCGGTGCTTCGGCCGTAAATATCCGATAACTTTTCGAGTATATGAATCAGGTATGCACTTTCGTTTCTTTTGCCTCGAAATGGCGCAGGTGCCAAATAGGGGGCATCGGTTTCTAGAACAATGTGTTTTAAATCAATTTGGTCAAGAAATGTATCGATCTTTCCATTTTTAAAAGTGGCCACTCCCCCAATACCTAACTTCATATTATAGGCTATTGCCCTGCGCGCCTCTTCTAAAGTTCCTGTAAAACAATGGAAAATACCAAAAAGATCCTCCGATTTCTCAGCTTCCAAAATCTCGAAAATTTCATCAAAGGCTTCGCGACAATGAATGACGATGGGCAACTTATGTTTTTTTGCCAGGCGGATCTGAAATGCAAAGGCATCTTGCTGCCGGCTCAATGAAGTTTTATCCCAATATAAATCTACCCCGATCTCACCTACGGCATAAAATTTATGTTTAGAAAGCATTTGTTCAACATGGCGAAGCTCATCTTCATAATTATCCTTTACATGGGTGGGATGCAACCCCATCATTAAGAACATATGATTCGGATAGCTTTGCTCTAGTTCAAACATCCGTTCGGTATAAGCCGAGTCAATTGCAGGGATGAAAAAACGGCCAACCCCCAGATCTATGGCCTTCTTTATGACCGCGTCACGATCTTCATCAAAGGCCTCACTGTACAAATGGGTATGGGTATCGGTTAAAATCATGTAGCAAAAATAGGTTTATCTTTGACAAAAATGATTACATGTCAAGCTTGAAAAAGTTCCTCCTTAAAAAAAAATATACCGAAATTCCCTTAGTGCTGACCGGTACTGACCATTTTGAAGTTAAAGCGATGATTAACGGAATTTCTGGAAGATTCATTTTAGATACCGGGGCATCCAATACCTGCGTGGGTTTCGACAAGATCGAGTATTTCAATCTTACCTCTAAGGCGTCGAAAATAAAGGCCGCGGGCGCAGGCGCAACGAATATGGAAACCTTGATGTCTACAAAGAACCTGATCGAGATCGGAAATTGGAAAAAGAAAAAGCTAAAAATTGTTCTATTCGATCTAGTTCACGTGAACGAGGCCCTGACCGCTCACAGCGCGGTACCGGTAGATGGAATCATCGGGGCGGACATTCTTAAAAAAAGTAAGGCCATAATCGATTATAAAAAAAGACGCCTTTATTTAAAAGTAGGCTAGCCGATAAAGTCCGAATTGCGATACGGACCATTGCTTTTCTTTTACAAGCAAAAACCCCAAAAGCTTTTACCCTCTTTACGAGTGATACCTACTTTTAGGGCCTTACGAGTTTAAAAAAAGTTTGTTTTACAGTTCCAATGCCTTCTTAACATTACCATCCATCAGCAGTTCTTCCGGACTTTCCAATGCCTCCTTGACCGCTACCAAGAACCCTACAGATTCCTTTCCGTCAATGATTCTGTGATCATAGGAAAGTGCAACATACATAATAGGCGCTATGACCACTTGGCCATCTTTTGCGATCGGCCTGTCTACGATATTGTGCATGCCTAATATAGCGCTTTGGGGAGGGTTTATAATGGGGGTCGATAGCATTGAACCAAAAACGCCACCATTGGTAATGGTAAAGGTACCTCCCGTCATTTCGTCTACGGTAATGTCACCATCCCTAGCTCGCAATGCCAGACGTTTTACTTCAGCCTCTATACCCCTAAAGGTTAAATTCTCGGCATTTCTGATTACAGGTACCATCAAGCCTTTCGGACCGGATACCGCTATACTGATATCGCAGAAATCAAAGGAAATCATTTCTTTATCATCGATCATTGAATTGACCGCTGGATAAAGCTCCAACGCCCTAACAACAGCTCTTGTAAAGAATGACATAAAGCCCAGGCCTACCCCGTGCTTATCTTTGAAGAGGTCTTTATATTCACTTCGCAGCGCATAGATCGGCGACATATCTACCTCGTTAAAGGTGGTCAGCATGGCCGTCTCATTTTTGGCGGATACCAAACGCTCGGCTACCTTTCTACGTAACATGGAAAGTTTAGACCGGCTCTCACCTCTGCTGCCCCCGGTAGGTGTACCCATAGAGGGCACCGCATTCACCGCATCTTCTTTGGTAATCCTTCCGTCTCTGCCCGAACCTTTTACGGCGCTGGCCGAAACCCCTTTTTCTTCAAGTATTTTCTTTGCGGCCGGAGAAGGTGTTCCCGATGCATATGTTTCCTTTTTAACCTCTGGCTTTACTTCCTGTTTAGGCGCTTCCTTTGTCTCGGTTTTTGCAACTTCGGTTTTTACCGTTGCCCCATCAGGTTTTACCGCACCGGTATCGATCAGGCAAACTACCGCTCCAACGGCAACGGCATCGCCTACCTCAGCCTTCAATGTGATGATTCCGCTTTGCTCGGCAGGGAGTTCTAATGTGGCCTTGTCAGAATCGACCTCGGCTATGGCCTGGTCCTTTTCTACATAATCGCCATCGGATACCAGCCATTCTGCTATTTCAACTTCGGTTATGGATTCCCCGGGAGAGGGGACTTTCATTTCTAAAATCATTTTAATTCCTTTAGTTAATCTATTTTATACCTAATTCCTCAACGGAAGTACACTTTATTTATTTGCATCCTAGCTGTTCGGGCTAGTGGTGGGGCGCGTCATATTGTCCTTCGTTTTATCAAACACGTAGTCGATCACCTGCTGATGGCGCTTTTTTGAGCGTACAGCACTACCGGCCGCGGGCGAGGCGTAGAAACGCCGTGAGGCAACCCTGAATTTATTGGCCTCGTCAAAATGCATCAACATATGGCTCCAAGCACCCATGTTTCTGGGTTCTTCTTGCGCCCATACCAAATCAGTGGCGCCCTTGTATTTTTTGATGATCGCCTTCATCTGGTCTGCTGGCACCGGAAACAACTGTTCTACACGTACCAAAGCAACATCATTTCGGTTTTCCTCTTCCTTAACGGCCAATAGGTCGTAATAGAATTTTCCGTAACAGAATACCAATGATTTGACCTTTTTCACATCTGCGGAAGCGTCATCGATCACTTCTTGAAAACTACCCGATGCCAATTCGTTCACCGATGAAACGGCCTTCGGGTGGCGCAGTAGACTTTTCGGTGTAAATATGATCAGTGGCTTTCTAAAGTTCGCCCTCATTTGTCGGCGTAACAAATGAAAAAGGTTCGCGGGGGTAGAGCAATCGGCGATGTACATGTTATCACGAGCGCACAACTGTAAATAGCGTTCCATACGGGCCGATGAATGTTCAGCACCCTGACCTTCATAGCCGTGGGGAAGGAACATGACAAGTCCGTTCTGAAGCTTCCATTTGTCTTCCGCCGCAGAGATATACTGATCGATCATAATCTGGGCCCCGTTACTGAAATCACCGAACTGCGCTTCCCAAATGGTCAGGGTATTCGGGCTCGCCATGGCATAGCCATAATCGAATCCAACAACCCCATATTCTGATAATAGCGAATTATAAATTTGGAATCTGCCCTGTTTATCGGATAAATGGTTCAGCAACAAAACCTCTTCTTCGCTCTCCTCTACCTTCATGACGGCATGACGGTGCGAAAATGTACCTCGTTCAACATCTTGACCCGAGATCCTCACCCCGAAACCTTCTTCCAATAAGGTTCCGTAGGCCAATAGTTCACCCATGGCCCAATCAAGTTTATCGGTTTCGAAGTACATCTGCTTTCGATCTTCCACTAACTTCTCTACCTTTCTCAAGAATTTTTTATCCTTGGGCAGCTCGGTGATGATCTTGGCGATCGCCGTTAATTTTTCCTTGTCGAAGGTGGTATCTATCGGCGCCATCATCTCCCACTCCCGAACATTCTCGAAGCCTTTCCATTCATCGGACATGAAGGGCGTAATGACCGTTTTATCCTCTTTTCGCGAGTCTTCCAACTCTTCCTCTAGGGTAGCTTTGTAATCATCTTCCAACTGCTTTACATAGCTCTCGTCTATAATGCCTTCAGCTATCAATTTCTCGGCATAGATATCTCGTGGGTTTTTGTGGTTTGCAATCGCCTTATACAATTTTGGCTGTGTAAAACGGGGTTCGTCGCCCTCGTTATGCCCGTATTTTCGATATCCCAATAGATCCAAGAAAACATCTCTTTTGAAGCGCATACGATATTCCAATGCAAAAAGCGAGGCGTGTACCACCGCCTCTGCATCATCGGCATTGACGTGCAACACCGGACTTAAGGTTACCTTACCGACATCGGTACAGTAGGTAGAGGTTCTTGCATCAAGGTAATTTGTGGTAAAACCAATTTGATTGTTCACCACGATATGAATGGTGCCATTTGTTCCATAACCGTCTAAATTGGCCATCTGCACCAATTCATACACCAGGCCCTGACCTGCAATGGCCGCATCACCGTGCACCACTATGGGTAGTACTTTTGAGAAATCATCGGCATATTTGGCATCTTGTTTCGCTCTGGCTATTCCTCCTACAACGGCACCCACCGTCTCCAAATGCGATGGATTAGGGGCTATATTCATCTGAATCTTATTGCCATTGTCAGACATACGGTCCGAGGTCCAGCCTAAATGATATTTCACGTCGCCATCAAAAATCTCCTGCTCATAATCCTTGCCATCGAACTCACTGAAAATATCCTTTGCGGCCTTGCCGAAGATATTGGTGAGTACGTTCAAACGCCCTCGGTGGGCCATCCCCATGACAAACTGCTGAACACCCATTTCAGCCGCCCTCTCAACAACGGCATCCAAGGCAGGGATCAACGATTCGTTGCCCTCTAATGAAAAACGTTTTTGGCCAACGTATTTTGTATGTAGGAAGGTTTCGAAGGAAACGGCTTGATTCAATTTTTTAAGGATGTGCTTTTTTTGCTGGTTATCGAACTTCGGGTGATTGTCATTGACATTAAGCCAGTTCTGAATCCATTCAATCCTATCCGGCGTGCGGATGTACATATATTCCACACCGATCGAACTGCAATAGATTTTGGTCAGATGCCTTATGATATCACGCAATGTATTTGGGCCAATGCCGAGAATCTCACCGGCTGTAAAAACAGTATCGAGATCACTTTCTTCGAGCCCGAAGTTCTGGATTTCCAACGTTGGATAATATTGACGTCTTTCGCGAACCGGGTTGGTCTTGGTGAAGAGATGACCTCTACTGCGATAGCCATCGATCAACTTCACCACCTGAAATTCCTTTTGCAGTGATTGGGGTATTGCCGTGGTTGGATTCTGGGGAATCACATCCAGACCGTCCAATGAACTTTCCATTCCAAAGTCGTACCCTTGGAAAAAAGCGCGCCAACTAGGTTCGATACTATCTGGGCTTATTAAATACTTGTCGTATAAATCCGCGAAAAAAGAGGTATGTGCGGCATTTAAAAAGGAATATTTATCCATAAAAGGTAACTATGTCATGGGTATAAAAGTTATGCAAAAATACAACATTTACCATTTCTATTGTACCTTAGACGGTAATTCTAACAAAATTCAAAAATTATGGCACTCACCTACCAGAACATTTTGAAAAAGACCATTATAGGGGTATTATTTCTTTTTTTAGGACACCCAGGTTGGGCACAAAACCAACAGCCCAAAAGTGACTTTTGGAACCATGTGCGTTTTGGCGGGGGCATAGGGCTCGGTTGGTCTAACGGCGGGTTCAATGCCACCATTGCACCCAGTGCCATTTACCAGTTCAATGAAGTTTTCGCCGCTGGTGTTGGCGCCAATCTCAACTACTTCAAGTTCAACAACCAACAATTCTGGGCCTACGGACCAAGTGCTATCGTTTTGGTCAACCCGATTCCCCAAATTCAACTTTCGGGAGAATTCGAGCAGCTTCGCGTCAACTCGTCGATACAGACCTTGGCCGGAACCTTTGAGAACGACTTTTGGTCTCCCGCTTTGTTCATAGGAGCCGGCTATACCACGAACTTCGCCACCGTAGGTATTCGGTACAATGTGCTTCATGATAATGAAAACAGTATTTACCTGAATGCTTGGGTGCCTTTTGTAAGGGTCTATTTTTAGGCAGATCACATCGATCAGCAATTCGAATCAATGCAACTAGTGGTCGATGCTACATCAAAAAATTCTTGAATGTGACATCGGGTACAACGCTCTAGATCAATTCTTTGGAACTAGCTTTTCATCTTCCAGAATACCTTCTCGAACT
This sequence comes from Flavobacteriaceae bacterium, assembly GCA_050330515.1. Classification (GTDB taxonomy): domain Bacteria; phylum Bacteroidota; class Bacteroidia; order Flavobacteriales; family Flavobacteriaceae; genus Maribacter_C. The sequence continues at coordinate 15,851 of JBHJNU010000029.1, read as the reverse complement.
CTCGCCTCAAGATTAAAAAAGTGACCTGTTCGGCTACCTCGACAGCATCGGTCATGTGAATTTTTTTAAAGGCACTTTCAGGAACATCAACAATATAAAGCAGATTGAGGTACTCCGTGAATTTTTCAAGAAGCAGGTAGTATATTTTTTCGTGAAGTAGGGTCTTCAATTGGCTAGGAAACACTTCTGGACCAATGACAAAATCAATATTCGCAAGGTTAAGGTCCTTCTGCAATTGAACCAATAAAAGCCCATACAACTGCTTTTCTTGAGCATGCTCCAATAGCGCGGTAGAATTTGGAAAATCGATTCTCATGGGTATTTAAGGTCAAGCGCCTTTGTCAAGTTCTAGCATTGTCGATTTGTTCGCCCCCTATCTTTTTGGTTTTTTTGACGCTATATTATTCTCTTCAAGTTCCTTTTTTTTGTCGGAATTACCGATAGGAACCTATCTGTTTTGAATATGCTTCCACATAACGGCACCAGCGATATCTTTTTGCAATTGAACCGTTTTACCAATTAGGTCCCGATTGGTTAATGCACCGCTTGGCCTTGACGGTAAATTAAAAATGCGAAGAAATATACAACTATTTCTCCGCACTTGTGCACTGTTTGCCCCAGCAACAAAATATGTTTTGTTCTCCTCTTTGCCGGCATCAGGATGCAGACAGAAGACGATCTCTTTACCTTATTTTTTCCTGATTTTCTGTTCCCAATCCCAAGCGGTTTTCATGGCCTGATCCAAGGTATATTGCGATTTCCACCCCAAAACTTCATTGGCCTTTGTGGTGTCTGCATACGCCGATGTGATGTCCCCGGCACGCCTATCGACAATTTTATAGTTGAGTTTTTTGCCCGAAACTTTTTCGAAGCTCTTGATGACCTCTAAAACAGAACTTCCTTTTCCCGTACCCACATTGAATACTTCGTAATTTTGCGGATTTTTGTTCTCTAGCAATCGCTTCAGTGCCACCACATGTGCTTTCGCCAGGTCGACCACATAGATATAATCACGCACCGCAGTACCGTCCGGTGTAGGGTAATCATCCCCGAAAACCGACAACTCTTGCCGCAGCCCAACGCCTGTCTGAGTTATAAAAGGCACCAAATTTTGCGGGACACCTATGGGCAACTCCCCTATTTCAGTACTCGGATGTGCCCCCATTGGATTGAAATAGCGTAGCGATATAGCGTTCAGACCAGGTGTTACCTTGCAGGTATCGGCAATAATCTCCTCGCCCATCTGTTTGGTATTACCGTATGGCGATTCGGCCGTTTTGACCGGTGCATTCTCCGTTATCGGCATTTTGTCTGCCTGACCGTATACCGTACATGAAGAGCTGAAAATAAAACTAGCCCTTTCTTTTGCCGTCAATTGATTAAGAATATAGACCAGCGTACCAATATTGTTCTCGTAATAGAGCAAAGGTTTTTCAACACTCTCGCCCACGGCTTTCGAGGCCGCGAAGTGAATCACCCCATCAACATCATTATGGCGTGTGAAAAAATCGGATACTTTGTCCTTCTCCTTGAGGTCCAGCTTTTCAAAAAGTGGCGTTTTTCCCGTAATTTTAGTAATACCGTCCAAAACCTTCTCCGATGAATTTGAACAATCATCGATGATGACCACTTCAAAACCTTCGTTCTGCAATTCGACTACGGTATGTGAGCCTATGAAACCCAAGCCGCCCGTCACTAGAATCTTCATTTGTTTGATTTAAAGATTGGTATTTGAAAAGCCAAAACTAAGCATATTCTGATCTAACCGTTAACAAACTCGATTACCGTAGCGGTAATGAAGTTTAACTGCTCATCATCAAGTTCTGTATGCATGGGTAAAGAGATCACCTCATGGATCAACCGGTTGGTCACAGGAAAGTCTTCTTCCCGGTACCGATCATCAACATATGCTTTTTGTTTATGCAAGGGAATGGGATAATAAACACCGCTGGGAATATTCTTTTCCGCCAGATGTTTCACCAGAGCATCGCGCTTTCCGTTTGTTATTTTCAAGGTATATTGATGAAAAACATGGCAATCACAGGTATCACAGATACCGTCGCAACCATTGACCGTCTTCGGTGTTATAATATACTGTTGTTCTTTAAAAGCCTGCGAATATTTTCGGGCGGCCATTCTTCGTGCATCGCAATAGGCATCTAAATGGGGTAGTTTTGCCCGTAGTACTGCAGCTTGAATGGTATCGAGTCTTGAATTTACGCCCACTACGTCATGATGGTACCGTTCGTACATGCCGTGGTTGGCTATACCCCTTATGCGATGCGCCAGCGCATCATCATTCGTAAAAATGGCGCCACCGTCTCCATAGCATCCTAAATTTTTAGAAGGGAAAAATGAAGTTGACGCAACATGGCCCATAGTACCCGACTGTTGTTTCTGGCCATTCTTAAAGGTATGCACGGCACCTATCGCCTGGGCGTTATCTTCGATAACATAAAGGTCATGCTTCTGGGCAAGTTCTAGAATAGCATCCATATCGGCACATTGCCCGAAGAGATGAACGGGCACGATAGCCTTGGTTTTTGGGGTAATTGCCCGTTCTACCGCTTCTACGTCAATATTAAAGGTGTCGGGGTATACGTCGACCAGAACAGGGGTCAATTGTAACAGTGCAATGACTTCAACCGTCGCCGCAAAAGTGAAATCGGCCGTAATGACCTCATCACCTGGTTTCAGGCCGAGCCCCATCATGGCGATCTGCAAGGCATCGGTACCGTTAGCGCACGGGATCACGTGTTTTACGCCCAGGTAGTCTTCAAGCTCCTTTTGAAAGGCCTTTACATCAGGGCCGTTTATAAAGGCGGAGGTTTCCAAAATAGTTGATAATGACGAATTTACTTGCTCTTTAATGGCTTCGTACTGGCCATTGAGGTCTACCATTTGGATTTTCTTCATGAATGCGGCTTGCTTTAAATGTGGTACAAAAATACGAAACGTACATCAATCAGTTCGTCGAAAGAAGCGTATTTTAGCGCAAAACGAATGCGCCTTGTACATACTCTATGATCTTATCGCCCGCATAGCCTGGTTTCACTTAAAAATAGCGGCACGTTTCAATGCCAAGTTAAAGCTCTTCGTTGAGGGAAGAAAGGAAACTTTTTCGAAACTGGTACAATCGATTTCAGAAAATGATTCGGTGATATGGATGCACGTGGCCTCGTTAGGGGAATTCGAACAAGGGCTTCCGATCATCGAGAGGTTAAAAAAAGAATATCCAACCCATAGGATTCTGGTCACCTTTTTTTCCCCTTCGGGATACGAAGTAAAAAAGAATACCTCCGCAGCCGATATCGTCGCCTATTTACCTATCGACACCCGGGCGAATGTAAAACGGTTTCTTGCATTGGCGCACCCCAAATTGGCGCTTTTTGTAAAATATGAAATCTGGCCGAACTATCTGAAAGAGATCCATGCGCAAAACATACCTACGCTACTGATCTCTGCCAGATTCAGTGCCGAGCAAGTTTATTTTAAATGGTACGGAGGTTTCATGCGGAAGGCCCTGCGTAGCTTTTCCTATATTTTTCTACAAGACGAAAAATCGAGAGCCCTACTTGCATCAATCCAAATCGAGAACACACGTGTCATTGGAGATACCAGACTTGACCGTGTATCTGAAATTATCGAACGTAACAACACACTTACCTTTATGGATGCCTTCAAAAAAGACAGGTTGTGTGTGGTTGCGGGCAGCACTTGGGCCGAAGATGAAGCTATTCTTCTATCGTACATCAATACCTCCAAAGAAAAAGTAAAGTATGTTCTTGCCCCCCATACCATTGACAGTGGAAAGGTTTTGGGACTGGCGGGATCCATTACCAAAAAAACGGTTCTGTTTTCAAATATGGATCCACGTTCCGTAGGCGACTATGATGTTTTGATCATCGACAATATCGGCATGCTGACAAAGGTGTACAGGTATGCTGATATCGCCTATGTTGGTGGTGGTTTCGCAACAGGTCTTCACAATACCTTGGAACCTGCGGTCTTTGGCGTTCCTGTGATCATCGGCCCTAACTATGCAGGCTTCAGGGAGGCCGAAGAACTGGTCATCAAAAAGGGAATTCTGCCCGTTCAAGACAAATTCAGTTTTAGCGAACTACTTACGAAACTTCTAGACAACCCCGAACTACGAAAAAGGACAGGGCAGATCAACGCCTCCTACATTTCGATGAACAAGGGGGCGAGCATCCAAATATTGGAGCATATACGTACATTATTGTAAGCCCAAGTAATTTATGTTATGCGATTACAACGCATTTTTATGATCATAGCATTGCTCTGTGTTGGCCTGATTTCTTGCCGCGAAACGATGGGAGAGCAACATGAACCCATGCCACAAGAAAACAATATGCGTGAAAGCAAACCTGATCAGACAACAAAGCCACAATTTAAAAAAGAAAAACAACGGCCTTTTGAATATCAAGACGAAAAAGAGGTGGAACACAAAAAAACAAAAGCCGGTGACACGCTGAAACCAAAAATAGCCTTGCGATAATATTTAGTAGCCCCTTATGGTTTTTTTATTAGTTTTACCTCAACCAACAAAAGAACCTTATGAACTCCAAGATATTTCGTATTGCCCTGACGGCTGCACTTTCAGGTTTTCTATTCGGCTTTGACACTGTAGTTATCAGTGGGGCCAACCTCCCTATTAAAGAACTCTGGAACACCTCACCGTGGTTTCATGGCACCTTCATCATGTCAATGGCGTTATGGGGAACAGTAATCGGCTCATTAATGGGGGCGATACCTTGTGACCGGATCGGAAGGAAGAAAACCCTGTTCTGGATCGGTATTTTATATGCGGCTTCGGCCATAGGCTCCGCGGTGGCCACCGACCCGTACATGTTTTCCTTTTTCCGGTTCATAGGCGGACTTGGTGTAGGTGCGTCTTCGGTCGCTGCCCCGATATATATTTCCGAAATATCATCCCCTAAAAATCGTGGAAAACTAGGCGGGCTCTATCAGTTCAACCTGGTATTGGGTATCTTGGTCGCCTTTATTTCCAACTATCTGTTACAAGGCTTTGGGGGTGCCAATGATTGGCGCTGGATGCTAGGGGTGGAAGCGGTTCCCGCCATCCTCTACACTTTAATGGTCATACAGATACCGAATAGTCCAAGGTGGTTGGCTGTAAATAGGCAAGATACTGAGGCGGCTTTGAATACTTTAAAAACCTTGTACGAGGAGGGCGAGGCCATTGAAAAACTAAATGAAATAAAGGAAAGTCTTCATGTTACCACAAGTAGGTTCAAAGAGGGCTTCTTTTCAGGTCGCTATAAGATCCCCCTTGTCCTTGCATTTTTGTTCGCTTTTTTCAACCAGGTATCCGGAATCAACTTTGTACTCTATTATGCCCCTGAAATTCTCGAGCGTGCCGGTTTGGCCACACAGGAATCTCTTTTTAGCTCGATAGCCATTGGCATCGTCAACCTAGGTTTTACCTTCCTTGGTGTTTGGCTTATTGATCGTTTGGGCCGCAGACAGCTTATGAAAATTGGTTCAATTGGTTATATAATCAGTTTAAGCATGGTCGCTTGGTGTTTTTACACTTCGGCCAATTCTACCCTGTTACTTAGTTTTATTTTGATATTCATTGCCTCACACGCCATTGGTCAAGGTGCCGTTATCTGGGTATTCATTTCAGAGATTTTTCCGCAGAAGGTTAGGGCGGCAGGTCAGTCTTGGGGTTCTGGAACACATTGGGTTTTCGCTGCCATCATTACCTTGATAACACCTATATTTTTAGATAAGGACAATGGTATCTTCAAAGAGAACCCTTGGCCGATTTTTATCTTCTTTGCAGGCATGATGGTCTTACAGCTCCTTTTTGTTCTTTTTATGATGCCCGAAACCAAAGGAATTTCCTTAGAAGAACTAAGCAAAAAACTGAGTGGCGAAAATCAAAAACCATAGGTTTCAAGTTCTCATTTTATCGAATAAATTGGCATTACAACGGTAGAACATACTACAAATGAAGTAGTTAGTCGAATTACCACTTAAAAACTGCGGTGGTTTACAACAATTTTGTAATTTAGAGCAAACTATAAGAAAAATGGAACAACAAATCAGTACACCCGGTGTTCGATTACTTAATGGTTTCTTAAGTATCATGGTAGTGGTCTTGGTAGGTATTTTACTTTCCGTAGTCGTAGCTATGATCCTTTGGGCCGTTGGTATTCTGTAACCTACTACATTATGTTCCCCAAAAACCTTTAAAGACCTATTTTCTATTTTTAATTATTTGATTTTTGCCATAAATGAGACCCTTTTTTGACGGAGGGTCTTTTTTTTTGTAACAAAGTTTTAAAATTCGGTGTAATAAAATTCCATATTTTTAGAAAAATAAATACGGTTCCCTTGGGCAATTTCGCTTTCGACTGGCTTCTATCTGCAAATATGCGTCAGTTTTTCAAAGTGGACTTTCCATAGCGTGAACCAATAAGGTATTTTATATCACCATGGATGCCGAGACCATAGGGAGACCTTGTATTGAAACGCGTTCTGCCTTAACATAATATGGGATCGGAGGTATCCTTAAAAGCCAAAGAAGAAATTAGGAGCTCAAAAAAAATGAAGCAATGAGCTGGTTTAAATTTTTACCGGTAAGCCAAAAGTGGCGCTTTTGCCAGATGGAAGCCTTTTTGAACTAGAAAGCAAGGCTAGGATTGGTAAAAAGAATTAAAAGAGGATGAAGAAGGACATTCCTTTACGCTTGGACAAAGTTTAAATTAGTGCAACACATAACTAGAACCCATGAAAAAAGTATTTTACCAGGCAATTCTCATTTTGTTTTGCCTACTCAGCTGTAAACAGGCCAAGAACGAAAATAAGAAGGTTGAAATTCCCTTTAATAACGATGAAATCAGTGCACCCCCGAAGACCTATGCCGAAATTTCGGTCAAAGAAGGGGGTGCATGGCAAGGTCGTGAATATATAGGTGGTGCCTTTAAAAATGTACCCGCTGTGAAGGTTCCCAAAGAGCATACCGACCATTCTTGGTATATACGGTACGAAGGCCCCGGTTGGGAAAGCAATAAAGTAGGATACCGACTTTATCTTGACTGGCGCAATGCAATCGATATTTTCGGCAAGGTTACCGAAGAATTGGTATTGCAAAAAGTTGGACAAGACAATATCGATTCCTATCACGAAATGAACGATTGGGGAATGGACATTCTAAAGGCTGGAAAATCGCTCGGTATCGGGTCTTATGGTAGATATGTCAATGGGGCCGTTCTTCACTTTCAAGAAGTAGATTCCACCTATGCCGAGGTGAACAACAGCGAAGATCAATCTTCTGTGAACATAGCCTATTCGGGCTGGAAGGCCGGTAACGAAAAGATAGACCTCGCAGTCAATTTGGCCATCAAACCTGACTCAAGAATAACACAGGCGACCCTGACACCTTCTAAAGCAATAGAAGGCTTGTGTACTGGAATGGTAAAATTTGACGGCATACCTTTAACTAAAAAGGAAGGTGCCTCGAAAAATTGGGCCTATATTGCCACCTATGGTGAACAAACTTTGGTGCCTGACAAACTGGGAATGGCTATTTTTTACAAAATAGGGGAAGCCACATTGGTTGAAAGCGAGTTCGACCATGTGATCACTTTTGAACCTGGGCTAGAACAGATTCACTATTATTTTTTAGGTGCTTGGGAAAAAGAAAAAAACGGCATAAGCAACCAGGCCGATTTTTATGCCTACTTAGATGCAAATCTTCAATCGCTAGAGTCAAATAACAACTTATAATCCATGATGAAAAACATATTTAGAAGGGACTCAAATACCCTTTTTGCGTTAACGTTAACGGTATTTGCTTTGATGGCCTGCAAAGAAAAATCTGCCGAAAAAGAAGCCGTACCAGAAGTTAAATTGGTTGTACCCGATACCTTGAAATGGTCAGAACGATTTGCCTTATCGGTGATGAAACGCAATGCGGAGGCGTTTCAAATAGACGACAGAACCGAAGCCAAGTGGGACTATGTGCATGGTCTGGTCTTGACCGGGTTCGAGGCGCTCTATGAGCAGACCGATAAGCCCATCTACTATGCTTATGTAAAGGCTTATGTAGATGCCTTAGTCGATAGTACCGGATCCATAAAGACCTATAATTTTGACGATTACAATTTAGATATGATCAATGCGGGGAAACTACTTTTTAGATTGTACGATACCACTAAAGAAGACAAATACCTTAAAGCCATGCAGTTGTTGCAAAAGCAACTAAATGAGCAACCTAGAACCAAAGTCGGTGGTTTTTGGCATAAAAAAAGATATCCCGATCAAATGTGGCTCGATGGTCTATATATGGCCGGCCCATTCTATGCAAGATACACCACCGTATTTGAAGAAGGTAAAAACCTTGATGATGTGGCCAAACAATTTGAAATGATCCAAAGGTATGCCATGGATAAAGAGAAAGGGCTGCTTTACCATGGCTGGGATGAAAGTAGGGAAATGGCCTGGGCGAACAAAGAAACAGGAACCTCCCCGAACTTTTGGTCAAGATCATTGGGATGGTATGCCATGGCCTTGGTTGATGTATTGGATTATTTTCCTGAAGAGCACCCAAAACAAAAAGAGTTGGTCGGCTACTTGAACCAACTGGTAACTACGCTGGTGAAATATCAAGACGAATCAGGTTTATGGTACCAAGTGACCGATATGGGGGATCGAGAAGGAAACTATCTTGAAGCTTCCGGATCTTCTATGTTCGCCTATGCCTTGGCAAAAGGGGTCAATAAAGGATACTTGCCTAGAAGTTACAAAGATAATGCGAACAGGGCCTTTGATGGTTTAACCCGAGATCTTATAAAGATCGATGCCGATGGGGAACTACACTTAACACAGGTATGCTCCGTTGCCGGCCTGGGCGGAGATCCGTATCGCGACGGCTCTTATGAATATTATGTCAACGAAACTAAAAAAGACAATGACCCAAAAGGCACGGGCCCCTTTATTTTAGCTGCGCTGGAGCTTGATAGGTAAGGTTACTTTTAGTAAAGTTGTCTTTAGCCGAACAATAGGTAGGCTGTTAAGCCCCCTATGGTTACAATCCGGTAATGAATTTTATGTAGCTCAGGCCCATTACACTTGCTGGTTGAGTAAAACAATGAATACATCAACCCGGGCGTTTAAGAAAAGGAAAAACTAATTGGTGTAGCCCATGGTCTCAAAACATGCCCCCATCACTTAATAGTCGGTATGCGAAAAGTTGACCTAGCCGCTATTTCTTCCCTTAACGCTTACTGCATGCCTATATGCAGCAATAATGTCAGCGTTTCAAACCTAATGTCTTTTCGAAGTAGTGCCCGTCCTAGACTTTCAACCATGGTATGGGTGCCATTAAATCCCGCTGATCCAAATGGGCAAGATGTTCTATTTAGGTACAGGTTGCTAATCGCTCACCTCGACCAAGCCTATGCTTAACCCGAATCGTTTTTCGGTTATACCAACATTTTCGGAAACACGCAGGTTCTTTTGACTTTGCCTAACTTAGGGAATGCTAGCAGGAACTCTATTATAGCTGCAGAAATTCAGGCGATTTAACCCTTTTTCATTGAAGGAAAATGATCGGTTTATTGCTCCATTGAATACCTTTTTTTTAGCACGCTCAAGGGCCAGCATAGCAAAAAACAAAAAAGGTGGATGAAATAACCCCCTTTTTTGGCGAATAGAAAAAGTTTAAATCCGCTTAAAATGAAATTTCGAGTTAATTTTACCAAAAGCACTAAAACATTGAAGCTTAAACCTAAAAATGAGAACAGTCTATTGAATAAAACATGAACATTAAAGACAATACCTTTTTAATTGGCGGCGCGGCATCCGGTTTGGGCCTAGCGACTGCAGAAATGATTATTGCAAATGGTGGCAACACGGTATTGGCAGATATTAATTCTGAAGCAGGAATTGGTGCCGAAAAAAAATTAGGCACTCGGGCACTATTTGTTAAAACCGATGTGACCGACGAAAAAAACGTACAGGCCCTCATTGAACTTGCCAAAAAGAAATTCGGCACCCTAAACGGACTAGTCAACTGTGCAGGTATTGGCCCGGCCCAAAGGGTTTTAGGTAAAAATGACATACACTCCTTGGCAGATTTTAACAGAACGGTTCAAATCAATCTGATAGGCACATTTAATATGCTTCGACTAGCTGCCGCAGTGATGGCCGAAAATGAGCCAGGGGTGGGCAATGAAAGAGGTGTCATCATCAATACGGCCTCGGTAGCTGCCTTTGATGGTCAAATTGGTCAGGCAGCATACGCGGCCTCCAAAGGCGGCATTGTTGCCATGACCCTGCCCATCGCAAGAGAACTGGCAAGGGTTGGCATTCGTGTTCTGGCCATTGCCCCGGGTATTTTCGAAACCCCTTTGTTAATGAGCTTTTCTGAAGAAGTCAAAGCGTCTTTAGCGGCCCAGGTTCCATTTCCATCGCGACTTGGCAAACCTCACGAATTCGCCTCTTTGGTTAAACACATGATTGAAAATCAAATGCTTAATGGCGAAGTGGTGCGTTTAGATGGCAGCATCAGAATGGCCGCTAAATGAGTAAAAATACCCTTGCACCACTACATTCGAAAGACCTGGAATACGAGACAAGATCAACTGAAAAAAAACATTTAAGTTGAAAAATATAACGACCGAAGTAAAAGACACCATCCTGATCGTTTGCCTAAATCGTCCTGAAAAAAGGAATGCAGTAAGCAATGCCATGATTTCAGAAGTGGAACAAATTTTCACTCGCATTCCGAAGCATATAAAATCTGCGGTAATTTATGGTGCCGGCAAACATTTTTGCGCCGGTTTGGATCTATCGGAAATGACGGAGCACAATACATTGTTGAAGACGGAAAAAGCCTAGAAAAAGCCATTGAGCTGGCCGCTATGATCGCTAAGAATATTCCAATGACAAATATGGCCGTAACGCACATTTTACCCCGAATACTTGATGCCGGCCAAGATATCGGGTTGATGATGGAATCATTGACCGCGGCAATTTCGCAGAGCACACCTAAGGCAAAAGAACGCTTAAGGGCTTTTTTGGGGGGAAATGCAAAAAAGATAGGTGAATAAAAATGGGTGGCCGAACCCGATCACAAAAAATAGAAGTAATGAACCTGAAAGAAATTCCGTTCTTAGAAATAGATACTATTGGTCATGCTATCAGAAAAAATGACGCTGAGAACGGAGTAAGTTATATCACATCGAACACAGCTTTAATAAGCGGACCCGTCAGAATAACGGAACGGTTGAGCAAATGGGCCGAAGAACGACCAGAAACTGTTTTCTTAGGGCAAAGAGATGCCACAGGTCAATGGAATACGGTGCGATACGCCGAGGCTTTTGCAAAAGTTCAGGCACTAGCTCAATTTCTATTGCATAGTGGCGTATCGGCCAATAAACCCCTTGTAATACTCTCTGGCAACAGCATAGCGCATGGCTTAATCGGCCTTGCGGCCCTGCATATTGGCGTGCCCTATTCGCCCATTAGTACTTCGTATTCTACAAAGTCGACGGATTTCGCCAAACTAAAACATTGTATTGATCTGTTGACCCCTTCACTTATTTTTGTTGAAGATGGGATGGCCTTTGAAGAGGCGATCAAAGCCGCAGCGAACGGGGTGCGCATAGTGGCCGTAGAAAACGTGCAAGAAGGTCAAGTTAGCTTTAAGGCTATTCTCAAAACACCGATTAGTACTGCGGTAGCCAAAGCTTATGAGAAGGTCAATGCCAGTACCATTGCCAAAATTCTATTCACTTCTGGATCCACGGGCCTTCCGAAGGGTGTAATCAATACGCATGGAAATATCACCACAAACTGGCAACAGATTACACAGACCTTTACTTTCCTAAGTAATAAAGAAGCAGGGTTAACACTGATTGATTGGCTGCCTTGGAACCATGTTTTCGGAGGTAATCACAATTTCGGGATCGCGCTGTATAACGGAGGGTCACTTTATATTGATGAAGGCGACCCCACAATACATGGAATTAAGGCCACGTTGAAAAATTTGGCTGAAATAGCCCCTACCATCTATTTCAATGTACCGAAGGGTTACGAAGAATTGGTAAACCATTTAAAAGCCGATAAAGAACTTTGCCAGGTTTTTTTTAGCCGTCTAAAAATGTTCTTTTATGCGGGGGCAAGTTTACCGCAACATATTTGGGACGGATTAGAACAATTGTCTTATGAAACCATAGGAAAACGCATACTTATCGCTACGGGATTTGGCATGACCGAGGGTAGTCCGTCTTGCCTATTCAACACACGGCCAGGGGGATGCAGTGGCCAAATAGGGGTGCCCGTTCCTGGGCTGGAAGTTAAATTAGTGCCCGATGGAAACAAGGTCGAAGCACGCTACAAAGGGGGTAATTTGACCCCTGGATACTGGCGAAACGAAGAAGCCACCAAAGTGGCTTTTGATGAAGAAGGATATTTTAAATCAGGCGATGCCCTAAAATGGATCGATAAAAATGATTTGAACAAAGGAATGCTTTTCGATGGTCGTATCGCCGAAGAGTTCAAGTTAACTACCGGCACGTGGGTAAGTGTCGGTGTTTTAAAGAACAGGTTGATCAGTGTGGCCAATGGGTTACTTCAAGATGCCGTAATTACAGGTCATGACCGCCCTTTTCTAGGTGCCATAGTATTTCCTGATCTACATTACTGCAGAAGGTTAACGCAATTACCGGAAACCGCCAGCCTAAAGGAAATGGTGCGTCACCCCAAGATGGTAACCGCATTACAAGAAACACTACATCAACTAGGTAAAGTTAGTACAGGAAGTTCTATGTGTATAAAAAGGGCGGTTTTTGCAGATTTTGAACTGTCTATTGATAAAGGTGAAATTACGGATAAAGGATCTATCAATCAACGTGCAATTCTTAATAGCAAACAAGACCTAGTCGCCATGCTTTATGAAGAAAACGCTTCAAGTCGAATAGTTGAATTCACGGGGGAGTAAAAATCATTATCTACAATTAAAAATTACCGCTATTAAGAAGTTCAGCTTATGCTATTTTTCTTCCTAACGCTCTTAAAGGGCTATGATAATTCCGACAATGACTGCCCAAGAGCTACGCCACTCAATGCTTCACGCTGCCCCCACTTCGGAAACCAGTTTCGATCCCGACTCCTCGGGACTAAACCAAATTGCCCAACGGGCCGTTGGGCGCGGCAGCTTTCAGCCGCCACTTCATGCCACCAATACCCAACAGTGCCGCTTCGGGACTTACCGCAATCCCGACCCCCTCGGAACCGCACGCAAGAGCAAAACATTTCTCCGTCGCCTTCCGTAGGGATCCCACTTCCGCCAGTCCCCGTCCGTTGATGGTCGCGGATCCCCACGGGGGGACTCCGAAAGTGATGCACTTGCCCCTGCCTTTGCGCTTTTTGACCTAGTTCACTTAAACCACCGCTAAAAGTAAACTTCCCCTGCAGATTTTAAAGTATAAATTAAGGTTGGGATTAAATGTTACTTGGTTATAGGCTCAAAACATGGAGTTTGACAAAATTCTAAAGTATTATGCGCTAATAATATGTAATATTGCGTATATTATATGTAATTGAATATTATAATTATGGCGACAATCAGAAAATCATTGACTATAACTAAATCTCAGGAAGAGTGGATAAAGCTACAAATTGAAAATGGTGGTTTTGCGAACGATAGTGAATACATGCGACATCTAATACGTTTAGATGAGGAACGCCATAGGGATTTTTTAATCACAAAGGCGGCTATACAAGCAGGATATGATAGCGGAATGAGTTCTAAAATTAGGTCTGTTGATGAAATTATTGAAGCTGCAATAGTTCGTAAAAAGAACAGAAATGTCTAGTTATCATTTATCGTCGAAAGCAGATGATGATATCGACGATATAGTAGATTATACTTTGGAGACTTGGGGCGAATCTCAGAGTCATAACTATGTTACCGAGTTATACCAATTTTTAAAGACTCTTGCAGATAATCCTGACCTCGGTCGAAGCGCTTCTGAATTTGCGGCACCTTTGAAAAGATACAATTACAAAGCTCATACTATTTTCTACGAACCAACCAGAAAGGGAATATTCGTTGTTCGTATTCTAGGTCAAATACGCGATTTCAAAAGACATCTTTAGGCGTTGATTGATTGGTTTAGATGGTATAGATTAAGGTGGGGTTAAATATACTCGTTTAATTAGGTGCAAATGGGTTTATTTGAACGCTAGAGATAAAAAGTAGTGCCGAAAAAGGTTCGTTATACGGGACTAAGATAATTCTAAAAGAAAGACTATCCTTACAAAAATATAATATCCTAAAGATGAGATTATACCCTGTTTTTCAAAAGGAATTTAGCTTTTTAGTGAACAGCGTTCCAGGGAATTTGCCGATTATGAAGTCCGTAGATAGAACCAAATTGTTAAATAGGTACGATTGTGTTTAATTCGGAATAAGGGATTAGCGAAGGAAATGGAAAATGAAGCGGTGCCATCTTTCTCCGAATTACACTACAAAAATTAACCAAGTAATAAGGGTAAATTTTACCTTGCCGTGATTACTTCATCCAATACCGACCAACCGAAACGTGCTAGTCCTTGATAACCGTAAAAACCCTTCCTTCTGGATTAATGTCTTCGTTCCACACCAGATTATCATTGTAGAGAACCTCCGTGGCCACCCTCCAATCTCCATCCCCGTCAACAAGATTGACCACGATAAAATCGGATTTACCGTTGCCCCAATCTATCCTTAGCTCATGTTTGTAAGCTCTATGGTCTGAATAGTAGGGTGTAAACCAATACGTTCCGTTGGTAGGTTCAATTAGAAAACCCTTTGGGTAAGCCAATTGATCGTTTTCAAAAAGAATGTATTCTCCGTCGATTTTTTCATATAAGGAAATTGAACTGGTATTAAAAGTTCCTTCAATGGAAGGATCCAACAAATCTATGCCGGAGGAACTTTTAAGGCTAAAGTTCAACAATATGTCCCCTAGATTCACATTTTTCCCGCTATTGTCATCGGAATTATTACATCCCATAAGAAGAAATATAGATGTAAACATTACTATCGATTTCATAAAATTATGGTTTTATATTGTAAATCATTCTTCTATTATATTTAAAATCATAGCCATTAGGCTTCCAGCTATTATAGGCATAATATCCGTTGTAGGTACCCCCCCATCCCCAATTCATATAGTAGTGGGTAGTTTGAACACCAATATCGCAATAAAAAGTTGATCTATACCCCTCGCAGACCCAGGCATGACCATTTTGATAACCGCACCACCACAAAAAACAACTTTTATCCGTGTGTCCAGCCAATATTACGGGCCTGCCGGCACGTATCTCGTTTTTGGTAGTCGTATGGTTCCAGCTGCCGAATGACGCAGTTGAGTACCCGAACGTATTTCTTAAAGCTGTGGCCCCATCCGCAGTTTGCGCTCCGGACCCATCGCAGGAATAATCCATATTCACGGCATCCCCAATGTCCTCCAACAGTTGGGAAACACTATTAGAACCTAAATTTGTTAAGGGCATCGCGCCCCAATTATATCCCGAAGGATGTTGATGATATCTCATTACTTGACCTATAGCCGTGGCTACACATCCCGATGGTGGCCTTCCTCCGGTACTGCTACATCCAAGATTTTCTAGGGTATTGTTAAAACCGTTCCATTGGTTCCATCTGGCATTTATAAGTGGCCCATAGTTCCAATACTGGTTCTGGCAGCCCCCACCATCATCGTCACACTTGGAAGATAAAACATTACCTAATGATTTTTGCATTTCACAAGGCGAACGGTACACCGCTGATGTATTATAACCTTTCC
>JBHJNU010000028.1:0-11701 GCA_050330515.1 Flavobacteriaceae bacterium | reverse complement strand
GGATACTCCAGGTCCGATGACCAAAAACGTAGCGGACAATGCCATTCTTTTGTCCGCTATGTTGGGCAAAGATGAAAATGATCCGGTAACGGTACATGCCGAACCGGGAATTCTGTCGGTCCCACCGCAGCCGAAGCCGTTTTACGAAATGCGCTTGGGCGCAATAAAGGAATTGCTAGAGAACGATTCGATTTACAGGGCAACCGTGGCCAATTTAAGGAATTCAGGGGCTACAATAATCGAGTTTACTCCTCCCGAGGTGGTCTTGGAAGGTTTTAGGACCTTACTCAGTGCCGATATGAAAAAAGATTTAACCGCTTATCTTACGGATCACAGCGATAGCAATTTGGTAAAAGTACGTTCGGTAGCCGATGTGGTTTCTTTTAATGGGGAGGATTCGTTAGTGCGCATTCCGTATGGGCAACCATTGTTCGAAGGTATCGTGGCAGATACCACTACCGCTGAACAGCTTGAAACCATAAAGCACAGTTTGCAAGAAAGTGGTAGGCGCTTCTTCGATACCGCAATGGATGGTGAAAAGTTGGATGCGGTGTTATCGGTCAACAACCGACATGCCGGTTATGCCGCTGTTGCAAAATACCCTGCCCTAACGGTGCCAATGGCGTACAAAAAATCAGGGGAACCGGTCAACCTGACATTCATAGGAAAGCCATTCAAAGAAGCAGAGCTATTGCGCTTGGGCGCTGCCTATGAAAAAGCATTTTCAGTTAGGAAGATGCCCGAGGGTTATGATTAAGTTGCCTAGTTGATGATTGCATTGATTTTCTCCCACAACAAGTTATCAAATCCTGATGGCCCCGCAGCGGCTTGTCCGCCATCTTCCCCCATTCTGACAACCACTATGTTTTTACTGGGTACGATATGTAATTTTTGATCGTCTTTACCCAGGCCGGCATAAAGGTCTGCCGGAGCATCGGGCACTAGCGGTGTATTAAACACTATTTGAACAGAAGGTAGCATGCTACTTTCTTTTCCATTTAGCCACCATAGATACCCATACGATTTGTTGAGATCTTGAGAAGTGTTCTTCATATCGTTTAAAAAGTCGGTGTCTCCTAAAACAGTTTGCCCGTTCCAAACCCCGTTGTTAAGGTTTAATAATCCGAAACGGGCCATACTTCTTGCGGTACTCCAATAAACATTATTGAGGCCATTTGAAGAAATCCACGTGCCGGTCATTCCAATCTTATTTTTCAACTTGGTGTCAAAATAGTCTTCAAAAGGGGTGTTTACCGCAGCTGAAACTACATCTTGGATCAAGGTATAAGGGGCATTATGATATGACCAACGGGTTCCGGCATCGGCAACAAATGTCAAACATTCGGGTGTTTTACAATCTCCTTGGGTATCATCCATACCCGTAGTCATCGTTAGCTGATTCCAGATCGTGATGAGATCTTCTTTTGCGGCAGGGGTGGAGGTCCAGCCCTGTCCAAGATAATCCGAAGTTTTATCGGTTAGTGAGAGATAACCTTCCTCCAAGGCAATACCGGTGGTGAAAGAGGTAAGGGTTTTACCGGCTGAGGCCCAATACCTGGGCACATCTTGACCATGGTCAGCGGCGTACCATTCGATAACAATTTTACCGTCTTTAAGAAGAATGAAGGCCTTGGTGTCTTTTTCTTCAAGAAAGTCGAGCAAGGCTTGCTCGCCTGCCGTATTCCATCCTAGATCGGTGATCGATGTTGTTTCCCAGGTGTTTGAATTAAGGGGGGGAAAGTATAGGTCTACCGCGTCTGGTTGCTGTTCTTCTTCAATAATAACATTGTTTTTGTCTTTAGAACAACTGGTGCCGACAAGACACCATACTGCAAGCATGGATATGATATGGGGCTTCATAGTTTTTTAGTTATAGGACTTTCTTCCTGTACTTTGGTTTAACGTAAAAGTTTCAGAAATCTTATCAAAACATCGACATTACTGTTGCTTATTGTATTTTTGCAGTTGCCTATTGAAAATGGGTCATTCAGAAAAGTTATGCGCACAAAATCACTTAAAAAGAACAGGATCAATGTAGTTACACTGGGTTGTTCTAAGAACGTTTACGATTCAGAAGTACTCATGGGACAATTACGTGCCAATAATAAAGAAGTGGTACACGAAGAGGAAGGCAATATCGTTGTTATCAATACGTGCGGATTTATCGCCAACGCAAAGGAAGAAAGTATAAATACGATTCTAGAGTACGTTCAAAGGAAAGAGGCCGGTGAGGTCGATAAGGTTTTTGTAACAGGCTGTTTGAGCGAACGTTACAAACCCGACTTGCAAAAGGAAATTCCAGATGTAGACGCGTATTTCGGTACCAGCGAGCTTCCTAATTTATTGAAGGCATTAGGGGCCGATTACAAGCATGAGTTGATCGGCGAACGTTTGACCACGACCCCTAAGAATTACGCTTATTTGAAGATTGCCGAAGGCTGCGACAGGCCTTGTTCTTTCTGTGCGATCCCTATCATGCGCGGCAAGCATCGCAGTACACCTATCGAAGATTTGGTTGTCGAGGCCAAAAAGTTGGCGGCGAAGGGAGTTAAAGAATTGATTTTGATCGCCCAAGATTTGACCTACTATGGTTTGGATCTTTACAAAAAAAGAAATCTCGCCGAGTTATTGGAAGCTTTGGTAAAAGTAGACGGAATAGAATGGATCCGTTTGCACTACGCCTTCCCTACGGGTTTTCCGATGGATGTACTGGAGGTTATGAAACGCGAACCGAAGATCTGTAATTATTTGGATATTCCCCTGCAACACATTTCAGATGCCATTTTGAAAAGTATGAGGCGCGGTACTACCCAAGAGAAAACCACCAAATTAATAGCGCAGTTTCGAAGGGCGGTACCTGATATGACCATACGTACCACGTTGATCGTGGGTTATCCTGGTGAGACCGAAGAGGATTTTGACACCCTAAAAAACTGGGTATCGGCAATGCGCTTCGAACGCCTGGGCTGTTTTACCTATAGCCATGAGGAAAATACCCATGCCTATACTTTGGAGGATGACGTACCGGAGCAAGTGAAACAAGAACGCGCCAACGAGATTATGGAGATTCAGTCAGCGATTTCTTGGGAGCTGAACCAGCAAAAAATAGGAAGGACCTTCCGTTGCATTATTGATCGCAAAGAAGGTAATTATTTTGTGGGCCGAACAGAGTTCGATTCGCCAGATGTGGATAATGAAGTATTGGTAGATGCTACAAAGTATTATTTGAAGCAAGGTGAATACGCTGATATCGAAATTTTTGAGGCTGCAGATTTCGATCTTTATGGCATCCCGGTTGGGGGAAATTAAAAATTCCGATGTTGTATCGGAATTTTCAATTTTGTACTAAACCTTGACTATTAAACCTTCACCCGCCATCCAAATTTATCCTCGGAACGATTGTATTGAATGTCGGTAATTATCTTTTTGAAACGAACTCCATAACTATTTTCAAGTTCGGGTAGGTCATAATCAACATCGTGATAACCAAAGCCCGCAATGGGCGAAATTACCGCTGCTGTGCCAGCCCCGAACATTTCTTTTAATGTTCCGTTCTTTGCGGCGGCTACCACTTCGGTTACAGTAATTTTTCTAACTTCTACAGGTATACCCAAATCTTCAGCAATGGCGATCACACTTTTTCTGGTAATTCCGTCAAGAATACGGTCGCTGGTCGGGCCTGTGATTAAGGTATCACCAATTCTCACAAAGATGTTCATTGCCCCAGCTTCTTCGATATTCTCATGTTCATGGTCATCTGTCCAAATGACCTGGTTATACCCTTTTGCTATGGCCAGTTGGGTCGGGTAAAACTGCCCCGCATAATTTCCACCGGTTTTGGCATATCCTACACCACCGTTCGCCGATCTAGAATAGGATTGTTCGATCAATACTTTTACCTTGCCCGAAAAATAGGCGCCCGACGGGGCCAAGGCAATGATGAATCGGTATTCGTCGGCAGGGGAGGCATGGAAACCTTTGCCAGACGCGAACATAAAGGGCCTAATGTACATGGAGCTGCCTTCACTAGCAGGTATCCAGTCTTTATCTAGCTTTAGAAGTGTATTCAGGCCTTCCATAAAATGTTCTTCTGGTATTTCTGGCATTGACATCCTACTTGCCGAAATATTAAAACGTTTGTGGTTGTCAAAAGGTCTGAACAGCCAAATATTGTCCGCTTTGTCCCTGTAAGCTTTCATTCCCTCGAAAATCGATTGACCATAGTGGAAAATCTTTGCAGAAGGCTCAAGACTTATGGGCCCGTAAGGAATAATTTTAGGGGTTTCCCAGGCACCGTTTTTGTAGTCGCAGACCAACATATGGTCTGAGAACACGCTACCAAAAGCCAGGTTATCAAAATCTACTTGGTCAATTTTGGATAGTTTTGCTTTTTCTATGTGGATAGGGTTCTTCAAGATGGTTTCCATTGGGATAAAAATTAAGGACTAAAATTAGTGAAATATCCGAATTTGGTATTCTTTTTTCGTTTTTAAATGCCAATTTTGTACAACTTCTTTAAAGTCGAAATATTATGAAACGAATTAACACTTTACTTGTATTTCTAGTAACAATATGTGCGGTAAACGCTCAGAATCATCAGTCTACCACTAGTGGGATGGCGGCTTTTGGCGCCGAAATTGAAGCCGATGGTGCTTTGAATGTTCAAGAAATGGCCGAGAAATATCAGGTTCTGGCTGTCAACGACACCTTGCGAACGAAATTTATGGCGACCGTTACCAATGTTTGCCAGGCCAAAGGTTGTTGGATGAAACTTCAATTACAAGATGGTACCGAGGCCATGGTGAAGTTCAAAGATTACGCATTTTTCATGCCTACTGATATTGCAGGAAAAGAGGTTATTGTAAACGGAAAGGCCTTTGTGGAAGAGATGGGCATAGAAGACCAAAAACACTATGCGAAAGACGCCGGAAAATCGGAAGCGGAAATCGCGCGGATAACAAGGCCCTTAAAGTCCTTCGGTTTTGAGGCCGATGGTGTTTTACTCAAAGAATAGCGTGCGGCGCGAGATCATTACAACCGGTGATGGCTCAAAAACCATTCAGATCGTTGATTGGAACGAGCAGTACCATTCCGTTCATGGGGCCATTCAAGAGGCTTACCATGTATTTATAAAATCGGGACTTTCACTTTTCAAAGACAGGCAACTTGCGATACTTGAAATAGGTTTTGGTACTGGCCTTAATGCTTTTATCACACTTTTGGAAGCCCCGAAACTTAATTTGGAAATTTACTATTGTGGGGTCGAGGCCTATCCTGTAACCACCGAAGAACTTAATCTTCTCAATTATGTTTCGGAGTTAGGGGCGGAGCGTTTTTCCCATGATTTTCTAAAAATGCACCAATGCGCTTGGGAGGTGGACAGTGCCATTTCTAAAGACTTCATAGTGCACAAGCAAAAGAAGGATTTTTTGGCGCTTCGGCATACCGATAAGTTCCATCTTATTTATTTCGATGCTTTTGGCGCAAGGGTGCAACCAGAATTGTGGACCGAAGAACTATTCCAGATTGCCTTCAAGGCTTTGAAAGCAGGGGGTATTTTGGTGACCTATGCCGCCAAGGGAAGTGTACGACGTGCCATGCTGGCGGTAGGCTTCACGGTAGAACGGTTACAGGGCCCCCCGGGCAAACGCGAAATGTTGAGGGCAACGAAGCCTATCTAAAACTTAAACATAACTAGGTTGGTGCCAAATCGTGCCGCTTACCAATGTAATTGGAACAATTCTTACGAAAAGTTGGTTCAGGGCTGTGCCGTTGAGATCTTAACTTTAGGTTGAACAAAACTGTTAAATCGAAACCAAACCTGATTCAAAGCTCCTTTAATTAAATACCTTTACCGTATGAAGGTATTGATTACAGGCGCCACTGGTCTGATCGGCAGCGAGATAGTACGTCACTGCCAAGAACGGAACATTGCCGTAAATTACTTGACAACAAGCGCAAAGAAGCTCATCGTAAAAGAGGGCTATCATGGCTTTTTATGGAATCCTGACAAGAACGAAATCGATGTGAGATGTCTTGAAGGGGTTAATGCGGTTATCAATTTGGCAGGGTCGAGCATTTCAAAAAGGTGGACGCCCACGTATAAAAAGGAAGTCCTGGCAAGTCGCGTCAATACCCTAAAAACCCTTTATAGCGCCATAGAAAGTAACGATGCATCAAGTATCAGGAGTTTTGTCTCGGCTTCAGCGATAGGCATTTATCCTGATTCCTTAACCAAGTTGTACACCGAAGAAGAGACCGAAATCGATGCCAGTTTTCTTGGCGAGGTGGTATGCGCATGGGAGACCGAGGTCGATCCATTCAAAAAATTCGATTTTTCTGTTTCTAAAGTAAGGATAGGTCTGGTAATGTCTGATAAAGGTGGAGCTTTACCTGAAATGGCCAAGCCAATTAACGCCTATGTAGGTGCCGCCTTTGGAAGCGGACAACAATGGCAGTCATGGATCCATGTTTCCGATCTGGCAAGAATGTTCTTGTTCATCGCAGAAAATGAATTGGAGGGCATCTTTAATGGGGTTGCCCCAAACCCTGTAACCAATTCAAAATTGGTCAAAGAAATTGCCAAAGTCTTGAAAAGACCCTTGTTTTTGCCCAATATTCCCCGATTTATAATGAAAGCCCTTCTCGGTGAAATGTCATACATTCTATTTGCTAGCCAAAGGGTCAGCAGTAAAAAAATAGAGGAAGAAGGCTTCGTGTTTCACAATCAGAATATCTGTTTCACATTAGAGGGGATCTATCAAAAAGATGGTAAAGTTGCCGCTTCGGAAAGGTTTTCCCAACAAAAACAATTCATTTCATAAGGTAATTCTTGAAGTATCGTCCAAAATTTAATCTGCCTTGGCGGATTTTTTTATCGAAGCGACTCAAGGTTTAAGTTGAACGCCAAAGCGGACTTTGTCTATTTTTAAATGACATTTTGACATTTCTAAAGAATTGGCAGTACTTTTGCCACCTGAAAACAGAAGTTAAAAAATGTTACCGAATGAGTGAGAAAGAGAATACCGAGGAATGGGATGACATACTATCCGAAACCGGATCATCTGTAGAACGACCCACTGAAATAGAAGATGAGAACGCGTTGGAAGAATCCATAGAAGAAAAACTTAGGGCAGACCTGGCCACTGAAAAGGATAAATTTTTACGACTGTTCGCCGAATTTGAAAATTACAAAAGACGAACATCAAAAGAGCGTATGGAATTGTTCAAGACCGCTGGTCAAGAAGTTATCGTGTCATTACTTCCAGTAATGGATGATTTTGAGCGGGCGATGAAAGAAATGGCCAAATCAGATGATAATGTTATGTTCAAGGGTGTTGAGCTGATCCATAATAAATTCCGAGAAACCCTTAAGAACAAAGGCTTGGAAGAGCTAGACGTAAAGCAGGGAGATGCCTTCGATGCCGATATGCACGAGGCCGTTACACAAATACCTGCCCCTAACAAAAAACTGAAGGGAAAGATAATCGATGTGATCGAAAAGGGATTCAAGTTGGGCGATAAAATCATTAGACACCCAAAAGTGGTTGTCGGTAACTAAGATAGTAGCATGAAGCAAGATTATTACGAACTTCTTGGCATAAATAAAGGTGCTTCGGCTGCCGAGATCAAAAAGGCCTATCGTAAGAAGGCGATTGAATTTCATCCTGATAAAAATCCGGATGACCCCAAAGCTGAGGAAATGTTCAAGAAGTGCGCCGAGGCTTACGAGGTATTGAGCGATCCCGACAAAAAAGCGCGCTATGACCAATTTGGTCACGCAGCGTTTGAAGGAGGGGGCGGCTTCGGCGGCGGCGGTATGAACATGGACGATATTTTTAGCCAATTCGGTGATATCTTCGGTAGTGCATTTGGCGGTGGGGGCTTTAGTGGCTTCGGCGGTGGCGGTGGCCAACGAAGAGTAAAAGGCAGTAATCTTAGGATCCGTGTGAAAATGACCTTGGAGGAAGTCGCCAACGGGGTTGAAAAGAAAGTAAAGGTAAGAAGAAAGGTGCAAGCCGATGGGGTTACCTATAAAACCTGTTCAACCTGCGGTGGACGTGGACAGGTAACCAAGATACAAAATACCATTCTGGGAAGAATGCAGACGGCAGTTACATGCAGCAGCTGTTCAGGGGCGGGTCAAATTTTAGATCGAAAGCCTCATGATGCCGATGCTGACGGACTAAAGATAGTAGAGGAAACCGTTTCTATAAAGATTCCTGCCGGCGTTGAAGAAGGTATGCAGTTAAAAGTGCCCAACAAGGGCAATGATGCCCCAGGAAACGGGGTTCCAGGCGATTTATTGGTTGCCATTGAAACGGAAGACCATGACACCTTGAAGCGCGAGGGCGATAACCTGCACTATGATCTCTATATTAGTATTTCAGAAGCGGTTTTAGGTACTTCAAAAGAAATTGATGCGGTTGGGGGCAAAGTGCGCATCAAACTAGAAGCGGGTATACAATCAGGTAAAATATTGAGGTTAAGAGGAAAGGGAATTACCAGTCTTAATGGATATGGTGCTGGCGATTTATTGGTTCATGTCAATGTTTGGACACCCAAAGAACTCAATAAGGAACAAAAGGAGTTTTTTGAACGTATGCAGAATAACGAGAATTTTGAGCCGAAACCGGAGAAATCTGATAAATCTTTCTTCGAAAAAGTTAAAGATATGTTCTCTTAACAGAATATTTCTTGCCTTTTAAATAAAAAATGTATATTTGAAGTATTGTTGGGAAACCAGCAATAATTTTCTTTTTCATAGCAATTTTTTTCCCATCCTTGATTCTTTCGAGGGTGGGTTTTGTTTTTATGGCCAATTCGGGTTTTGAAAGTGATGATAACCAGGTATTGCGAATGGGTTCAAGCTAACCCCGCCCACGGGCGGGGTCTCTAACACGAGTTTGAGGTGGGTTTTGTTTTTTGGGGCCGATTGCTTTTTTTTTTGAAAGTGATGACAACATGGTATTGCGAATGGGTTCAGGCTAACCCCGCCCACGGGCGGGGTCACTAACACGAGTTTCAGGTGGGTTCTGTTTTTTGGGAAATATCAAATTTTGATGGGCCTATATGTGCACGATACACTTTTTAAGCTTTTTGCAACTATCTACTACTGGCTCTTTTCCTATCTTTGACAAAATTGCCTGCATGAATAATATTTTGGTCACGAAAGAGGTTACCAAACACTTTGGAAAACATATTGCGCTTAATAAAGTATCCCTCGAAATCCCCAAAAATAGCATCTATGGGTTGTTAGGCCCGAATGGTGCAGGCAAAACGACTCTCATTCGAATTATCAATCAAATAACCTATCCTGACAGTGGGGAGGTTTTCTTTGATGGCCAACCGCTACAACCTGAACACGTTGCGTTGATCGGGTATTTGCCTGAAGAACGCGGACTTTATAAAAGTATGAAGGTAGGCGAGCAAGCGCTTTATTTGGCACAGTTAAAGGGATTAAGCAAAGCAGAGGCAAAAAAAAGGTTAACGTATTGGTTCGATAGGCTAGATGTTGGCGATTGGTGGAACAAAAAAGTACAGGAACTATCAAAGGGGATGGCACAGAAAATACAGTTTATCGTCACCATATTGCACGAACCTAAACTGTTGATCTTTGATGAGCCATTTAGCGGCTTTGACCCAATAAATGCCAATATTATAAAAGACGAGATATTACACTTGAAAGAAAAAGGGGCTTCGATAATTTTTTCTACACATCGAATGGAATCGGTGGAGGAGCTCTGCGAATACATCGCTCTCATTCATCATTCCGAAAAAATATTGGATGGTCGTTTGTCGGATATCAAAAAAGCTTACAAGAACAATATCTTCAAAATAGGTCTCGAAACCTGGTATGGTGATAGATTGCTACAAGAGCTTTCTGAGAAATTTGCGATAGAGTCGTCAGAATTCAATGTTTTGGAAAATCAATTAGACCTTACGGTGCAGCTACCTTCGAGTGATTCCGGTGCCTTGCTAGCGTATCTTTCGGGCAAGGCCAATGTTAATAATTTTGTGGAGACCGTGCCCTCGGCCAACGAAATATTCATACGTACCATTCAAAATAAGAACCGTGATGAGTAAACTCCCATTGATCATTAAGCGTGAATATTTGGCAAAAGTACGCAACAAGTCGTTTGTCATCATGACGTTCTTAAGTCCGATCCTTATGGTTGCCATGGTCGTATTAATCGCTTTTCTAACAAAATTGAACGATAATGAAAAGCGGGTCATCGCGGTGTTGAACGAGAGTGACTATTTTGCAAACGCTTTTGTAACTACAGAAAGCACCTCCTACGTTAATTTTACGGATATCGACCTAGAGGCAGCAAAAGATTCTACGGCCAGCTTGGGGTATTCCGGACTTTTACATATTCCTGCGGCCGGTGATTTGGAAAATGCCGCCCAAGGTTCTTTTTTCTTTTCCAAGGAAGCACCAAATACGTCGATCATCTCCAACATCGAATCTATTTTTCAAGAAAGGCTGCGACAGAAACGAATTCTTGACCTAGGTGTATCTGTTGAAGATTTCGCCTCCCTAGGTGCCCCATATGAAATCAAAACGGCCACTTTTCAAGGCCAGAAGAATATCAAGGGTATAAACGAGTTAAAGGCATTTATAGGTGGTGGCTTCGGTTATTTGATTATGATGTTCATCATTATTTATGGTGGTTTTGTAATGCGCAGCGTAATCGAGGAGAAAACAAGTAGAATTATCGAGGTCATTATATCTTCGGTTAGACCCTTTCAATTGATGTTGGGTAAAATTTTAGGAACTGCTTTGGCAGGCATTACCCAATTTGGTATTTGGATCCTTTCTGCGGGAATTCTGTTATTGATTTCTTTTGCGGTTTTCGACATCGACACCGGGGTCTTGAACGGTGGACCCGGTCTGATGAAAGGAATGGAAGTAGACGGGGTGTCGCCTATGCCATCAATGAATAGGGATACCTTTTTATTGGTTCAAGAGGTTTGGGATATACCTTGGTTCATGCTCATTAGCTCATTTCTAATCTATTTCATACTGGGCTACCTTATTTACAGCTCGATTTACGCTGCCATAGGAGCCGCCGTAGATAATGAGACCGATACACAGCAATTTATTTTTCCCGTGATCTTACCATTGATGTTAGCGATCTATGTAGGTTTCTTCTCGGTATTTAGCAATCCGCACGGGCCGATCGCTGTTGGTTTTTCTTTGTTTCCCTTAACGTCGCCAATAGTTATGTTAATGCGCTTACCGGGTGGAATAGGCGAAGGAGGGGTGCCTATTTGGCAACTGCTAACCTCATTACTACTTTTAATGGGAACATTCATTGGAATCGTATGGTTGGCGGCAAAAATCTACAGGATCGGAATTTTGATGTACGGTAAGAAACCGACGTACAAAGAACTTTTTAAATGGCTTCGCTATTAATTATGAAAGAGCTGAATGGTATTTTGACAGCAATAAGAGATGTGCTATCGTATAAAATCTATGATAGTGACACTACCCATATTTCCATTAGCACCCTGTTGATCATCATTGTTGCCCTAATTGCCATTACCTATATCTTAAAATTGGTGCGCCGATTGGTTACGGCCAAGCTTCCCGAAGAGGATAAGAACAAGTTCGAAAGCATTTTTGGTTTTTTGAAATACCTGTTCTACATACTGGTGGTGGTGACTATTCTACATTCCTCAGGCGTAAACTTAACCG
>JBHJNU010000027.1:0-68198 GCA_050330515.1 Flavobacteriaceae bacterium | reverse complement strand
AAAAGGCTTCCTATATTACCCCAGTGCCTGGTGGGGTGGGCCCTATGACCATTGCTATGTTGTTGAAGAATACCTTGCTGGCCCGTGAACGGCATCGCACCAAAAATTTGTAAGATCTTTCTGTGCGCCTAAGCTAAAATTTACTTCTTTTACCAAAGAAATGTAATAGCCTAACCGGAAATTATAAATCTAATTTACAATAACTTATTTTGGGTTTATGAGGTACACCGCTTTGATGCTATTGGCATCACTTATGGCCAACATTTCAACGGCACAGTTTATCAAGGAAAAATCGATCAACGCACAAATAGGCATTGCCTTCAGCTCAGCCTTTGACAGTTCGACCGAATTTCGGATGACGGTTTATTCTTGCAGGGCGAGTTCATTTTAAAAGTGAAATCGTGGTTTGAATTGAGGCCTTACGCCGGTTTAGTGCTTACTAAATCTGACGGATTGGACTTTAATAACGACCCTACCTTTGAAAAAGCGGTTACCAGGGCCGTGCTCATTGGCGGTAAGGTCAGGTTACGTGCCCCTATACCCTATATCGCTCCTTATATTGAACTGTGACTAGGGTCATCAATCGGAAAATTTGAGACCATTACTGCGTTCTATGCCATAGATAAAAAGGGGCTTACTTATCATATACCCTTTGGCTTTGGGTTAGAACTTGGCCGTCACAATAACGTAGACCTGGGCTTTAGCTTCTATTTTCAAAATAGGGTTAACCAAGGCATTGGTGCATTCGCCCTTGGCATAACCATTCCCTTGAAAAGTTAACCCGGAAATTGAAGTTGGGTTTCCTTCAAGTCTACAATGGAATAATAACCATACTTCAGGGCATGAATTGCATAGGCCCAAGAATACAAAAGGGTGTGATAAACCCGGAGCAACAATTTTCAGGGGCTACCCAGTTTTGGTGGTATCATTAGGGGTGATGATATCGATATCGTTACTATCATCATAATCGCAACTACTCATTAGAAGGATCCAAGCGAATATCAAGCCGATAAGAAGTGATTTTTTCATAGTTCGAAATTGTAGGATAAGGTTAAGCCATAACGCAAAATTTGCCTTTTTCATATAATCTTATTCCCTTATTATCATTATCTTTTAAGGCAAATAATACATCTATGATAAGAATCAGCCCTTACTTATTTTTAGCCTTGTTGCTCTTGACAGGTTGTAGTAAAGAAAAAACGGATAATTCAAAAGGCGGTATTTCCGTATCGTTTTCCGAAACCTTGGCCCTTGAGGCCAAAGATGGCCGTTTGCTCTTGATGTTGTCGAACGATCTTGAAAAGGAACCGCGGTTCTTGATCAATGACGGATTAAATTCGCAACTCATCTTCGGTATGAACGTTGACGGTATGGCAGCTGGTGAAACTCGTACTTTCAACGACAGTATTTTTGGCTATCCGTATCCAAGTCTGGCCAATGTGCCCCCCGGTGAGTACAATGTGCAGGCACTTTTACATGTATACGAAACGTTCGATCTTAGCACAGGGCATACCGTAAAATTACCGATGGACAACGGTGAGGGCCAACAATGGAACCGTTCGCCCGGTAATCTTTATAGCCAACCTTTTAAGGTTACGGTAACCGAAAAGGGTATTCAAAATGTAAATGTGGTCATGGACCAGGTAATCCCGCCCATTGAAGAACCCGCCGATACCGAGTGGGTAAAGCATATAAAGGTAAAATCGGAAAAACTGTCTCAATTCTGGGGTAGGGATATCTATCTCGGGGCCCACGTTTTACTTCCTAAGGGCTTTAATGAGCACCCGGAAGCCAAATACCCCTTGATGATTTTCCACGGGCATTTTCCTGATGACTTCAGTGGCTTCAGAACTACCCCTCCTGATCCCAACTTGAAACCCGAATATTCCGCTCGTTTTGATATGGATGGGTACAACATCATTCAGCAACAAGAAGCCTACGATTTTTATAAACGCTGGAACGAACCTGATTTTCCGCGCATGTTGATTATCGAAATACAACATGCCACTCCGTATTACGATGATTCATATGCGGTAAATTCGGCTAGCCAAGGCCCGTATGGTGATGCGATTACCTATGAGCTTATTCCCGAAATAGAAAAACAGTTCAGGGGCATGGGTGAAGGCTGGTCGCGATTTTTATACGGCGGTTCTACAGGGGGCTGGGAAGCCTTGGCCGTTCAGGTAAAATATCCTGAAGAATACAATGGCTGTTTTGCAGCCTGCCCCGACCCCATTGATTTCAGGGCCTATTGCTTGACCAATATTTATGAAGATAAAAATGCCTATTACTATGATAGTGCCCACAAAGAACTCGAAGTACCCTCACATCGCAACTATTTGGGCCAAATTCAATCTACGCTGCGGCAAGGCAACCATTTAGAACTTGTACTTGGCGACAAAAGCAGATCTGGCCAGCAATGGGACATTTGGGAGGCCACCTATTCCCCACAGGGAGAAGATGGCTATCCGGTACGCCTGTGGGACAAAATGACGGGGGACATAAACCACCAAGTAGCGGAACATTGGAAGGAAAATTATGATCTGCGCCATATCTTGGAGCGCGATTGGGACAAACTGGGGCCAGGTCTCAAGGGCAAGATCCATATCTATTGTGGGGATATGGACAATTATTATTTGAACAATGCCGTATACCTCATGGAAGATTTTTTAGAGAGCACCACAAACCCCTATTATGACGGCGAAGTAGCGTATGGAGACCGTGCGGAACATTGCTGGAACGGAGACCCAGAGCTGCCCAATGCCATTACCAGGTTGCGCTACAACAGCATGTACGTGCCCAAGATCATGAAGCGTATTGCGGAAAGCGCTCCCGCAGGCGCAGACTTGACCAGTTGGCGGTATAAATAGAAGAAGATGAACTCTACCAATAAAGTGGCCTGGTTTGTTTTTGGCTTTTTGGCCATAGGCGTGGGCCTGTACCCTTTAATTTATGTATTTTCAACGGGCCACGTGGGCCTGCAATTGACCAAAACCACCCAACTCTTGGCCAATGTGGCCTGGAACGTGGGCTTTTATGGACATATCCTTTTTGGCGGAGTCGCCTTGATGGTCGGTTGGGTGCAGTTCGGCAAACGTTTCAGGGAGGCCAACTTTAAAAGGCACCGCGCCATTGGAAAGCTGTACGTGGCCACGGCCCTGGCCAGTGGAGTTTTTGCATTGGGCATAGCCTTCTTTGCCACCGGGGGCATTGTGGCCCAATTGGGCTTTTTTTCTTTGGCCGTTGTTTGGCTCTACTTCACCCTGAACGCCCTTTGGGCCATAAAAAAGCGCGATTTGGATATGCACCGGGTCTTTATGATCTATAGCTACGCCGCCTGTTTTGCCGCGGTCATGCTTAGAGTATGGCTGCCGCTGTTGACCCTTACCTTACAA
The DNA here is from genome assembly GCA_050330515.1 of Flavobacteriaceae bacterium. GTDB lineage: Bacteria > Bacteroidota > Bacteroidia > Flavobacteriales > Flavobacteriaceae > Maribacter_C. The sequence continues at coordinate 64,803 of JBHJNU010000027.1, read as the reverse complement.
GATTTTATTCTCGCCTACCGCATGGTCGCCTGGCTGTGCTGGGTGCCGAATCTCATCTTTGCCTATTTCTGGGTGCGGAAGAAAGGCTTGACCTTGGGCTGACCCTGGCTGTAAATTCGTTTAGATTATTTAAAGGGGTCGTATATTAGGGTTGGCCATTTTTTATAGTGTTGACCCGATTTCGTTTTTTCCTAACTTCGTGAATTAACCGGAGCTACTGGTAATACCCAGGTTACCCTGCCGATCAAACGCTTGGGATCATGATGGTGGCAAAAAAATGGCAGGGCCTTCGAAAAAACAGAAAAATTCAAAATACACATCAATAACGAACAACGTACCCATGAAAGCGATTCTTACGATCCTACTTTTAGTTTTGAGCAACTCGTTCATGGTCTTTGCGTGGTACGGCCATTTAAAATTCGCACAATGGCCTTGGTTTCAGAAACTGGGTTTAACCGCGATCATATTCGTTAGTTGGGGAATCGCCTTTTTCGAATATATGTTTCAGGTACCGGCAAATAAGATCGGGTTTCATGAAAACGGGGGGCCGTTTACATTGATCCAATTGAAAGTCATACAAGAAGTGATCACCTTGGTGGTTTTTGCCGTTTTTACGTTACTGGTTTTCAAGACCGAAACATTTCGCCTAAACCATGTGATCTCTTTTGTATTTTTGATACTCGCCGTATTCTTTATGTTCAAAAAATAGGGTTTGGCCAAAAGGGCCGGATTTTTTTTTAATGTCTAAAAGGCATATGCCCATTAACAAATAAAATTGACCTACAGGATCTTTTTCAAACAGTTTCATTATCTTGTCTACTTCAAATAAATCGGCAGCTATGAAACCAAAGACTGTTTTAAAACTCTACTGTTTTATGCTATCGGTTGCCGTCTATGGCCAAACGGGCAAAGTGTACGATAATCTTAGCATGACTAGTAAAATTTTAAAGAGCGAACGTAAGTACGCCATTTACCTGCCCCCAGACTATGAGACTTCGGCGCGGAGCTATCCCGTACTCTACCTTTTGCACGGTGCAGGTGACGATCAAACCGGCTGGGTGCAGTTCGGCGAGGTGTTGCGAATTGCTGACAATGCGATAAAAGACGGCTCCGCAACCCCAATGATCATCGTCATGCCTGATGCCAACACGGGCAAAAGAGGCTATTTTAACGTGGGTGAGTGGAAATATGAAGATTTCTTTTTTGATGAGTTTATGCCCCATATTGAGCAGAAATACCGAATAAAACAAGAAAAACGTTTCCGGGCGGTCGCTGGCCTTTCCATGGGCGGCGGCGGCACGTTTATGTATGCCCTACACCGGCCCGATCTTTTTTCATCGGCCTGCCCCTTAAGCGCTTCGGTGGGCGCCTTGAACGTTGATGAATTGAAAGAACGCCTGAAGCGCACCGAATCCGTGCTCACGGAAACCGAAATACAACAGTATTTTGAGCACAATAGTGCACTGCAACTAATCGATGCCATGTCGGCCGAAAGCATTAAATCGGTCAAATGGTACATTGACTGTGGCGATGACGATTTTTTATACGAGGGCAATAGCTTGGTGCATATTGCACTACGTAAAAAAGAAGTGCCCCATGAATTCAGGATTCGAGATGGTGGCCATTCCTGGGGCTATTGGCGGGAGGCATTACCTGCAGTACTGTCATTCGTTTCCAATACTTTTCACCAACCTTGAACTTAAACAAGGCAACATGTTGAAGCGAATTGCCTTGCAAGCCGGTGTTGGTGCCTTTTTGTTCACCGTTATTTCGGTTATCCTAGAAGGGAATTATAATCTATCTGTATGGCTGGAAAAAGCTACAAGGGGATTGCTTTTTGGGTCCGGGTACGGTATATTTCTGTTTGTCAACGAGAAATTCATAAAAAAGAAAACATGATTTATAGAAAGTTTGGAAGGACCAATTGGCCCGTAAGTGAAATTGGTTATGGCATGTGGGGCATGGCCGGCTGGACAGAAAGTAGTGATAAGCAATCTGCCGAAAGCCTTGATCTTGCCGTTGAAAAAGGGGTTACTTTTTTTGATACCGCATGGGGCTATGGCGAAGGCCATAGCGAAGAACTGTTGGGGCAATTGGTCCGGAGGCATCCTGCAAAAAAACTATATACCGCCAGCAAAATACCACCGAAAAATTTCAAGTGGCCTGCAAAACCTGAATACTCCTTGGATGTGTCCTACCCCACGGCTCATATAATGGAGTATACTGAAAAGACGTTGAAAAATTTAGGTTTGGAACAAATCGATTTGATACAGTTCCATACTTGGGACGATGGCTGGTCGCAACAAGAAGAATGGCAAAGGGCCGTTGAAGACCTAAAAACTTCGGGCAAAATTGCCGCCATGGGCATCAGTGTGAACCGTTGGGAACCTGAGAATGTGGTCAAGGCGTTGCGAACCGGGAAGATAGATGCCGTACAGGTCATTTATAATATTTTCGACCAAAACCCCGAGGATGTACTTTTTCCACTTTGTGATGAGTTGAACATAGGGGTCATTGCACGAGTTCCTTTTGACGAGGGCACGCTGACCGGAAGTCTCACCAAGGAAACCACTTTTCCCGAAGGCGATTGGCGCGGTACGTATTTTGTGCCCGAAAACCTCAATTCAAGTGTAGACCATGCCGAAGCTTTGCGCCCATTGATACCGGAAGGAATGAGTATGGCGGAAATGGCACTGCGTTTTATTACCATGAACAAGACCGTAGCAACCATTATACCGGGAATGCGAAAACAAAGGAACGTACTCGCGAATACCGCCGTCAGTGATGGCAAAGGGTTAGCTAAAGAGCTCTTTCAGACATTGCGGGAACACCGTTGGGATCGAACCCCTACGGAATGGTCGCAATAGAAGAAAGGGAAACCTGTACTTTACAGTTGGGGACGATTAGTTGCCACTTAAGGCACGATCAGCAATCTTTGCAAGTTCGTTGTCGAAGATGCTTTGGTAGGTGCCATCTTTCAATCGAAGATTGATCCATTGGTCAACATAGGCCTTAAAAGTATGGTCAATGGGCAAGAGATAGCCCATTTCAAAAAAATTGAAGGGCTCGTTCGGATTTACTGCCTCCAATTCAGGGTGTATCAACTGTTGCACCAGGGTTTCTGTTGCATCGGTTACCATCAGGTCTACTTCGCCGTCTACTATTTTTTGAAATACGCTGAGGTTGTTTTCATTTTCTACTATGGTGGCCTTGGGGAAATGTTGTCTTGAAAATGATTCGTTGGTACCGCCCGGGTTTACGATTACCCTTACCCCAGGGCTATTGATGGCCTCGATGGTGTTGTACAAATGCGTATTTTCATCACGGGTAATGGCCGCTTTTCCACTTGATAGTAAAGGCGCGCTGAACAATGCATTTTGTTGGCGCGCAAGGGTAATGGTTATACCGCTCATGCCTATGTCGAACTTGTTGGCGTGAAGATCTATCATCAAAGATGGCCAAGTGGTTTCCACAAATTGAACCTCGGCGTTCAGCGCTCGGCCTAGATCTTTTGCAAGCTCGATATCAATGCCATGGTATGCGTTACCTATCGAATCAAGCCGGTACGAAAATGGCGAGAAGTCGCCTGTGGTGCCTACTCTTATAACACCGGACTTCTTGATCCTATCTAGAACCGAAGTATGGATATTTACTGAACTATTCGACGCTTTAATTGTCTGAATTTGGGCTGGGCCACACTGAACACATACCGAACAAGTGCTTACGGTTAGGATGAAATACCTAAGGAAGAAAAACTGTTTTTTAAAAAATACCATCATATTCAGAAGTTATGGGATTTTGTCAGCTGCTGGCCAATCTGCGATGCGTTCTTTAGGATGTTCATGGTTTACTTTCCCTATTGAAAGCGGTTGAAAAGGCCTATTTGGCAAAAAGTTGCCCAATATCCTTGAAGGCCTTGAACTCTAACGCATTTCCTGCCGGATCTAAGAAGAACATGGTGGCCTGCTCGCCCACCTGACCGGCGAAGCGTATGTAAGGTTCGATCACGAACTTGACACCCTTAGCTTTTAGTTCTTCTGAAAACGATTCGAACACATCCCATGGTAAAACAACCCCATAATGCGGAACAGGCACGTCATGACCGTCCACTGGGTTATGATGTAGGCCATCGCTTTCCACCTTTGGCTTGTAATGGATAACCAACTGGTGGCCGAACAGGCTAAAATCAACCCAATGGTCACTGCTGCGACCTTCTTCGCAGTTGAGTATTTCACGATAAAAAGTGCGGCATTCCGAAAGATTGTGAACAGGAATGGCAATGTGGAAGGGAGTTACGTTTTGCATATGAATTGAATTACGGGGTACATAAATTAGTAGCCGCCCAATGTCCACGGCGCGCTGTATTTTTAATGACTAAATGTACCCTTTTTTCTATGATTTCAAAAAATTAACCACATGATTTCGTACCCCGTCTTGGTGCAAAGAATGCCCTAGACCTTTGGTCTTGATCAAAATGCTACCCTTCCAATTGGCGTGTACGTTTTCAGATGATTTCACTGAGGTGATCTTGTCAAGTTCATCATGGATCAATAAGCCCTTGATGCTGCTGCCTTGAACGAATTTGGGCGTTGAGAAATCAACAAATCGCATACCGAAGTTAGCGGTAAAATAATCTTCCAGGGCGCTCATCAGTCTTGAACTCAGGCCAAGCAGGTTTTTATACTCCACCATAAAATCGGTAAGTTCAGAAGGTGCCCCTAGTAAGACCATTTTTTCGATATCGGGGTTCTGGTTCTTGTAATGGTTATAGAGTATGGCCATACCACCAAAAGAATGGCCTATGATATATTTTGGCCTATATTTTTCAATAACGCTTTGCATACTTTCGGCATATAGGGGGCCACTGAGTACGTTGCCTGATGAATGGCCATGCGCTGGGGCATCAAAGGCCACAATGTTATAGTTTTCTGTCTGTAGTTTTTGTATGAGGTTACGCCAGCGAAAGGTATTGCTCTCCCAGCCGTGTGCTAATAGTACCGTTTCTTTGCTTCCACTCCAACGATAGGTTTGAATGTGTACATCACCTAGTTGTACAATATCATCTTTGGCATCAATAAGATAGGCTTTTTGTTCGGGTAGTACCTTACCTTTTCTTGGGCTGCAGAAAACCTTGAAGGCTTTTCTGGCCGTTGTTTTCTTGTTGATAAGGGCGCTGATGTTAAAATAGGTGCCATAAGCCAATAACACGAGTTTTTGCATATTTTTTGATAAAAGGGTTACTTTAAGTAACTTAGTACATAATTAACACCAAAATTACGACTTCTTTTTAATTTTTGAAAGAAGTTTCAAAACTTGCACTACGTATGGAAATGGTAACTATTACTGATAATCAGAAACTTATGGTCGCACAAAAATTAAAAAAAATGTTCGGTCATATCGATCTCAAAACCGAAACATATTGTCCAATTCGTGATGTGATGGCTTTGGCCGCAGATAAATGGAGTATTCTTATTGTTCTTTACTTGGGCTACTACCCCGTCTTGCGGTTTAACAAGCTGAAAAAGTATGTTTACGGTATTTCAAGTAAAGTATTGAGCGAGCGGCTCAAAGTGCTTGAAGCTGATGGATATTTATCGCGAAAAGTATATGCGGAAGTGCCTATTCGTGTAGAATATGAACTGACGAATTTCGGACATTCATACCTACATAAATTGCTTGATCTCACAGAATGGGCAATGGCCCACGGTGATATGGTCATGGCGAACAGGAAAAAATTCAAGACTTCGTAAGTACGCTGTAGACTGATTTTAATATGTTGAAATACTGAATGTTATATCTGAATTATGGAGCTTCCCAACCTATCATCATATATTTGATTTTAGCGGCATCGGGTACCTGAACGGCTTCAATGTTCACACTGGAGGCATACCGTAAACTAGAGGGTAGCTCTTTTTTATCGATGGTAAAGTATATATCGCTGTTTTTGACGAAAATAACGATATTGTTGAGTGAGGACTGTATCTTCCTAATGGAGTATGCTTCTTTGATGTCTTTAAAGGTACTGTTAGGGCCAATACCTTTTTCAGTATGAAATCTAGGGTCGTGTATATGAATATTCTCTATTGTAGGGATACTATCCGCTGAAGGTGTAAGGGTCAACAAGTGGTTTCCGCCTTTTTCGTAAATTTTTATTTTTTTCGCGCCGTTACCGAACCGTAGGGTAACGGTATCCTTCACAATGGAATCTTGGTCAAAAATGATCTCAAGATCCCGTACCAGACTTTTTTTGTCAAGTTTTCCGATGTTGGTAGGGGTAATCAAAAACGTGGTATCCGTCTCTTTAAGGCAACTTGCCAACAAAAGAATCGAACCAAGGGTTAGGCAAACAAATGGCTTCATTGATTGATGGTGATTGATGTATTAATGTTAAATCTAGCGAAGTACTTTCTTTAGTACCTCTAGCATGCCCCTGATAAAGGTAGCACTGGTCAATACCTTTACAACTGGGTTTTGCGCGGTACTTCTTCTGGTGGTAGTTCTTCTATCTGTCGATTTTTGTTTTTCTTCTTTTGCGGCGCTAACTTCTGCTTTCTCGATTTTTTCGTTCAAGATTTCATAGGCACTTTCGCGATCAATGATCTCACCGTATTTTTTGACCAGCTTCGAATTATCGACCAACGATTTTAATTCGATGTCGGTCAGCACGTCCATTCGGCTCATGGGAGCTCTTAAAAGGGTGGCCGCAAGAGGTGTTGGTCTTCCTTTTTCATCTAATGCCGAGATCAGGGCCTCTCCAATACCTAAGGAGGTCAAGACTTCTTTGGTGTCATAGAATTCAGAATCTGGATAATTTTCCGCGGTCAGTTTAATGGCCTTTCTGTCGTTCGCCGTAAAAGCTCTTAGGGCATGTTGCACTTTCAGTCCAAGTTGCGAAAGTACCGCATTGGGTACATCGGTGGGGTTTTGGGTCACGAAATAAAGTCCGATCCCCTTTGACCGTATTAATTTAACGATATTCTCAATTTGGTCGAGAAGGGCCTTTGAGGCTTGGTTGAATATCAGGTGGGCCTCGTCTATAAAGAGTACCAGCTCTGGTCGATCACTATCGCCCTGTTCGGGAAAGGTGGCATAAATTTCCGCCAACAAACTCAACATAAATGTGGAGAACAGTTTTGGTCGGTCTTGAATATCCGTCAGGCGGATGATGTTGATATATCCTTTTCCGTTACCGTCGATCCGGGTGAGGTCGTCTACCTCGAACGATTTTTCACCGAAGAAAAGGTCGGCGCCCTGTTGTTCCAACTCGATGACCTTTCTTAAGATGGTACCTGTAGAACTGGTCGAAATGCGGCCGTAGTCTTTGCTAAATTCTTCCTTGCCCGCCTCGGTTGCATATTGCAGCACTTTCTTGAAATCCTTTAAATCAAGAAGGGGTAGTTTGTTATCATCGCAATATTTGAAAACCACTGCTACGATACCCTCTTGGGTCTCACTAAGATCCAATATGCGTGACCAAAGTATCGGTCCGAATTCTGAAACGGTGGCGCGCAGTTTAACGCCTGCCTGTTCGCTTAAGGAGAGAATTTCAACAGGAAAGCCCTTTGCCTCGAACGGCAGTCCGATTTTAGCGTGGCGCTCATCAATTTTCGCATGCCCAGCACCCGGTTGGGCGATCCCACTTAGATCTCCCTTTAGGTCCATTAACAGAACCGGGATCCCTTTTTCCGATAGGTTCTCGGCCAATACCTGAAGTGTTTTGGTTTTTCCCGTACCGGTAGCTCCCGCAATTAGTCCGTGTCGGTTGAGTGTTTTCAGGGGTATTTTGACATGGGCGTTTGTCATGGCCTCTCCATCGAGCATGGCCGCGCCCATAATAATAAAATCACCCTTTGTCGCGTACCCGCTTTCAATATGTGCGAAGAATTCTTCTTTGGTAGGCATTTTGGTCAAATTTTGCATAAAAATAGAGCATTTTTTCGAGTACCAAAGTTCGTTTCATGTTTCGATATCATTTTTAACGATGTCGGTTTGCCACGTGTTCGATTTTGGTGCGTTTGATTTTGGAATTTGAACGGAAGTAGGCCTATCTTTGCCCGATGGCAAAAGATGAGGTGTTAGCATTGGTAGACAAGGGTTTGATGCTTCCGTTGATGGAAGAATTCTACACCATTCAGGGCGAGGGTTTCCATAAGGGTACCGCCGCTTATTTTATACGCGTGGGCGGCTGCGATGTAGGCTGCCATTGGTGTGATGTAAAGGAAAGCTGGGATGCCGAGATGCATCCGCCTACGGCCATCGAACACATTGTAGCGAATGCTTCCAAGCACTCCAATACCATAGTGATCACCGGTGGCGAGCCCTTGACCTGGAACATGCAGCCCCTGACGGAAGCCTTAAAGGAAAAAAAACTACAAACCCATATCGAAACCTCCGGGGCTTATGAGCTTACAGGGATATGGGACTGGATTTGTCTATCTCCCAAAAAGAACAAACTACCCTTCGGAAAGATATATAAAGAGGCAAATGAGCTTAAGGTAATCGTATACAACAAGCACGACTTTATTTTTGCAGAGGAGCAGGCGCAACTGGTCAATGAGGGTTGTATACTCTTTTTGCAACCAGAATGGAGCGTTCGTGAAAAAATGATCCCGCTCATTGTAGACTATGTGATGAAGAACCCCAAATGGAAAGTTTCATTGCAGACCCATAAGTATTTGAACATACCCTAGAACTGAATCGATTGTCAACTTTTTGCGCGCAGAAACGTCAATTATCTTGGGCCGTAAACTTTTCGAACAAACCCCAAATAGCTTTAAGCTGAAAGGTCGGACTTTTTACCTACCGCCATTGGCCTTTAGGTCAAGAATGCATGCTGGATCTATACCGGGTGCTGAGCCGATATTTTTTGCCGTCGAACCTTGAAGCATTTGCAGAACACTTGCGCCACTCAAAGAACAACCCGCTTTGATATCACCATCATTTGAAGCTTTTTCAAACGCCAATGATGATTTACCCGAGCCCCCGAACTGCAGTTCGGCCCTCATAAGGCAGCCCTGCACATTGCAATGGTTTACAGCATTGGGATCTTCGTGATCGTTGACCATAGTACTGCCTAAATCGACCAGGCCGAACAAGTGGCCGAATTCATGGTTGATGGTTGCCGCTTCCACGTCTGAAGTTCTTACAGGGCCATTTTGGTTCGATAGTCGTCTTACGGTAACTTCATGAATAACCATAGAGGTGTTGCGGTAAACTGCACCTAAGGTTACCAGACCTTCGGCGTCATCATCTTCGTCAGACGGGGCATCGGCAAAATAAATATAAACGCCAAGGGTCTCCCCGTCGTTAAAGACCGTACGGTTTTCACTTTCTAGATCCGCTATTTTTTGCAGTGTCAAGCTTTCTTCACCTGGCGAGGGAAGTTCATTGAACACCAATTCTATTTCTTCCTTAAAGGTGTGCAGCTTTAAATAGGCCATAAATTCGGCCATTGCCAAAGTAGTAGGTCTAAACCCTGCTACATAAGCGATTTCAATCTTAAGTCTGGTAAAGCGATCATTTGAGAGAAGATCATTGGCGGACGCACCCGTGGCCAATAGATTGGCCCTCTTGTCAACTTGCTGCGTTCCCTGATCCGGTTCGTCAGAATTTTTCGAACAACTGATAAATAGCAGTGCTCCGAGAATAATTATTAAAATTCCTTTCTTTTTCATAGCGATGAATTAAGAGCTACCAATATAACGCAAAAAACAGGCCAACTGGTATTGTTAAAGGGTCAATCTTGCCAAATAGTCGTAATGTTCGCCTTCTCTTACAAGTTCACACTTAAATTTGTGTGCCGTGGCTGCCCTTTGCAGGGTTTGGTAATCTAGGTATAGCCATTCGAAGGAGTTACCCTGTTTTCCTTTGTATTGCATGCTAAAAGATACCTCGCCATAATAGTGCTTATCCGCTGGAAGCCATATGCCACCGTCATCATCTTCATAGAACATGTAAATGATATCGCTCGAATCCATTAGAATTTGACCTTCGCTTTTTAAAATTGTCTTGAAATGCTTCAATAGCAAGTCTAAACCTTTCAATGTACCCGCAATGCCGATACCGTTCATTAAAAGAAGTAAGGTATCGAATTTCTTGGTGTTAAAGTTCAGTATATCGCAATGCACCCGGTTTTCAATACCCCTTAAACGACAGGTTTCAATGGCACCTATTGAACGATCCAAAGCAGTGACCAGCATCCGTTTTTGTTGTAGGTAGAGGCTATGGCTTCCTGCGCCACAACCAATATCTAAGATCTCTCCTCGGCAAAGGTCAAGGGCCTTCTGCTCTAAGGCGGGCATAGTGTCGTAATCTCGAAAAAGGTATTTTAGGGGCAGGGTATCTTCTTCCACTTCGCTGAGTTCATGAAGTGATAAAATGGTTTTGATATCCGTTGTGTAATTTCCTAACTGAAAATCGAGAAGTGCCTCCCCAAAAATGTCCATCTTCATTTAATTTGTTACTTTGTATACAAATGTGGTTTTTTTGCGCTTACCATGAAAATTATGAATCTAATGAAATTACTTTTTGCCTGTTTTAGTGTTTTCAATGAATGATGTTGCGAAACAACGGCATTTTTCAAAAGAAGTGCCTTGCGCTATGGCGATGCATCAATTTGTTCAGCGGCACCACCATGACATCGCCGAAGTAACGGAATTATGGTCATAAGAACCAGATTGACAGAAGAAATATCGCACACCCTATCTTTTGATGTATTGTTTTATGGAAGAAATCTTAAATGGCCTTTCTAAAAAGGCGGCCGAAAAAAATGCCGAAAACAAAAAATTCTTTTCAAAACTGAAGAAGAAACCGCCGAAAAACCTCGATTATTTAATGGTTGAACTGCATGATACGGAGTTCAGAAAAACCGATTGCCTTCAATGCGCCAATTGTTGTAAAACCACGGGACCATTATTTACCAATGCCGATATCGAAAGAATTTCGAAACACTTCAAGCAGAAACCACAGAGTTTCATTGCTCAATTTTTGAAGGTAGACGAAGACAATGATTATGTGTTACAACAAGTGCCCTGCGCTTTTTTAGACACTGAAAATTATTGCTCCATTTATGAGGTAAGACCAAAGGCTTGCAGGGAATTTCCACATACCGATCGTAAAAAATTCGAGCAAATCGGAAATTTGACGCTAAAGAACGTGGCTATCTGTCCGGCGGCATTCAATATTGTTGAAGCCATGAAGAAGCGGGTGGGTGGCCGGTAGCGGGCATTGGGTATGCATGTTTCAAAATAGATGTGAATTGGGTATAAACCGTTGGTAACGATGGGTTTGAATTATGACCATAAGGTTTAGGGCTAAAAACTGCGCATGAAAATTAGTATCTTTAAAGTATGGAAACAATAATCAACTACTTTGAACATATTCCCCCTTTGCATCGCTCATTGATACTGGTGGGGGGCATTACCTTTTTTTGGATTCTAGAGGGAATACTTCCTCTTTTTAGGGTGAAGTACAACAAATGGAGTCATTCCCTACCCAACCTGTTTTTTACCATGACCACTATTTTGGTCAATTTTCCGTTGGCATTGCTGCTATTGAAAACAGCCGATTGGGCAAGCACGAACCGCTTCGGGATCATTAATTGGTTGCCAGAAATGCCCCTTTGGCTTTATGTACTTTTGGGTGTCATGCTTCTTGATTTGATCGGAGCCTACCTGGCACATTTGGTAGAACACAAGGTAAAACCACTTTGGATGGTGCATTTGGTGCACCATTCTGACCATTATGTTGATACCACAACGGCGAATAGGCACCATCCTCTAGAAAGTATAGTTCGGTATTTGTTTACGCTTTCGGGGGTTTTTATTGTTGGTGCGCCAATCGGTGTCATCATGTTATACCAGAGCCTATCAGTGGTATTGTCGCAGTTCAACCATGCCAATATTCAATTGCCGAAACAGTTTGATAAAGCAATACGTTGGATTATTGTTTCGCCGGATATGCATAAAGTACACCACCATTTTAAGTTGCCTTTTACCGATTCGAACTACGGCAATATTTTCTCTATTTGGGATCGCCTTTTTGGTACCTACATGCAGTTAGATCCAGAAAAGATTACCTATGGTGTGGATACTTTTCCGAACGAGAAGGAGAACGGTAGTATTGCTGGGCTACTCAAACAGCCTTTTCATAGCTATAGGAAGCCTACAACCGTGCAGTTCGATAAGTGATGTTTATTTTTCTGGATAGATAAGGTACTTCGCCCGAATCTTCCTGAATTTTTCCAAATCTGGTTGCCAGGTGGCCTTTATTTCTTCTTCTGACAGTCCTGCTTCTATCTGCTTCTGAAGTTTTTCGGTTCCTGCATGTTTTGTAAACCCCGACGTGTTGAAGACCTTAGTTTTATCGGTTGCATTTTGATAGGCATCGATAAGCCATTGTAGCAGAACCGTATTCAGTCTGGGAATTTGCGATAGGTCTTGGCCAAAACAAACCTTACCCTTTTCCTTTGGGTCTTTTGACCCAAAATTGGGCCGGGGGGTATACTTGAAACTGTATTGCGTGCTATCTAAAAAAGAGGCTCCGTAGCGCTGGAACTGGAATTCGGTTCCCCTGCCGGCGTTGATATTGGTGCCTTCGAAAAGACCCAGACTGGGGTACAGGTTGATAGCAATGTCATTGGGTAGATTGGGCGAAGGTCTAACGGGTAACGAGTACCGACTTTCATGTGTCCAGTTCTCCAAGGGTATAATGGTTAGATTCGCTTTTTTACGGTTGGAGAGCCATCCTTCCTCATTGATCATTTTCGCATATTCACCTATGGTCATACCGTAAACAAGCGGAATTTCGGTCATCCCCAAGAAGCCGGTATGTTGGGCCTCCATGGTAGGGCCGTCAATATAATCCGCATTGGGGTTTGGGCGGTCAAGTACAACTAGGGGAATGTTGTTCTCGGCACAGGCCTCCATAACCAATTGAAGTGTCGCTAGATAGGTGTAAAACCTGACCCCGACATCTTGTATATCAAAAAGCACCACGTCGATGTCTTTCAACTGTTCGGCCGAAGGCTTTCTATTTTTACCATACAAAGAGATCAGTGGTAGTCCGGTTTCGGCGTCGAAGCCGTCCCTAACCTTTTCACCGGCATCGGCCTCCCCGCGAAAACCGTGTTCTGGGGCAAATACTTTCTTGATATTCATGTTAAGGGCAAGAAGCGAATCTACCAAATGGGTGTGGCCCGATGCGTTGAAAATCAAACTGGTCTGATTGGCCACTACGGCTAAACGTTTCTGTCTTAAAAATGGGAGATAGGTGCTGGTTCGATTGGCAGCAACTATAATGGGCGCATCCTTTGAACCAGTTACATCAATACTTTTTTCCGGCTCAGATTTCGGTTGGTTTCCACAGGAGGAGACAATTAAAAACCAAATGAAAACTGTACTTTTGAAACCAGCTAAAACCGCCATAGATTGAATTTTGAATATTTTGTAGCCAAGCGACTTATCAAAGGCGCAGAACATAAAATTAGTATTTCCGCACCGATAATAAAAATTGCGATAGCGGCAATTGCCGTAGGTATTGTTATGATGCTCATCGCCATTGCCACCGCCGCGGGCCTACAACTTAAAATTCGTGAGAAGATTACCGCCTTTAACGGCCATATTCAAATATATAATTATGACAACAACAATTCAGAGGTCTCGGTCGCACCGGTATCTTTAGAACAAGATTTTTATCCGAATTTCAAGAGCGTTGACGGGGTTGAGCATGTGCAGGCCGTCGCAACCAAGGGTGGGGTCATCCGAACCGATGAGACCTTCGAGGGGATCGTTGCCAAAGGTGTGGGTACCGATTATAACTGGCGTGTTTTCAACGATTATTTGGTTGATGGGCGTTTGCCCAACTACCTGGGCGAACTGAACGATGAGGTCTTGATGTCTCAACTTATGGCCAACCGCCTGCAACTGAAGGTAGGTGACGCCTTTAATTCTATTTTTCCGAAGGAAGATGACTGGGATCAAATACCGAACCAACGCAATTTTAAGATCGTGGGAGTTTACGATAGTGGGTATGAAGATTTTGATGAACTTATCCTTTTTATAGACATCAGGCATATCCAACGGATGAATAAATGGGAAAAGGACCAGGTGGGTAATTTTGAGGTATTTCTCAGTGATTTCGATAAAATAGATGAAAAAACAGGAGAAATTTACGATAAAACCCTTTCGACACTCGATACCCAAAATATAAAAAGTAAGTACTTCAGGGTATTCGAATGGGTAGCCCTTTTTGATTTCAACGTTTTGGGCATTATTGCGATCATGATCATCGTGGCTGGAATCAACATGATCACCGCCCTATTGGTACTTATCTTAGACCGTACGCAAATGATCGGCGTTTTGAAGGCATTAGGTTCGGCCGATTGGAGCATTCGCAAAATATTCCTTTACAACGCGGCCTACTTGATCAGCATCGGGTTGTTCTGGGGCAATGTAATCGGTCTTGGCATGCTATGGTTACAACATAAATTCAGGATCTTGAAATTCCCCAATCCAGAGGAGTATTATATCGACTATATTCCGGTTCATATTGGGTTTACGACCATCCTGTTCTTGAACCTGGGTGTTTTGATACTTTGTTTGCTGATGTTATTGATTCCTTCCTATATCATTACAAAAATTACGCCCGTCAAGGCGATCAAGTTCGAATAGCTTGGGTTTCTGGCTTCGGTGATTTCATGATGTTCATGCTGAAACCTGGTAAACCTAGAACTTAATACAGTTCCAAATCTTTATCTTTATCGCAATGAACTACGCAAAGAATATTCTAGAAACCATTGGCAATACGCCAATGATCAAGATGAACCGTTTAACGGCAGAACTTCCCTGTTTGGTGCTGGCGAAGTACGAAACGTTCAACCCGGGTAACTCGGTGAAAGACCGTATGGCGATTCAGATGATCGCCGATGCCGAAGAGGCCGGAATTTTAAGAACCGGGGGCACCATAATCGAGGGCACTTCAGGTAATACGGGCATGGGGCTTGCACTGGCCGCAGTGGTCAAAGGCTACAAAATGATATGTGTAATGAGTGATAAACAATCTAAGGAAAAGATGGATATTTTAAGGGCCGTTGGTAGCGAGGTCTATGTTTGTCCTACCGATGTTGCCCCTGAAGACCCACTAAGTTATTACTCGACGGCCAGGCGTTTGGCCACCGAGATACCTAATTCGTGGTACGTGAACCAGTATGATAATCCCTCAAATTGCAAGGCTCATTTTAAAAGTACAGGTCCTGAAATTTGGGCGCAAACCAGTGGTAAGGTAACCCACTTCGTAGTGGGTGTGGGTACCGGCGGAACAATTTCGGGTGTTGGCTCTTATCTTAAAATGAAAAACCCTAACATAAAGATATGGGGCGTTGATACCTATGGTTCTGTTTTTAAAAAGTATCATGAGACCGGTATTTTCGACCAAAATGAGATCTATCCGTATAGTACCGAGGGTATCGGTGAAGATATTCTTCCAAAGAATGTGAATTTTGGCGTTATCGATGGTTTTACGAAAGTGACCGATAAAGATGCGGCGATCTATACCCAACGGTTGGCCAGGGAAGAGGCCATGTTCTTGGGTAATTCTGCAGGTGCCGCCATTAAAGGTGTACTGCAACTCAAGGAACACTTTACCCAAGATGACGTGGTAGTCGTCTTGTTCCACGATCACGGCAGTCGCTACGTGGGTAAAATGTTCAATGATGATTGGATGCGTGAAAAGGGGTTTTTGAAATAATTCACTAACTTGGTTAAAAATTGCCTTCATATGATTACAAAACCAACATCAACTAATACTTGGGTAAAACACCTTTACCTTTTTGTAGTTCTATTTATATTCGCGGCCTGTAGTAGCGATGATGGTATTACTTCCAACCCACCAGGTGAGGGCGAAAACCCCGTAATACCATCTGTTTCTAGGGTTGGTAAACTTCCATTGATTGAAATCAACACTAATGGCGGCCTCATAGTAGACGAACCAAAGATAAATGCGAAAATCACGGTTATCGAGGGCAATAGCGTTAATTATTCGGGTAATATCGGCATAGAGTTTCGCGGTTCTTCTTCGCTAAGCTTCCCCAAAAAAGGGTATGGTATTGAAACCAAGGATAGCCAGAACCAAGATCTTGATGTTTCTATTCTTGGGTTTCCGGAGGAAGAGGACTGGATCCTACACGGCCCTTTCAGTGATAAAAGTCTGATGCGCAATATGTTGATCTACGACCTGTCAAGAGAGATAGGCCGTTACGCAAGCCGCACCAAGTTTGTAGAACTGCAGATCAATGCTTCCTATCAAGGGGTATATGTTTTTATGGAAAAACTAAAGCGCAATAAAGATCGCATTGCAATTGAAAGACTGAATGCCGACGAAAATACCGGCGAAGATCTAACCGGGGGCTATATTCTGAAAATCGACAAAAGCGACCGGGAAGGGTACACACAGCAAAATTCCTTCACCTCTCAAATAGGTTCTTCTATCGGCCCTACGCCTACCACCGAGATCCGTTTTTTATATGATTACCCAAGACCCGATCGAATTTCGGCGCAACAGCGTACCTATATAACCCGCTATGTCCACGATTTTGAGGCTGCCTTGGCCGGGGCTAATTTTATGGATCCCAACTTGGGTTATGAAGCCTATATAGATGTAGATTCCTTCATCGATTTCTTTCTATTGAACGAGATTACGAACAATGTTGATGGCTTCCGCATAAGCACCTTCATGAACAAGGATAAGAACGGAAAATTGAAAATGGGACCCGTGTGGGACTTCAACCTTGGTTTCGGTAATGCGGATTATTGCAGCGGCGGCTCGACCAACGTTTGGGCTTATAAGTTCAACGAACGTTGCCCGGGCGACTTTTGGCAGGTGCCGTTCTGGTGGGAAAGGTTGCTGCAGGATCCGGCATATATAACCCGATTGAAGAACCGTTGGGCCCAACTTCGGGGAAGCGCCCTTTCAAGCACCAACATTATGGGTAAAATAGAGGCCTATGTTGATACCTTGGAGGAAACAGGGGCCATAGAGGCGAATTTTGATCAATGGCCCATTTTCGGAACTTATATTTGGCCCAATAACTTTGTGGGGCAGAACTATGCCGAGGAAACCGATTATTTGAAGACATGGATATCCGATCGATTGGTCTGGATGGATGGAGCCATTGGTGGGCTATAATTTTTTTCAACAGCTGTAATCTTTTAAAATGAAATACTTCTTGGCCTTCTTGTTCATGGCATATTTTGGGGCCTATTCACATGCCCAAAAACTTTCGAAGAACGAAAAAATACTGATAAAGACCATTGAGAAAAATAATGCCGAGGCTCGTATATTCCTCGAAAAAGTAGTCAATATCAATAGCGGCACCCTTAACTTGAAAGGGGTAAAAGAAGTGGGTATGGTATTTAAAGATGCCTTCGAAGCCATCAACTTTCAGACCCGTTGGATTGAAATGCCCGAAGAAATGAACCGGGCGGGCCACCTATTCGCGGAGACTTCGGGTAAGAAGGGGAAGAAACTATTGCTGATAGGCCATTTAGATACTGTTTTCGAAGAGGATAGCCCGTTTCAGGTTTTTAAAATGGTCAATGATAGTACGGCACTTGCACCTGGGGGTAACGATATGAAGGGTGGCGATGTCATAGTGTTATATGCCTTAAAGGCTTTGCATGAAAACGGGCTGTTGAAAGATGCCCAAATTATCGTAGCCTTTACAGGAGATGAAGAAAGTACCGGAAAACCTTTAACGGTCAGCAGAAAAGATTTGATCGAGGCCGCAGAACGGAGTGATATCGCCTTGGGTTTTGAAACGTCAACAGGCTTTAATTATGCCACGGTGGCTCGACGGGGCGCCTCGGGTTGGGAAGTTGAAGTAGAAGGTAAAAGGGCGCATTCTTCTGGTATATTTAGTGAACAAACTGGTGCGGGCGCGATTTTTGAAATGTCAAGAATTTTGAACCGATTCTATGAAGAGGTTCGTGGCGAAGAATACTTGACCTTCAACCCGGGCATATTGCTTGGGGGTACCTTCGTGGATTATGATGTAAAAAGCGGTCAAGGCAGTGCTTTTGGTAAAAGTAATGTGGTTTCGCAAACGGCAATTGTCAAAGGCGGACTTCGTTTTATATCCGAAGAACAGAAAGAAGGTGCCAGGGCCAAAATGCGCGACATAGTCGAGCAGAGCCTGCCCCAGACCTCCGCTAAAATAAGCTTTACGGATAGCTATCCGGCCATGGGGCCTAAAGAAGCTAATCTTCAACTACTTAAAAAATTGAACCAGGTAAGTCTGGACCTCAATCAAGGCGAAGTAGTGGCCTACGACCCAGGAAAGCGTGGCGCGGCCGACACCTCGTTCGTGGCCGAATATGTAGCATGCCTTGATGGTCTTGGTACTATGGGCACAGGGGCGCATACCCCTGAAGAAACAGTTGATTTGAATACCATCGAGGCCTTGACCAAACGGGCAGCGTTGATGATTTACAGATTGATCAATCAATAAATACATGGTAACATTAAGAAATAATAATCAGAAGGTAGCTATTGACGCGGGGGAGCTTGTGGGTTATCAGGTAGATGGGCACCAATATATACATCAAAAGGGGAGTGCCGGTTGGCGTAGTTCCGATACCGAAATGTTCCCTATCATCGGCCCTACTGCCGATGCGGGTTTTCAGGTTCAAACCCCGAAGGATATAGCGATCCTGGATCAACACGGACTTTTGCGAGAACTGGATTATGAAATGGTCGATGCTTCCGAAGAAGAGGCGGTTTTCAGAAAAAAATACAGATCACGTACACCGGTAAAGAACTCGAAGTACCCAGAGAAGTCAAAAAAACAGTTTTTGTACTGGACCTATGATTTCGGGTTCGAGAAAAAGTTCACGTTATCTGAGATGGGTCTAGAAATAACCTTCACTATTACTGCGGAAAGAGACACCCCCTTTATGTTAGGCTACCATCCTGCCTTTAACCTGGTGACCAAAAATCCGGTAGTGATCGCCGAAGACAATGCGATTACCCTTGGGCAGGTACTGGCGGTCGGGAGCCGGGCCTTCAAGGTCATCGGCTATGATGAGGTTATCTTGAAAGATAAGAACGAACTTCGTATTACCACCGAAGGTTTCGGAAACTTTATGCTTTGGACAGAGGTGCCCAATATGATCTGTATCGAGCCCATAACCTTCTATCCTTACGATGTAGCGCAGAAGAACCTGCACGAAGGTTTCCAATATTTACCTGACGGAAAAAAAGTATGTAAAGTAAGAATCTCTGTAATTGGTTGACCTAAGCACTATGCAAGAAGCGTTACAACAGCATTATGGCTATCTTTTCGAAGAGGCACTTTTAGAACAAATAGCAAACTGTGGAATCTTTAAAATAATTCCCCAAGGTCAGGTTATTATGGATATCGGGGACGCCATTACCCACATGCCCTTATTGCTAAAGGGCGCTATAAAGATTTTGCGGGAAGATAATAGTGGTGATGAATTATTACTTTACTTTTTAGAAAAGGGCGATACCTGTGCCATGACCTTCTCATGTTGTATGGGAAAGAGCAAAAGTGAGATACGGGCCGTTGCCGAAAGTGATACGGAATTGTTGATGATACCCGTCGAAAAAATGGAAGCTTGGATGACCCAATACCACTCTTGGAGAGCCTTTATTCTAGATAGCTACCACACCCGAATGATGGAACTTTTGGAAACCGTTGATACACTGGCCTTCATGCGTATGGACGAACGATTACTAAAACACCTACAAGACAAGGCGAAAGTGACCCATGATGACAGTATTCATACCACCCACCAAGAGATTGCCTACGACCTGCATACTTCGCGCGTAGTTATCTCAAGACTTTTGAAGAAGTTGGAAAACGAGGGGAAAATAGAGATGCACCGCAATCATCTAAAGGTTATCGATTTGTAGTTGTGGGCAGGGTGGTCTCCGTTACTGTTTCCGCAATTCTTTTTTCAATATCTTACCCGTTGCGGTCATAGGCAGGGCGGTTAAAATTTCGATTAGTCTTGGGTATTTATACGAGGCAATATGGGCTTTTGTCCATTCCATAAGGTCATCTTCCGTAATGGATACTCCATCCTTAAGAACAACACAGGCCTTGATTTCTTCCCCCAATTTCTCGTCGGGCACACCTATCACCGCCACTAAAGAAATAGCTTCGTGGTTCATCAACACTTCCTCCACCTCTCTTGGGTAAACGTTCAGGCCACCCCTAATGATCATGTCTTTGGTGCGGTCTACAATATAGTAAAATCCATCCTCGTCCTTAACGGCAATATCACCTGAATGCATCCAACCATCTTTTAGGGCCTCTTGGGTAGCAGCTGGTTTTTTATAATAGCCCTTCATTACGTTATGGCCCTTGTACAATAGTTCGCCTTTTTCGCCCACCGGTACTTCTTCGTTATTCTGATTGACCAATTTTACAGCTACACCCCATACTTCTTTACCTATACTACCGGCTTTTCTGCCAACATCTATTTGGTTGAAGGTAACCACCGGCGAACCCTCTGACATGCCGTAGCCTTCTAAGATGGCCACCTTGAACTTTGCCTCGAAATCTTCCAATACCTTTACCGGTAACGAAGCGCCACCTGAAATACACAACCGAAGCGTTTTTGCAATAGAGCCAATGTCGAAAGTGTTATCGTCATGGTTTAGTAGCCCCCAGTACATGGTGGGTACTCCGGCAAAAACAGATATGGCCTGTTTCTGCATCAACTTCAAGACAGCATCCGCATCGAATCGCGGTAAGAGCACATTGGTGGTGCCGCGATACATTCCCGCATTCATCAGGCAGGTCATTCCAAAAATATGGAACAAGGGCAGTACGATCAATAAATTGTCTTCGGATCCAAGTCTAAACAGATCACTTGATAAAATCGCGTTCTGTACCAAGTTCGCATGGGTAAGTTCGGCGCCCTTCGGTTTGCCAGTAGTACCTGAGGTGTAAATAATAAGCGCGGTATCTTCCGCACCAGTGGTAACTGACGGGGCAATGGGCGACTGGCCGTTCATTAATGAGCCCAAAGTGGCCGTTCCTGCTATGGTACTGGCATCTGAGGGTTTGGCGGTAATCATGAAAAAGTGCTTGCAAAGCGCTGCATTCTGAAAACCAGCATGCCCTTCTTCGCCCATGGGAAGGTCAGCGGTACCCGTAAAACAGAAGTAGGCCTTGGCATCAGAATCATTTAAGTGGTACTCGATCTCATCACGTTTCAAAAGTACGCTCAAGGGCACAATGACCCCCCCTGCCTTAAGAATACCGAAATAGATCATCGGAAAATAGGGTAGGTTCAAGCAGCTCAACGCTATTTTATCACCCTTTTCTATGCCCATTGATAGGAGTCCGTTCGCAATCTGGTTCGCCGCTGCGTTAATTTCAGCGTAGCTGAGGTGGGTATCCATAAAGATAAAGGCATCTTTTGTAGGATACTTTCTGGCACTGTCTTCTAAAAGTACGGATAGGTTCAGCATAAGTTGAATAAGTAGGGTTGGAGTTCTATTTTGTGATCAGTATTGCGGAACAAAGACAACCGCCCTAACCCCGCAATGATCAGAGCTTTAAATTAGTAATTATTAATGAGAAGTCCTATTTGGCGAATTTGGGGTTTGCTGTTTTTTTATTGGGCAGCTTACCTTGGTCAAAACATGCTAAAAAGCTGATAATTTTTTAGCCTATAGGTATCTTTACAAAGGCCCTTTCCGCATTTAAACGTAAATTTGGGCAATGCAAAAATTCCTTCCGTTTCTGCAATGGTTACCCACTTATAAAAGAACCGATCTCTCCAAAGATCTAGTGGCAGGGTTGACCGTGGGCGTTATTTTGATCCCCCAGGCGATGGCCTATGCCATGGTCGCAGGCCTTCCGCCGGTGTATGGCCTATATTCCTGTATTTTTCCGCTCATGGTCTATATGCTACTGGGAACCTCTAAAAATCTAGGAATGGGGCCTGTGGCAATCGATTCACTTTTGGTAGCCGCGGGCTTGGGATCTCTGGCAATTTCAGGAGTTGAAAATTATATTGCCATAGCTATCTTTTTGGCATTTTTGGTTGGGGCCATACAATTGCTGTTGGGTATTTCTCGAATGGGATATTTGGTCAATTTTTTATCGAAGCCCGTAATAAACGGATTTACATCGGCAGCGGCGTTGATAATTATTTTTAGTCAAGTGAAACATCTTCTGGGTGTCAATAGTAGCAATAGCGGTAAGTTTCATCAATTGATGATACATTTGGTGTCAAAAGTGTCGGAAACCAATTTCTTCGATCTCGCCATAGGCATAGCGGGTATTCTAATTCTGGTAGTGCTGAAAAAATGGAGTAAAAAGATTCCAGCGATCCTATTGGTGGTCGTGCTGGGCATACTTGCCGTTTTTTTATTAAAATTGGAATCTTTTGGGGTTAAGATAGTAGGGGAGATCCCCACCGGATTACCTGCCTTCAAAATACCTGAAATTACCTTACATAACGCTATCGGTATTTGGCCCATTGCATTGACCTTGGCCTTGGTAGGTTATTTGGAAGCCATATCAATAGGTAAGTCATTTGAGGAAAAGGCGGGGAGGGAAACCATAGATGCCAACCAAGAGCTGGTCGCCCTTGGTGCTTCGAATATGGTAGGTTCGTTTTTTCAATCGTACCCGGTTACAGCCAGTTTTTCGCGTTCCGCTATCAATGGCGAAACAAACGTCAGGACCAACCTGGCCGCAATTTTCGCCGTTATCTTGGTTGTCTTGACGCTGCTGTTCTTAACACCGATCTTCTACTATTTACCGAAAGCGGTACTGGCAAGTGTTATTATGGTTTCTGTTTTCGGACTTATCGATCTCAGCTATGCCAAAAGCCTTTTCAGGCATAACAGGGACGAATTTTTCGTTTTATCGCTTACTTTTATGATAACCCTTTTTGTCGGCATTCCAGAGGGAATTTTGGTAGGCGTGCTCATTTCGCTTCTGCTTATGGTATACCGAACCAGCAGGCCCCATTTCGCTATTCTGGGCAATATAAAAGGTTCCGACTATTACAAGAACGTAGATCGGTTCGGTGACGCGGTCTTGGTTCGGGCCGATCTATTGGTGGTTCGTTTTGACTCGCAACTTTATTTTGGCAACGCCAGTTATTTCAAAAAGCAATTGCAGGGCGCCATAGCCGCCAAGGGAGACGCCTTGAAAGCGGTTATCTTGAACGCCGAGGCCATTAACTATATCGATTCGGGCGCGGCGCATATGCTGACCAGTATGATCAAAGAGATCCATAACAGAAACATTCAGTTTTATATTGCCGGGGCCATCGGCCCCACTAGGGATATTATTTTCAGTAGTGGCATCATCAATGAACTCCACAGGGAGTATCTTTTTGTAGAGACCAAAGAGGCGGTAGCCTATTTTGATGACCCCCATACGGTATCTATTATAGGCTCGAAGCTGGCCTACCAAAATCGAACGAACGGTAACTAATGTTACGCACGATATCTACCATTTATGGTAATTTTGACAAATTAAACGTATATGCAGATGAATATTGAACAAATTTATACCGGATGTTTGGCACAAGGTGCCTATTACATAGAGAGCAATGGTGAAGTGGCGATTATCGATCCTTTACGTGAGGTGCAGTCGTATTTGGATCGCGTAAAAAGAGATAACGCCAAGATAAAGTACATCTTTGAAACGCATTTCCATGCCGATTTCGTAAGCGGGCACGTAACCTTGTCTGAACAATCGGGTGCACCCATAGTGTATGGGCCCAACGCAAATCCGTCTTTTGAGGCGATCATCGCTACGGATGGTCAGCAGTTTCAAGTTGGTGCACTTACCATTATAGCATTGCACACACCGGGCCATACTATGGAAAGTACTACTTACCTGCTGCGCGACGCCTCAGGAAAAGATCACGCCATTTTCTCTGGAGACACCCTGTTCTTAGGAGATGTTGGCCGACCTGACCTCGCCCAAAAAGCAGCTGACATGACCCAGGAAGATCTAGCGGGAATATTGTTCGATAGTTTACGGCATAAAATTATGCCCCTGGCAGATGATGTAATCGTTTACCCTGCGCATGGCGCCGGTTCGGCCTGTGGAAAGAATATGATGAAGGAAACCGTTGATACCTTGGGAAACCAGAAAAAAATGAACTACGCCCTTCGTGCCGATATGACCAAAGCGGAGTTTATAAAAGAAGTTACCGATGGGTTGCTGCCACCGCCAAAATATTTCCCGTTGAACGTAAAAATGAACAAGGAAGGGTACGAAGATATAGCCGACGTGTTAGAGCGCGGCACAACGGCACTTTCACCAAAAGCTTTCGAAACTGCGGCCAATGAAACCGGGGCGGTTGTCTTAGACGTGCGTCATCAAAATGATTTTGTAAAAGGGCACATTCCCCGTTCCATATTTATTGGGTTGAACGGCGATTTTGCGCCTTGGGTAGGCGCCTTGATCGCCGATACGAAGCAATCCATCCTGCTGGTAACACCCGAGGGTAAAGAAGAGGAGACGATTACCCGTCTTTCTCGGGTTGGTTTTGATGGCACCATTGGTTATTTAGAGGGGGGCTTTAATTCATGGAAATCTGCCGGAATGGATTTCGACACGATAACATCGCTAACTTCAGATGAAGTGAAGGAACATATCAACACAAATAAAATTCCGGTTTTTGACGTTCGTAAAGAAACGGAATACCTGTCTGAGCATGTTGCCGATGCCAATAATACACCGCTTGGTGCATTGAACGATTACTTGGCTGAATTCCCAAAGGAAGAACCATTTTTTGTGCACTGCGCCGGTGGCTATCGTTCCGTTATCGCAGGATCAATACTGAAAAGCAGGGGAATTCATAACTTTATCGATATTGACGGGGGCTTCGCGGCGCTGAAGGCGGCCGGAGTGGAAGTGACCGATTATGTTTGTCCTTCTACTTTATGAGATGATAAATATCATTTTTAATCTTGGGCCGCACAACTATTTTTACCCATGAAGTTCGGCAAATTGGTAAAGTTCGGGTTGGTCTGCTTGATCTGTGTGACCTTGGTAACATTCCTAGTAATGGCGATAACTTATTTTTATCCGAACACCTAGTGCTTGACTACCACTGTGCCAAATTGGTGACCTTGAACTTGTTCGTCGACTGGCAAACCAAATATAAGGCAGACCGTTTGCCTTACTATAGAACTTTAAAACATCAAGATTATGAAAAAAAACATGGGTAGTACAGACAAAATAATCAGGGTATTGGTGGCCATCGCAGTCGCCGTGCTTGTTTATTTCGATGTGGTACAAGGCACGTTGGCCTATGTACTGATGGCAGTTGCCGGTATTTTTGTCTTGACCAGCTTGGTCAGCTTTTGTCCGCTATACGGTATCTTCGGCTTGAATACCTGTAAGGTGAAGCAGGTGAAGTAGGTAGCGTACATGATCAAGTTAAAAATTGAACCTTCCTGGGCATTGCCAAAGGGAAGGTTTTCTTGTTTCATGGCTAAAATGTAACCACTGACTTTTATCATATTTTAAGATAACGGTTCTAGCTAATTTGGTCTAACAATTCAAACCTATATCGTATGGATCAGTTAATTATTCCCTTGGTAGATTGGAGCAATGGTATTGTCATGATCGGTGTTTTTGCCTTGGTCGTGGTGGCGCTCATTGCTGTTTTAATCAGCTTCATGAATAGCGGAAAAAAAAGCTGAACCCAATTTCTTCTCCTTTTTGTTTAATCATTGAAATCACGAATATTGTGCTTTTGATGATTTATGGCCTGTTTGTTTAGTAATTTAACATGGCTAGCTGGATTTCTTTTTTAATTCCAAAAATGTTAATGATTTCACAAAATAGTTGTCCTACACGCCAATATTTTAACTAAATTTAATAAGAATTACTGTACTAATAATGATCAAGATTTTTTTTGAAAAAATAGGGGCGATGAATTTCGTAATGCTCCTGGTAGTTTTATCAATAATTATTGTTTCAGAATACATGTTCCTTTCTGGTAGGAAGTTAGATGCAATTTTCATCGCTTTTTGGGCGCCGACCATATTGGGCTTTATGAATTATCTCAAATACAAAAAGTAATGGATTTTATATTACTTTATTCCATTTTCGTAGCCGTGATCTTTATGGTGTGGCTGCTTTTCGTTATTCGCATGTACAAAAAACTCAAAGATTGAGCTTGCTCTCGCTGAACGGTTGTTCAACATGAAGTTTTTCGATTGCGGTATTTTTTAGAAGATAGGATTGAACCATGCTTTGTGTTTCTACCGTGTTTTTTTGGCGGATTAAATAAGCCTCAACATCTTCGAAGCTAGTGATCGGGCCTTGCCTTTCAACAAAACCATAACCAGCGTACCTTCCGTTCTCAATAAAGACAAATGCTTCTTCTTCATAAGTTCTTCCTTTGAGCTTGAACACGAAACTTTCGTATTTTTCCTGTAGATGTTCTATAGAGCGCGTTACTTTCAAGTTATAGCTTTCCACCGACTCGTCACCTCGGCAAATGCCATCGCAATGCTTTATGCTATAATGTGAGCAACGTTCTACACCTTCTTGAAGGTGACAGTATTTGGGGCAAAGTGCATACTTGGCACAGATTTCTTCGAGATAGGAGCGACAATCGGCAGGGCGATAAAAAACGGTCAATGGCCTTGGCACCGCTTTCAACTTGTTATACGCCAGATGTAAAATTCCCGAGCGGTCCTCATAAGAGAAGATGGCATATTGCTGTAGGTTGGTCTTTTGTGCACGATTGTAAACGGGGTAATGATGTTTGATGGCATTCGATTCTATCAGCAATGCCAAAAGTTCACTGCCTGATAGTTCAAAACTAATGTCGGTCGTATTTTTACAGAGTTCGATTTCTTTTGAGGCCTTGTCATAAAAATGTCCAAGAACACGTTTTTTGATGTTGATGGCCTTACCCACATAAATTATTTTTCCTTGGGAATTCTTGAAATAATAGACCCCCGCTTGTGCAGGTAGTTTTTCAAAAACCTCTTTCGGAAGGGAAGGCGGTAGGGTCGCCTCTTGAGATCGAGCGTTCAGGAACTTCTTGAAAACTTCCGCAGCCCCATCGGTACGCAGTAGTTTTTGAAAAAGGAGCATCGTGGCATGGGCGTCGCCACGGGCACGATGTCTATCGGTAAGCGGAATGCCCAAGGCAGAGCATAGTTTTCCCAAGCTGTATGAATGGTAACCAGGTATCAATTGCCGCGATAGTCGAACCGTACATAGCTTTTTACGCATAAAATCGCGACCCGTACTTTTAAGTTCGTTTTTGATCACGTTATAGTCGAAGTTCACACTGTGGGCAACGAAAACATGGTCTTGGGTAAACTCAAGAATTTTGTCGGCGATTTCCTCCAGTGTAGGTGCATCGCGCACCAAGTAGTTATCGATGCCGGTGAGTCCGGTTATGAAATAGGGGATCTCACATTCGGGGTTGACCAAAGAGGTGAACTCATCGACCATTTCGTAACCATCATATTTAAAGATAGCTATTTCGGTAATCTTGTTTCCCATGATACCGTTACCTGTGGTCTCTATATCGACAATACAGTACACTATTCTTTATCTTTATCAGGTTTTGACCGTAGTTATAAATTCTTATTGTCCTTGGGTTTATCCTAATGAAAGAAGCCCCATCCCACGGGTAGGGGTGGGTCTTTTTCTTATTCTAAAGAACACAAGTTTGAGATGATAAAGATAGTCAGAGTTCTTCAAAGGACTTGGGTATACTTTTAGAAATTAAAACAGAACTATAGGGTAGTTTGCTTATTTTTATCATCTTGTCAACAAAATGGCCAACTATGAAAAATCTGCTTTCATGTCTTAGTTTTTTTATGGCTACCAGTTTTGTTTTGGTGTCTTGCGGTGAAGCAAAGGAAACGCGAACAGCGAAAAAAAAACATCCGAATATCATCTATATTTTGGCCGATGACCTAGGATATGGCGATATAAGTGCTTTCAATGCCCGAGGAAAAATAAGAACACCGCATATCGATAAGTTGACCAACGAAGGTATGAAATTCACTGATGCCCACAGTCCGTCCGCTGTTTGTACCCCTACCAGATATGGTATCATGACCGGACGATACAGCTGGCGAAGTCCATTGAAAGAGGGCGTTTTGACGGGTAAATCGAAAGCGCTGATCCCGAACCATAGAACAACGGTTGCCTCTTTATTAAAAAGGGCGGGTTACGAAACCGCCTTTATCGGAAAATGGCATTTGGGTTGGGATTGGGCACAAAAAGATACTACCGACTTTGGAGATGAAGGGTGGAACCCGACCGATTTCGAAAATCTCGATTTTACGAAACCCGTTGCCAATACCCCTAATGATCTGGGTTTTGATTATGCCTATGGTCATTCCGGTTCTTTAGATATGCCTCCTTATGCCTATGTAGAAAATGGAAACCTTACCGCTGCGGTTGACCATGTTACCGAAGATAAAGAAAAGTATTCATGGTGGAGGAAGGGGCCTACGGCGGCCGATTTTCGTCATGAAGATGTTACGCCCCATTTTTTCAGAAAGGCAATTGATTACTTAAGGGACAAATCGAAGGGCGAGCAACCATTTTTTATGTATTTGGCCCTTCCATCGCCACATACCCCTATTTTACCAACGGAGGAATGGCAAGGAAAAAGCGGTTTGAACCCCTACGCTGATTTTGTACTGATGGTCGATGATTATGTTGGAAAAGTGCTTGCAGAAATAGAGATGCAGGGATTGACAAAAAATACGATCGTAGTTTTTACCAGTGATAACGGTTGTTCGCCCGAAGCTAATTTTGAGGTCTTAAGCGCGAAAGACCACCACCCAAGCGCCATGTACCGTGGTCATAAGGCCGATATCTACGAAGGTGGGCATCGCGTTCCGTTTTCGATTAGATGGCCTGATCGCGTTCAGCCCGGTACAGTTTCTGAAAAAACCATTTGCCATACCGATTTGATGGCCACCCTAGCAGATATTGTGGCCTATGATTTAAAGGATAATGAAGGTGAGGATAGTTTTTCGTTGCTCCCGATTTTATTGAATTCTCAAGATCAAAAATTTACGCGTGAAGCTACCGTACACCATTCCATTAACGGAAGTTTTGCCATCAGAAAGGAAGGTTTTAAACTAATTTTATGTCCTGGCTCTGGTGGCTGGAGTTTTCCCAGACCGGGTACGGATGATATAAACGGTTTGCCGACTTTCCAATTATATGATCTTGAAAAAGACCCGGGCGAGGCGCATAATCTTTATGAACAAATGCCCGACAAGGCCATTGAGCTGGCTGAACTCATGAAACACTATATCAAAAATGGAAGAAGTACGCCAGGAGTTCCACAACAGAATGATGAGGAAGCATACGGCGATAAAGTTTGGGAACAAGTGAAGATTTTTGATTTAGAAAACTAACTTTGTTGAATATTCGTTCATCGCGCCCTTCGAGTCTGCTTAGTATTCGTATGGTCAATTGTTCGGCGAAGTTTAAACTAGGCATACCTAATTGATGCTGAAAAGGTAGGTTGATGTAAATCGGAAGGAGTAACATAGAAAAAATGAAAAAGCAATATATAGCTTTGCTGGTGGGGTATTTATTTTTCTCGTGCCAATCGGAACAAGTCGAAGAAAGCCCACCGAACATTATCCTGTTTTTGGTGGATGACATGGGCTGGCAAGACACCTCGGTACCTTTTTGGACGGAGCGCACCCCTTTCAATGAGCGCTATCGAACCCCGAATATGGAGCGTTTGGCGAAAGAGGGGATGAAGTTTACACAGGCCTACGCAACACCCGTTTGCTCGCCAACTAGGGTAAGTCTTATGACGGGAATGAACGCCGCGCGGCATAGAGTGACGAACTGGACGTTGAAAAAGGATGTTATTCAGCCGATGGAAATAGACCACCCTGTGCTTCAGTTCCCGATGTGGAATGTGAACGGAATGAGTCCGGTAGGGGGCGATTCCTTGGCTGTCCATGCCATGCCTTTACCACAAGCGCTGCATGATGTTGGCTATTTTACCATTCATTCGGGCAAGGCACATCTGGGGGCTATCGGAACCCCCGGTGAGAACCCTTTGAACCTAGGCTTCGACATCAATATCGCGGGTCATGCCGCCGGTGCACCTGAAAGCTATCTGGGAACGGAGAATTTTGGCAACGGAAAGCCAGGTAAGGAAGACTGGGCCGTTCCGGGTTTGGAGAAATACCACGGCCAAAATATACACCTTTCAGAAGCTATTACACTTGAAGCGTTGAAAGCAGTGGATTCTGCCGTAGCTTCTAAACAGCCCTTCTTTTTGTACATGTCGCACTACGCGGTTCATACCCCGATTATGGCCGACGACCGCTTTGTGCAAAAGTACCTTGACAAGGGGTTGGATTCTACCGAGGCGAAATATGCCAGTTTGGTAGAAGGTATGGACAAGAGTCTCGGCGATATCATGAACTATCTGGAGCAAAAGAATATCGCTGAGAATACGGTCATTCTATTTATGTCAGACAACGGGGGGCTAAGCGCCCACGCCCGTGGTGGAGAACCTAACACCCACAATAAACCGTTGTCAAGCGGTAAAGGATCTATGCGCGAAGGTGGTATTCGTGAGCCCATGCTGGTTAAATGGCCCGGTAAAACAGAAGAGGAATCGGTTTCCGATTACCAAGTGATCATTGAAGATTTCTACCCCACCATTTTAGAGATCGCCGGAATAGATAGTCTTAAAACAATTCAAAAGGTAGATGGACAGAGTTTCGCCGCCATCTTAAAAGGCGAAAAAGAATACAACGGAGTTCGTCCATTGATCTGGCATTACCCCAATCAATGGGGTCCATCGGGTCCGGGAATAGGTGCTGCCAGTACCATACGAAAAGGTGATTTCAAGCTTATCTATTACCATGCCGACAACAGTATGGAACTTTTTAACTTGAAAGAAGATATCGGTGAGCTGAATAACCTCGTCGCGCAGCATCCTGAAAAGGTAAAAGAACTTGCAAATGACCTGACCGATCATTTAATAACGGTAAAGGCACAGATGCCGATAGTAAAAGAAACGGGTGAACCCGTAAAATATCCCGTTGAAGTCATCCCAAAAGATTCCATTTCCGATGAAAAAGACCAATAGTTTTGTTAGTATTTTGTTGTTGACCCTGTTTTTGGCCTGTACTGCGGTAGAACCGCCCGCACCGGTAGGCCCGGTACCTTCTGACCGCCACTTGGCATGGCACAGTTTGGATTACTACGCTTTCATTCATTTTAATATGAACACGTTTACCAATATGGAATGGGGTACCGGTGCCGAATCACCTGAGCAGTTCAATCCTACTGAATTAGATACCAGACAATGGGCCAAGGTAGCAAAGGATGCCGGCATGAAGGGAATTATAATCACTGCTAAACATCACGACGGTTTTTGTTTGTGGCCTACAAAAACTACCGAACATTCGGTAAAGAATTCTCCTTGGAAAGACGGCAAGGGCGATTTAATCAAAGACCTGTCAGATGCCTGTAAAGAATACGGCTTGAAGTTCGGGGTGTATTTATCACCATGGGATAGAAACGCAGCTAATTATGGCGAGCCCGAATATGTGGCCGATTTTCATGAGCAGCTTAGAGAACTATTGACCAATTATGGTGAAGTTTTCGAAGTGTGGTTCGATGGTGCGAACGGGGGTTCGGGATATTACGGTGGTGCCAACGAAACCCGTAAGATAGATAATAAGACCTACTATCAATGGGACAAGACCACGGCCATCGTTCGTGAACTTCAGCCCAATGCGGTTATTTTCAGTGATGCAGGCCCCGATATTCGATGGGTAGGAACCGAGGAAGGCTTCGCTAACGAAACCAATTGGAGCGTGATGAGGCGTGATGAAATATACCCCGGCTGGCCTCGTTACATCGAGTTGCGTTCGGGCCATGAAGACGGTACGCATTGGCTTCCGGCTGAGGTCAACACCTCAATTAGGCCGGGTTGGTACTACCATCCGGGAGAAGACCATCAAGTTAAAACCCTTCCGAGGTTGATACAAACGTATTATGAGTCCATCGGAAGAAATGGCAATTTTCTGTTGAACCTACCCGTGGATACCCGAGGGCTGGTACACGAAAGGGATGTAGAACAATTGATGGCGTTGAAACAACAGATCGACAAAGATTTTGCCCATGATATTGCAAGAGGTCAATCTATAACAGCTTCCGACGTTCGTGGAAAAAGTTCCGACTTTGGGGCCGGGAAGGCCATTGATGGAGATGATAGTACCTATTGGGCAACGAACGAGGGCGTGACCAAGGCAACACTTACCGTTTCATTCGAGCGCCCCACTGAAGTGAATAGAATAGTTTTGCAGGAGTTCATACCATTAGGGCAACGGGTGCAAAAATTCACCGTGGAAGCTGAAGTAAATGGTAATTGGCAAGAAATAGATACACAGACTACCATTGGTCTTCGGCGCATACTGAGGTTCGATACGGTAGTGGCTTCAAAAGTG
Source organism: Flavobacteriaceae bacterium (assembly GCA_050330515.1). Lineage (GTDB taxonomy): Bacteria > Bacteroidota > Bacteroidia > Flavobacteriales > Flavobacteriaceae > Maribacter_C. The sequence continues at coordinate 32,313 of JBHJNU010000027.1, read as the reverse complement.
CGGGTGACCATATTGGAAGCCAAGGGCCCGATCACGATCTCTAACTTGGAACTCTATCGGGCACCCAACGTATTGACCGAACCTGAAATAAGCCGAAATAAAGATGGCGAGGTAAACCTAGGCATTGCCGATAAGCAGGTAGCTGTCTTTTATTCTTTGGATGGGCGTGATCCCGATGAAACATCCTCGAAGTATACCGCACCATTCTTGGTACAAGGACCCTCTGAACTTAAAGTAGTTGCCATAGACCCCGAAAATGGTGAGCGGAGTGCCATCATTTCAAAACATATCGATATCCCCAAGAAGGAATGGCAAGTAATCCGGTCATCCTCAGGATTATTGGCAGAAGCCAACAAGCTGATCGATGAAGATCCCAAAACTTTTTGGGCCACCGAAGAAAAGGTTACCGAAGCGCAAGAAGTAGTTATCGATTTGGGATCTACCTATATGCTCAAAGGATTTAGTTATTGGCCGATTCAAGAGCGTTATCCTTTCGGTATCATTACCGATTATGAATTTTTGGTCAGTACTGATGACCGCAATTGGAAACAGGTGGCAAAAGGAGAATTTGCTAACATAGTCAATAGTCGTATTGAGCAAACCGTTCGTTTTGATGCTGTAATGGCCAGGTATTTCAAGCTAAGGGCCATCAAGACAGCTGGTGATGGGTATCAGGCTTCTTTTGCGGAAATAGGGCTATATACCGAGTAGTTGGCTAGGGCTAAATGCACTCAAATTTTTTAGGTTGATGGTTCTATTATGACCTCGGCCGAGGCTAAGTTCGTTAGCTGACGATGATTGCTGGTAAACTTCGCCATGCTTTTTGAAGTCGCCATAATTGCTTTAGAAGGGTTTTGCCTCACGGGGCGATTGTTCTGTACCGACCCATGACCTAGTACTGCCGCCTAAATTTTAATTCATAGCGTTTTGGTTAATTCAGCTTGTTTCACCAAGGAATAGCGTAGTTATGGGTTACTTGCCATGCTAATTTTCAATGTTAAGTTAGCCATTGTATTGATGGTCAACCGCGTTTTCCATGCCGTATCGTAAAGGCTACTTTAAGAAATCATTAAAAGCTGTTATACCATTGTGAATTACGTTGTATTAGGCGACCTTTGGCGCAAGAACCCTAAGCTCAATAGCATAGAATGGTAACCAAAACTACCTAGCGGTTCATCGATTAACCCTTTAAATATCGATTATATGTAAATTACCGATTAAGAATGCAGAACAACGATATATCTTCAGACTTAGACAAAGACCATATAGTTTTACCTTCGGAACAAAGGTTTTCTTGGTTCTGAGTCCCCCCAGATTCTTTACAGAAATTAGTTATTTAGTGCTACTTGGTATGAGTAAAAAGTATAGGTTATATATAATCTAGACTACTAACCAATGTCAATAAAATGCCAATGACCAGCATTACCGACCTGTTTTTCGATTTACGAGTTCTTGCGATTTTCGCTGTTCTGGGTGCTGTACTGCTCTCCACGCATCGATATCTTTACCCAGGAATCATCTATGTTTCAAAGAAAAAAGGTCTTATGGACGTACCTGACCAACGTAAAATGCACAAAGATCAAGTTCCTACGCTTGGTGGTCTGGGCGTGTTCATCGTATTTTCCATCTGCATCATTATTTTTGGATTAGTGGCGAATTTTGTGCAGCCTGATCTGCTTAAACTACTATCACTTTTAGGTTCAGCTATAATTCTATTGTTCTTGGGTATTAAAGATGATCTGATGACCATGTCGCCCAAGAAAAAATTGTTGGGCCAGCTTCTGGCCGCGGCCATTGTTGTTGTTTTAACGGATGTTAGAATAGTAAGCTGCTATGGACTTTTGGGTATTGGTGAACTACCCTACCTGGTCTCTGTGGGCTTCTCTATGTTTGTATTCGTTCTGGTAATCAACGCGCTGAACTTAATCGACGGTATTGACGGGCTGGCAGGTTCGATAGCGGTGATATCGAGTGGGGCTTTTGGTCTTTTGTTCTTGATGAACGGCGAGTATATGTTGACCTTGGTATCAGCAGTTCTTGTGGGGTCATTACTTGGCTTTCTCAAGTACAATTTTTCGAGTACCGAAAAAATCTTCATGGGTGACTGCGGATCTATGCTTATTGGTTTTCTGCTGGCCTATCAAGGTATTTCGCTACTTTCATTAAGCCAGATACTTGCTGCCCCAAAAGCCATATCGAATGCACCAATTTTACTCTTGGCGATACTTTCTTACCCCCTGTTCGATACCTTGCGCATTTTTGCGGTAAGGATAAAGCAAAAGCGTAGTCCCTTTAGTCCTGACTCGAACCATATTCACCATCGCATGCTCAAATTGGGCCTGAACCATAAACAATCGACTTCGGTTTTGGTGGCCTGCAACTTGTTCGTGATCATATTGGCCCTAATGGTTCGCGACATGAACCTGAACCTACAACTACTGATCGTTGTTTCGGGTGGTTGCCTGCTTTATCTAGTGCCCTTTATGGTCACCTTGGAAAAAACTGCCGATTTGAAGAAACGAAATGGTAAAACTGAAACTAACCTTGAAAAAATGATACATGAAATTGAGGTGGTCGATTTTCTTGACCTATCCCTCGAGCCCATTACTATTTCTAATACATCGGTCAAATTAAAAAGGGCACCGGTCTACCTATCGTCGACCATCGATCCCAATCTAATTGTCTTCGAAAACGGACAGGTTCAAAAAATAAGCACGAAGGCCGGCAAGGAATTGTTAATTCTTGGTAAGTCACCAAAAAGCAGAACTACAGTCAAAAAGAAATCCGAACTTGACCAAGCGGTATCTAAAGCCTGACCATCATTAAGTGGCGATAAAAAAGCGAATGTGATAATCTTGGTCATCTTAATTCGTTTTTTGGGTTAAAGAACTAAATATCCCAATGTTCGTATTGGTCTAGGCCAAATAATTATAAGTTAGCGCATGAAGTATGATTTTCTTAGGTTGCACCGGTTTTTGAACAAAGAAAAATACAGCGTGCCTATTTTGTGCGCATTCTTTAGCAATCCTATTAAAGAACAAACTAACAAGTTGCTTTGTTTTATTTTTAATCCAACCCAATCGAACGGTTTGTTGAAGCCTAAATAGGTTGTAGTGAATACTGACGAACTAAAGCAGAACAATCACAGTTACAGGCAGATTATGAAAGCCACCTCCATTTTTGGGGGTGTTCAGGTATTCAATATACTTGTTTCGATATTACGATCAAAGGTTATTGCTGTTTTGTTGGGGCCGGCCGGTATCGGTATCGCAGGTTTGTTTAGTTCTACCATTCTATTGATTGGCTCTTTGACCAATTTTGGTATCGGCATCAGTGCGGTTAAAGACATTGCCTCTGCCAATGAAAGTCAAGATGACCATAAGATTGCCAGGGTCGTTGCCGTGGTCAGAAGATTGGTTTGGTTCACTGCGTTTTTAGGGGCATTGCTTACCTTGTTCTTGTCGCCGTGGTTAAGTGAACTCACCTTTGGTAACAAGGCGTATACGCTAGCCTTTATATGGCTATCGCTTACTGTATTGTTCAATCAGGTTACCAGTGGTCAGCATGTGCTATTGCAAGGTCTACGGAGGTTGAACGATTTGGCCAAGTCGAACATGATAGGTTCGGGTTTGGCCCTAGTGGTATCGGTGCCCTTGTACTATTATCTCAGCATAGACGGTATTGTGCCCGCCCTTGTGGTGACCGCCATTTTTACGTTCGCCGTATCTCGATATTATTCAAGCAAAGTTAAGATTGCGCATACCCTGGTAACCCTTAAGGAAACAGGGCGAGAAGGCAGGGGAATGATGCTGATGGGTTTATTGATGACGTTAAGCGGGGCAAAGGTGCTTGCCGAGGCCTATGTGATCAGAATCTTTATCAATTATGTCGGCAATGTCGAAGAAGTAGGATTGTACAATGCAGGTATCGCCCTAATTAACACCTATGTTGGGCTTTTGTTTACGGCCATGCAGCCTGATTATTTTGCTAGGCTAGCCGCGGTGGCCGATGATAATACAAAGGCTAACGGGCTGATCAATCAACAACTAGAGATTGCGGTATTGATCTTGTCGCCGGTTCTTTTGGTGTTGTTGATTTTTATCAATTGGGTAATTATCCTATTGTACTCCACCGAATTCGTTTCGATAAACATGATGATCTATTGGGCCTTTCTAGGTTTGTTCTTCAGGGTTACGGCCTGGGTTGTTGGGTTCTTGTTCATTGCGAAAGGCAAGAGCAGGCTTTTTTTCTGGAGTGAACTGATCTCAACGGTGTACTTGCTCGGTTTAAATTTGCTGGGCTACTATTATGGGGGTTTAGAGGGCCTTGGGTTCGGCCTAATGTGTGCCTACTTGCTCTATCTGGTTCAGATCTATGTTATTATGCATACCAGATACGGGTTCGTCTTTAATGCGGGTTTTATTAAAATAGTTACATTGCAGTTTACGTTGGCCTTGATATGCTTTTTAATCACCAAGTTTTTTGTCGCCCCATGGACTTACCTAATCGCCGCCCCGGTAATTGTTTTTTCGGTATGGTATTCCTTCAAGGAGCTGGACAAGAGGTTGCATTTAAAAGAGTTACTTAATAAATATATAAAGAGATAATAGCGTCATTTTGAGTATTATTTCAGCCCTAGCTATGAAGCACTATGCACATTTATCAAAGAAAAAAGATGAAAGCCGCTAAAACCTTCCTAGCCTATTTTACGCTCTTCTTTTTGATGTATTTCGGCCCTGTGGCCGTGGGTCCTACCACGTTTTCGCAGATTTGGAAAATACCTCTTTTAATCTACTTGATCTGGCACGTTTTTGTGGTCAGAAAACAAAAAATGCCCAATTTCATAAAATGGTCTTATGCCAGGGCGGCTAAAAATTTAATCACCGGGGGCATGGCAGTAAGCTATATTTCGGGTATAATCGATTTTATTCGATATATGATGTTCCCCTTGATGTACGAATTCGCCATCGACAAGATCAAGAACATAAAAAGTCTCGATAAGATCTTGCTGGGGTTTGCACAGTTCGTAATCGTGTCCGGTGTACCTTTTGTCCTAGGTTTAATGAAGAGTAAGGCAACAGATACCGTACTCTATGACGGGCTAGATAGCTATTCGGGCATGTTCCAAAATTCACATGGAGCCGCGATTACCACCACTACCGCCGTATTGATTCTAATGGCGTTTCTGAAGATGAAGTCTAGCATAATTCGCTATACCGTGTTGAACTATCTTATCTTGGTCTTCGGTATTTATGTGGTCTACCTCACGTTCATCCGTACCGGTTATGCCATGTTGGCCATTGGGGTGGTCATTCTCTTTCTGCCTAAAAAACTGAACATCAGGCAAATTTTCGGGGGGTTGGCTATGTTCGCGGTATTGATTTTTGGTTTTATGTACCTGTTGGAAACGAGCGAATCTTTTTACAATAGAATATTCGATATCCGTAACGGACAAAAAACCGCCGCAGGCTCGGGGCGACTGTTGTTCTGGAAGGCCTCTGTAGATCTTTGGTTCAACGGAAATATTTTTGAGCTCTTTTTTGGTTTTGGATATGATGGCCTAGTGGATCATATTTACAAGGCCGTAGGGTTGCGCGTTTTTGCACACAACGAGTTTTTTACCCAATTAGGACAGAACGGACTCCTAGGAATTGTATTTTTTATCGGCTACCTGATCTCACTCTTTAAGTTCATTTGGAAAAGACGAATCTACCCTTCTTATCGACTGGCGATCGCAATCTTTTTTCTATACGTTTCGTTGATGCTCACCCAGGGTGGTATGTGGTTTGAAGTAGATGTGTTCATGGTATTGGTTTTTGTTAAATTGGAATTCGAAAATATCATTCGCAAAAAAATTAAGATGCTCAATTCTAGTTCAGACTCATGAAAGGCAATGTCATCATTACGGTACCGAAATTATCGGCCATTGGAGGGGTTAGCTCTTTTTGGAATGGCTTACTTCCAGAACTCGTCAGGTTTGAAAACCTGAGCATAAAAACCGTTGAAATAGGGGGCCATGGCAAAAATGTTTTAGGACCCCTAATAGATCAGTGGAATCTGAACAAGGTAATAAAGCGCGATATTGACCTTGCGGTTTTGAACCCATCATTGGGCTATCGGAGTTTTTTCAGGGATGGACTATTTGCAAAGCAGCTCATAAAGAAGAAAATCAAGTTTGTCGTTTTTTTCCATGGATGGGATGCGGGGTTTGAAAGGAAGGTCGATCAGAAATACAAAAAGTTTTTCCTTGCTTCCTTTGCCCAAGCTTCAAAAATTTTTGTGCTGTCAAGCGCATTTAAGAGCAAGCTGGTCGAATGGGGCTATTCAGGTGACGTTATAGTCGAGACCACGAACGTGGACGCGACCTTGCTTGAAGGTTTTTCGTTCCATAAAAAATTGGAGAATGCGAATACATCTGGCAAGGTCAAGCTTTTGTTTTTATCGCGTCTTATCAAAGATAAGGGCATATTTGAAACCATTGAAGCCTTTGACAAACTTAGAATAAAGTTTCCCGATCTTGAACTGACCATAGCCGGCGATGGAAGTGAATTTAATGCCGTTGAAAAATTGGTGAATGGAAAGGCGAATATCATCATGACCGGGCATGTGGCGGGAAAGGAGAAAATAGAGCTTTTAAAAAATAGCCACATCTATTGCCTGCCCAGTTACTCCGAGGGTTTGCCCACATCTGTTTTGGAGGCAATGGCATTTGGCCTTCCCGTCGTGACCACCGCGGTAGGCGGCTTGACCGACTTTTTTCATGATGGGAAAATGGGGTATTTCACAATACCACGAAACGCGCAACATCTAACGGAGAAATTGGAGGCAATGCTCTCCGACAATGAGGTACTTGTTCGAATGGCCAACTATAATTACAATTTTGCTAAAGAACATCTGACAAGTAAGATAGCTGCCAAGAGATTATATGGTCATTTTGAAGAGGTAATGGCCGGTTTACAGGCTGATCGCCAATTAAACTAAGTATATAGCATAACATGGGTTCAAGAGAATTGGTAGGGTTGATAGAGCGTTTCTGCAAGACAGAGAATCTTGAATGTTATGATCCCTATGATGTTTGGATGACCGAACTGGGCATTCGCGTTAAACAAGGATATAATAGAAATAAAATCTTGGGCATCCTACCCGCGGCCTCCCTTACGATATGGGATTATTTTTTGAATAATAAAGGTAGACGGTATTATAAAAAGAAAGAGTACCCCACGGTGCGGGCCACTGCGGCGCTTACCCTATTGAATTTGTACGGCGCCACCGGCAACGCTCAAGACCTGAAGTTTGCCAAAAAGCATATCGATTGGTTGATAGCCAATTCATGCAACAATTATTCAGGTCTTTGTTGGGGTTTAGGCTTCAAGTGGGCCGCGGGTGACGGACTAGATTATGATGAGAATACACCCTTTAGTACCCATACACCTTATGCCTTGGAGGCAATACATAACTACATTGAACTTTCAGGGGACCTGGGTTACGTGAAGTATGTGGAGCGTATTTATGGGTTTTTCGAAAATGATATACAGGTTATGTTCGAAGATGAACGCTCTATGGCAACGTCTTATGGCCCCAGTAAAGATCGGTTGATAACCAATGCGGTTTCATATGCCCTATATGCCTACGCTATTTTCTCAAGGTATATTCCCGAAAGGGAGAACTATATTCGGGGTAAGGTGCAAAAGCTATATAATTTCGTCTCCGACAAGCAACTGCAAAATGGTTCGTGGTTGTACGAGCCCGATAACCAGGGTTCTTTTATCGATTGCTTTCACTCTTGTTTCATTTTAAAGAACATTTTTAAGGCGGATCAACTAGTTTCGCTGGTCGGTTCAGAAAGTGTGGTTGAAACCGGTTACAGTTACGTCAAGAATAACTTTTATAACGCAGAGCACAAATTGTTCAAAAGGTTTACACTGAGCAACAAACCTTCCCTGGTAAAATTCGATCTGTACGATAATGCCGAAATGTTACATCTAAGTGTATTGCTGGGTGATAAGGCCCTTTCAGCCATCCTATTGGACGCTAGCAAAAAAAATTTCATAGTTGGTAACGCCATATATTCCGTTATTGACCTGTTTCATTTGAAGCGTAACAAGAATACCTTGAGGTGGGCCGTAATGCCCTATTTATATGCGCTTTCGGCCGAGCTGAAAGCGAAGCGGGGTATGATATGATTAATACTGAGAGGAGTTTTTTTTGATAAAGTTGTGGTTCTTTAATCATTGTTGAATGATGGTTGATTGCTTTTTAGGTTGAACGATTACCACCGATGACGATATATAATGGCTTTGGTCGTTTTTATTCGTGCGCGCATTATGATGTGGCTAATTTAGCCCATCCTTGACCTAATAATCATCCTTGAAATACAAGTTCATTTGAAGTCCGGTCAAATCGGTTCAATGCATACGAATTTGACATTCAATTGGTACCCGACGTTTTTCGTGATCAGGTAGCATCGTGATAGTGGTCTTATAATAGTTAAAAAGAGTTTATAGACATCGGTATGTGCGGAGTTCTAGGCACCATAAATAGAGAATTTGGCGAAGAGGTTCTATCGGAAATAGCCCATCGTGGCCCCGATGACTTCGGCATAGAATCATTTTGGGTGAATGACCATCAAGTTTGTTTAGGCCAAAGACGCCTGTCTATCATTGACCTCTCGCCGGCAGGGCACCAACCCATGATCTCACCGTGTACCGATTTCGCGATCATATTCAATGGCGAAATCTATAATCACATGGATCTTCGGGCGAAGCTTCCAAAGGGGATCCTATTCAACGGTCATTCTGATACCGAGACCATTCTTCATTACCTAATACATTTCGGAGTTGATGGAATACGAGATTTCAACGGAATTTTTGCCATTGCCTTTTTAGATAAAAAGAATAAAAAATTAGTCTTGGCCAGGGATCCGTTCGGCGTGAAACCACTTTACTATGCTGAAAATGGTGCTAACCTGATTTTTGCCTCTGAGCTCAGGCCTATAAGGGCACTTTTGAACCAAACCACAATGAATGTCGGTGCGCTGGCGAGTCTTTTAAGGCTTCGATATAACGCCTCGCCCGAAACCTTGCACAGTGAAATAAAGAAGGTCATACCTGGGCATTACCTGTCGTTCGACCTGAACTCCAAGACCCTATCATGCAGCCCATGTTATTATGCCGGTGCCTTGCCAAAAGTGCGCAATGATGCCGCTAATGTTCTGATTCAAGAGTATGGTTCTCAGCTTGAAAACGCGGTCAAAAGACAACTGCTTTCCGATGTTGAAGTGGGTGTCTTATTAAGTGGGGGCATTGATTCGGCGATCATCGCCTCTTTGGCAAAAAAACATTACCCTGGCAAGTTGAAGGCATTTACGATAGGCTTTGAAGGCGATTTTGAGGAAGATGAAATTAAGGATGCTGAAGAAACGGCTACCCTTCTGGGCTTGGATCATTATGTGAAGAAGATTACATTTTCCGATTTTTTAACATTGATAAAAGAGTGCTCACGTATTGTAGAGGAACCCTTGGCCACCACCTCAATGATACCTATGTATTATTTGGCCGAGCTCGCGGCACAGCAGGTTAAGGTAGTACTAACTGGGCAGGGCGCTGATGAACCTTTGGGGGGGTATACGCGGTATAGGTCTGAAGTGATACGCGAAAAGATACCGCCTCTTTTTCGAGGTATGGTAAGACCGGTAGCCCGGGTTTTCGCAGGAAAGAAAGAACAGTTGCTACGGGGTGCAAAGGCAGTTGGCATTGTCAACGAGCTGGATCGGTTTTTATCGGTTTATGAGATATTCTCTTCCGATGAGATTAAAAGACTGATCTCGGTAAACGATACCTATAGCGAACAGGGTGTAGCTTATTTCCATGGCCTACTCGATTGTGGTTCCAGGCAGCATCCTGCAGAAAAAATGATGGCCATTGATACCCGCATGAACCTTGCCGACGACCTCTTGAACTATACCGATAAGATCACCATGAATTTTTCGATTGAATGCAGGGTGCCGATGCTGGATCTTCAACTGGTCAGATTTATGGAATCACTTCCCCTTGAACTAAAGTTGAATATGAAGGGCGGGAAGATCATCCATAAAGAATTTGCCAAGACCATTTTACCCGATAGTATCATCAACCGACCGAAAAAAGGATTTCAATCACCCACCAATAAGTGGTTTCGCGAAGAAATGAATATTGTAGAGGACATGCTACTTTCCGCAGATTCGGAAATTGCAAAAGTCTTCGACCAAAGATACATCACCGAAATATTGAAAAGTCACGCCCAGGGTTTTAATAAGGAAAAGCAAATCTTTCTTTTGCTCGGCATATATTATTGGCTTGGTGAGCAACTATAACAGAACTATAGGTTTTATGGACACCAAATTTTCTAAAAGCAATGATCTCTGAAATACTCAATGGGGTTAAGGTTTATGTACCTGAATCGCGACAGCAATTAATGGAATATGCATTTGCGCAAAAAAGTATTTTAGTGGCGGTGAACGCCGAAAAAATATTCCATGCAACGGATGAGACCCGAAGTATTATCAACAGAAACCTCGGCTATTCTGATGGTATCGGGGCGGTGTGGGCACTTAAAAGGAAAGGATACTCGAATATAGACCGTATTCCGGGGTGCGAACTATGGCTTGATATTGTAAAGGCGTATCACAAGACAAAAACGTTTTATTTGGTAGGTGGAAAAGATGAAACCATCACTGAAACCGTCAAGCGTTTGAAAATAGAATTTCCTGAAATCGATATTCTCAATTATCGAAATGGGTATTTGAAAGATGATGCCGAACGTCGGGCCCTGATCGATGATATCGTTGAAAGGAAACCTGACGTGGTATTCGTGGCTATGGGTTCGCCAAGGCAAGAACTGTTGATGGAAGAAATGTGTAAAAGACATGGCGCAGTTTACCAAGGCCTTGGAGGTAGTTTTGATGTTTATACAGACGTAGTAAAACGGGCCCCAAAATGGTGGATAGACCACAACTTGGAAGGCGTATATCGCGTATTACAGAATCCACGCCGTGTTATGCGCGATGTAAGGCTGATTCCGTTTTTTATTGATTTGATGTTTAATAGACTGTAGTGATAACAAGTACAATGCGGTTGTATTAGTTTGTGCGGTTGTTTGCAGAAACAGAACGTATGTTGTAAAACTTCAATACCTCCCTTTTTTGATTTCGATCCTACCTATTGCTGTACGGTTTGAATGCTATAATTTTAGAAAACCATGATTCAATTTTTAAAATCTAACGATAACCGAAGCTGGACCCAATTTTTAGAGGACCAGCAGGCAACCCAACTGGTCACCATGGCGCATAACCCTTGTTTGGCGGCCATTTTAGCCAAAACTTTTGGGTACAGAGATGAGAATATGCTGATTCTTGAGGATAAAAAGATCATCGGGGTACTACCCGCGGTTTCTTTTAGGAAGAAGCTAGTATCCATTCCCCATTTTTCTTACGGGGGTCCGATTTTCGACACCGATTTACAAAGTGATGTCGACCTGCCCGCACTTCTAGCCGGCCAAAGATTCGAAATCAGAAGCTTCTCGAAATTATCCGATCATGTTCAAAGCAACAAGATCAGTTGCGTTCTTAAGGTAGAGGCAAACGAAGAAGAACAATTGTTGTCGCTAAAACCAAAATTGCGGACAAAAATACGCAAGGCCGAGAAACTGAATTATCGTGTTGTACATGGCGGACTAGAGCTTTTAGATGATTTTTATCGCATTTACGCCCTTAAGATGTTGGCTTTCGGGTCACCGCCCGTAGGTAAGGTTTTTTTTAAAAACCTCTTGACCGATTACGAATTCGGCGAAGCTTCAGTAACCGCCCTTTATGATGGAAACAAAGCCATTGCGGCCGGTATGTGTTTATCGTATCTCGGGTTTAACGAAGTTTGCTGGTCGGCGACCGCAGACGCCTATGATAAGAACAATGTACACAGCCTGATCTGTTGGGCCATGGCAAAAAATTCAATTGCCAAAAAACATCGTTATTTTTCTTTTGGACGGTCTACAATAGACAGTAACAACCATCACTTCAAAAAACAATGGAACCCCATTGAGCTCCCACTCTATTTCAATTATTCGGAACCCGTGGGAAAATCGATACGTGAATTTGGCTTTTTAACGAAAATATGGAGGCTTCAACCATTAAAGACCTCAGTTTTTTTCGGTCATATCATTTCAAAGTATCTTTACTGACAACGATAGAAAGATAGAACGAAAAGGAATGCATATTTTAACATTTGACATTGAAGAATGGTTTCATATTCTAGATCATAAATCAACCAGAACGACGCAGCAATGGTGTACCTATGAGTCGCGAATACACCAGAACATGCGAACGATCTTCGAGATTATGGATCATGGTAACGTTAGGGCCACTTTTTTTGTAGTCGGCTGGATCGCTGAAAAATACCCTGAGATTGTTCGTGAAATTGCTGATAGGGGCTATGAAATTGGCAGTCATACCCATTTGCATCAACTGGTGTACGAGCAGGACCGAACTACATTTTTTAAAGATGTAGAAAAGTCGATCAAGACCTTAGAAGATATATCGGGCCAAAAGGTACGTGCCTTTAGGGCACCTGGTTTCTCTATTACCGAAGAGAATAAATGGGCTTTCGAGGTACTGTACGAACTGGGTATTACGGTCGATTCGTCGGTATGTCCGGCCAGTAGGGCCCATGGTGGGCTTCCTGAGTATAGTGTCGCCGAACCGTCACTAGTGGCGTACAACGGGGTAACCCTAAAAGAGTTCCCTATAAATACACACCGCTTTTTGGGTAATCAACTTATCTTTTCCGGAGGCGGCTATTTCAGGTTGTTTCCCTATGATTTCATTAAAATATGTACCAAGAAATCAGATTACGTAATGAGCTATTTCCACCCAAGAGATTTTGATTACAACCAACCTTTAATTGAAGACCTATCGGCCATTAGACGTTTTAAGTCTTATGTAGGCCTAAAAAATTGCGAACCCAAGCTTAAGAAATGGCTTGACGATTTCGATTTTATCGATTTGGACCAAGCAATGGATTTGGTTGACTGGAATGGTGTTCCTACCGTACGATTAGACTAAACACTAACCTATATGAAAAAAGTGACCCTTATTGCTGGTGCGCGCCCGAATTTTATGAAAATCGCCCCGATCATTCATGCCATTCATGCTGCCCAGCAAATGGGCCGGGAAATTTCCTATCGATTGGTGCATACCGGCCAGCATTACGATAAGAAGATGTCGGGCGACTTTTTCGAAGAACTTGAAATTCCGGAGCCCAACACAAATTTAGGGGCAGGTGGTGGAACCCAGGCCGAGCAGACCGCTGCCATAATGGTCGGGTTTGAAAAAGAGCTTTTGGCAAATCCGACAGATCTTGTTCTGGTTGTTGGCGATGTAACCTCTACCATGGCCTGCGCGATCGTGGCTCAAAAGCTTCATACCAAAGTGGCACATGTAGAAGGTGGTATTCGTTCGAACGATTGGACGATGCCGGAAGAAATCAACCGCTTGGTCACCGATGCCATTACCAACTACTTTTTTACCACCTCAGAAGTAGCGAATGCTAATTTAAGGCGAGGTGGCGTGCAGGAAGAGCAAATTTTCTATGTGGGCAATACGATGATCGATACGCTTTTAAAGCAACGTCCGCGGTTTAAGAAACCGGCCGTATGGGAGCAACTTCGGCTAGAGGAGAAAAACTATCTCGTAATGACCTTGCATCGCCCGGCGAACGTGGATCAAGAATCTCAATTAAAGGCATTGCTAGATGAAATAATAGCACATTCTGAAGAGTTGCCCTTGGTATTTCCGGTGCATCCGCGTACGGCGAAAATTCTAGAGAATCTGAACATCGGTCATCAGCGGCTACATATGATCGAACCTTTGGGTTATTTAGAGTTCAATTACTTGGTTGAACGATCTAAAGCGGTGATCACAGATTCTGGTGGGATCACAGAAGAAACTACCGTAATGGGCATACCCTGTATGACCTTGCGCAATAATACCGAGCGCCCTGAAACCATAACCGAGGGTACCAATGAGCTGTTGGGAACGGATCCTAAGGCGATTAGGCCGGCTATGGAAAAACTGCTTTCAGGAAAGTGGAAGACGGGTAGAATTCCTTACCTGTGGGATGGTGGTACCGCTCCACGTATTGTCGATAAAATATTAGGCTTCAACGATATATGAGGCTTCGGCACCTTATTAATGATTAATTTTGAAGGTTAGAAGCGTACTTTTTGCAGCATTTTCAAAGCTGCGTAAACGGCGCGCTGACAGAAATTCGTAACCCGTAAATACTTGCCGTTTGGCAGTTGCATTGGCTAGGTAATTTTAAGCTATCTCATGCTAATGCTAAAAAAGTGATAACTCGCAATTGAATACCATGAAAGAAAAACCCTATGTACTTGATTTTCAAGACGACGATAAACCGATTGCGCTGAAAGACGTAGTGTCGAAGTACCTTCGATACTGGCCTTGGTTTGTAGGTTCTATTATTTTCTTTTTGGTTGCCGGGGTGCTTTATTCGGCATTTGCCCCTGTTACTTACAAAACAGTGGCCAAAATTAAGATTTTAGACGACACTGTTGATTCAAAGGTTATATCAGATGCACAAGCGGTGGTCAACCGTAACATCAGACTTAATTTGGAGAATCATGTTGAGGTACTGAAGTCTTTTCGTTTGCTCAATACCGCAGCGAGTGAGTTGCGTCTTGACGTGAGTTATTATAAAATGGGCAGCTTTTTCTATGATGAAATTTGGAACCCACCATTCGTTGTTTCTAAGAATATTTCAGATGACCTTATAGAAAAACCTTTGGTGTATACCTTGGAATTTAGTTCCACCGGCTTTAATATAGAGGATGAAAAAGGCGTCAGCTACATTGTGCCTTACGCTAAATCAGGCACATCGCTTGGTAAGCTCCCCTTCCACATTGAACTTGCAGAGAATACGATTCTATCAGACTATGCCAATGTCAAGTATAAGATAAAACTATCGAAATTAAAGAACGTCACACTAGCATTGGCCGAAGCTCTTAACATTACTACCTCAGAAAAGGAAAGTGATATACTCAACTTATCGTTGACCGGCCCGAGTAGGGAAAAGTCAGAAGCAATATTGAACGCCATAATTATTAATTTCGATAAAGATGGTATTGTCGATAGGCAATTGGTATCGAAAAGAACGCTTGAGGTCATTGACAAGCGATTTATTTACCTGGCTCAAGAGCTCGATTCCATAGAAGAAGGTAAAAAAGACTTCAAACAGGCTGGCAACCTTTCGTATATAGAATCAGATGCCGGTATGAGTTTGCAAAGAAAATCTCAGGCCGAGCAACAGGTACTTCAATTGGAAACGCAGGCATCCCTATCAAAACTATTGAAAGAGACGGTTGCCAAGGAAAGTGACTATGACCTGCTTCCGGCCGATATTGGTTTATCGAATTCAGGTCTTAACGAAATGGTTTCAAAGTATAATGAAGTGGCCAGGGAGCGACAGAAACTGATAACATCGGTCGGTGTTGCGCATCCGAAGATCAAAGGCCTATCTGAGCAGTTGGAACTAGGTAAACTGAACATTTTGAACACCGTAAACGTGTATCAATCGCAATTGAACCTGTCGTTACGAAAACTAGGCCAAGAACGCAACCGTGCCGGAGATATGTTCTCAAGACTTCCAGAGCAGGAAAAATTATTGCGTTCCATTGAGCGACAGCAGAGTATAAAAGAAAATCTCTACTTATTGTTACTCAAGAAAAGGGAAGAAGCTGCCATTAATTATGCGGCTATTCCGCCCTCTGTAAAAGTTATCGACTATGGTTTGACAAGTATCAAACCTTTATGGCCCAAAAAGGTGATAATTTATCCTTTATCCCTATTGCTGGGGCTACTCATACCTTTATCGGTATTGTTTGTACGATTTGCCGTTGATACCAAAGTACACGACCGTACCGATATTGAAAACCTCAACCCCAAAGTACCGGTGTTGATCGAGATCCCCTATTTTAAGAACGAAAAGAGTTTTGCAGATGTCAATGATCGTTCTATACTTGCCGAATCGTTCAGGATATTGAGTACCAATGTAGACTATCTCATTGAACCTAAAGTACCGAACCTCGGTAAAGTGGTGTTCATGACTTCGGCCGTAAAGGAAGAAGGAAAGACCCTGATGGCGTTGAACCTATCTTTGGCATATGCGAGCATGGGAAAACGGGTATTACTGGTCGGCGCCGATCTGCGAAATCCTCAGCTACATACGTATTTCAAACTAGACAAGAACACCGCTGGTCTGTCTGATTATTTGATGGATCACAGGTTGGATTTTTACGATTGCATTAATGATGGCTTTGGGAAGAACGCCTCGCACAAAGTATATCTAAGCGGTTCGATACCGGCGAATGCGCCCGTAATCTTGTCAAGCAAGCGATTTGCAGAATTTATGGACAGGGCCAAAAAAGAATTTGATTATGTGATCGTTGATACCGCCCCTACCATGTTGGTGACCGATACCTTGCTCATCGCCAAATATGCCGATGTTACCCTGTTCGCTGTTCGATCAGGCCTTACCGATAAAAAGGTGTTGGAATTTTCGAAAGGACTAAGCAATAGCAAAAAGCTTCATAATATGGCCTATATACTCAATGCCGTTGGCTCTGGTAACGGTGCCGACTATAATTACGGTTATGGTTATGGTTATTCTAACAGTGAAGGTAACAAGCCATGGTACAAGCGAAGTAAAGCTAAGCATGTTGACTTGAAGAAGTCTGCCTAGTACCTTTTTTGAGTTCAATTCGAATCTTGCCAATGCGGTTTGCTTTCATTTATTTTAATGCGTTTTAATTTAACATTGCCAAGTGCCGTCGGTTGTTGGTGCTTCACGTAATCAATTTGATGTAGGTTGTTATCTTAATGAAAAAACCGGACCGTTTTTTTAATGGGTTGAACCTATTGTAGGTAAACATGGGCCATATGCCATAGGTATTGGCTTTTGCCCGATCAACAATGAATGCAGTTTTGATGGGGCTCCATTCACCACACCTAATGATGTTTTAAACCAGCTCTTAAGTAAAAAAGGAATGTTTCAGTACTGATTTAAACCATTTTTAGTGCCCGACAAACAGCACTTAACTTAAAGTACCCAGTTTGAAAATAAAGATAGGCATCTTAATGAACGATTTAAGTGTAATGCCAAACTGGCATTTACGCATCATCAAGGGTATTCTCAATGACCCCGATCTTGAACTGGCCCTGTTGATTCAAGATGCGGGCAGTAAACAAAGAGCGGGTAAACTGTCATTCCGAAGCCGCATCGCCCCGTTCTTTTCTGAATTTGGTAGGGGTAGGCTGTTGCTCAAATTGCAATTGTTCTTTGAAACAAGAGTACTTTTCAACGAGGTACCATCAGCTTCACCAAGCTTGGTACTTGAGGCCTTAAATGGTATCGCTACCATAAAGATAAGGCCGATGAAACAAGGTCAGTACGATACTTTTAGTACCGAAGACCTGCAAAAGGTGCAAGCCCAAAATTTAGATGTTATTGTAAAACTAGGTTTTGGTAGCCTTTCTGGAGGAATTTTAAGCGCCTCTAGCTATGGGGTCTGGGATTTTTTACATAGAGACCATCTTTTGCCCTACGCTGGGCCAATAGGCTTTTGGGAAGTACTGACCAAAGCACCCGTCGTTGGGTTTACCCTTCTAAAATTGAATCATGACAAGGGGCAACATCTTGTTTTGGATACCGCTTTTTTTAATAGGGATTGGTCTATGACCGAATCAAGGTTTATGGTCGAAGAGGGTGCGGTTTCTGTGCTTTTCAAGAATCTTAAAAAATTAAGGGGAAGAGGGCTTGATGCTGTCGATGCAGGCGTTTTGATGATCCAGGCAAGGAAATCACCCACTATTTTTTCTGTCATAAAGTATCTCTATCGTTTTTACAGCGGTTTATGGGATAAGGTCAAAACAAAAATACTGAATAGGTTTTTCGGGGTACGCCCCGAGCGATGGTCGCTTTTCGTTGGTAAGGGCAATTTTTTAGCTGCAGCCCCCCTGTCCATAGTACCTGTACCATTACCCAAAGACGAATTCTGGGCAGACCCTTTTATTTTTCAGCACAAGGGTATTGACTACGTTTTCTTCGAGAAATACTGTTACATCAAGAATAGGGGCAGAGTTTCTTGTGGGGTGATCCAGGGAAATCATATCGTTGATGTAATGGATGTTTTGGAGTTGGATTACCACTTGTCTTTTCCGTATATTTTTGAGGAAGATGGTGAGATCTTCTTAATGCCGGAAACTTCTGAAAACAAACGCTTGGAAATATACAAAGCGATTGATTTTCCCACCCAATGGCAATTGCACACCACGGCTTTCGACGGAGAAATGGTAGCGGATGCATTCTTCTATACCGACAAGCAAAGTCAAAAATGGTTGTTTATAAATAAGCAGGCCGCACCAACAGCACCGATGAACAGCGAATTGTTCATCTATAAAACGGACTCCATATTGTTGGACAACTTGCAGCCCCATGAACAGAACCCGGTGATGATAGATGCTCGAATAGCGCGAAATGGTGGCGAAATCTTTGAATATGAAGGTCAAATCTACAGGCCATCGCAACGAAATGAAGATGGTATTTATGGTCGTGCGCTTAACATCAATAAGATCGAAAAACTGACACTTGAAGAATATGTCGAAAAAACGGTACAAGTGATCAAACCAGATTTTGATGAAAAGTTGATTGCCATGCATCATGTACATCAGAAATACGGCCTTTTTGTTTTCGATGCCGCGTACAAAAGAAAAAAATAGGCCATCCTCTAGATCTTAAGGGGGCATAAGGAAAGTGGTGGGTTAGCCTTTTTCGCAATCGTCAAGTTCTTGTAGGCTATTAAAGATGAATCCTCTAAGTTACTGCATTTCGGGTCTGGGGAGGCCATTCCAGATTTCTATGTCGTCAATATACTGGTACATGGGGTAGGTGTTGCCATAAATCTGGGTCAACAAGATAAAATCCATGGGATCTGAATTCGCCGTGGTAGGCCCATGGTGTTCTGCGATCAATTGGCCGTTCACTTTCATTGAAGCGTACCCATCCTGGCCATCGCTCCAAATAATATAATATTCTACCTTGAACCATTCGTTGCGAACGAGCGGCACATTATAATTCCGTTTTTGCCAAATAGGCCTCAATGGGTTCAAATCGCCCTGAAACAACCAATGTGGCCTACCATTATCATCGGTGGCCATGAAGGAGATCATTCGAAAACCTTCGTCGGTATTGTCATTGTAGTTTTTGGTCTTGTACTCCCATAAGGCACGCCAACTAAGGTTGCCATCTACCGAAGTGGAATCGGTTTTCATCCAATAACTCATATAAAGCTCCTTAGGGTTTTCTTTAATATTGTTGATCTGGTAAGGCAATTGCGTAACCCCGATATCATAATTTAAACGTTGGTACAAAGCTGAGGTTTCCTGACCATCCCGGCCGCTTAGTGTTGCGATCTTACTCTCTACGGCAAATCCAAAATCATCATCAATATAATGCAGCCCGCCAAAATCGGAACCCAATATGTTGATCGGCCATGAAAACCCTGTACTATTGTCGGTTCCCTTTAAAATCTTATAGTCAGAATATTTGGTAATTTCTTCGCTGCTCGCAGGATCGCTAAAAACCGTGTTGTTTTCAAAGCCAGAACTGAACAATAGTTTTGGGTTCTGGTTGAGGGTATCTACGGGGCCATTGTCGTTCTTCTTGCATGAATTCAACAAAAGTGCCAAGAATACCAATAAAACGATTCTTTTTTTCATTTTCAAGTTTTAAGAACTTTAGCACGATTAAAGCCGGGTTGACGTACTAAAGCTTTAGTCGTGCTCATATTGGGCTTGGAATCGTAGCCATGTAGATAATGATTTTCGCATCTTTGAGGCTAACAAAAACCTAGATCAGGAAAACCATTGCCAAAGATGGGCCCTAAAGGCAATTCTTGTTTAAAAGTATAAAAAAAAACGATTGCCACCTTGGTTTCGTTTGATGGCTGCCATGGAGTTCCATGGGCAACAACAAGTTTTGAAAGGAATTTCAGCACTCGAAACCTGAATGCCAAAAAGTGTGGCCTAAAGAATTTTCATCGGGGCGGAATACCATCCCAGATCTCAATATCGTCTACCCATTGGTGCATGGGGTATGAATTGCCGTATACCTGGGTTAACATGATAAAGTCAAGATCATCTGAATTCGAGGTGGTCGCCCCGTAATGCTCGCCTATCAAATGTCCGTTCACCCTCATCGAAGCGTATCCGTCGGCGCCATCGCTCCATTTGATATGGTACTCTACCTTGAACCATTCGTTCATGAGTAACGGCACCGTTCTGTTCTGTTTTTGCCAGACGGGGTCTTGCGGACTCGTGTCACCCTGAAACAACCAATATGGCTTGCCCTCATAATCGGTCGCCATAAAAGCGATCATTCGAAATCCGTTTTTATTTGAGGCGTAGTTATCGGTTTTATATTCCCATATCGCTCTCCATTTGTCTATTCCCTTTACCGAGGTATCATCCGTTTTCATCCAGTAACTCATATAGAGTTCTTTTGGGTTCTGCTTGATATTATTGATCTGGTAGGGTGTTTGGGTAACCTGAACATCGTAGTTGACACGTTGAAATAATGCCGCGGATTGGCTTCCAGACGGTCCTGCTACCGTTTCTATCCTATTGTCAATTGCAGGGCCTCCATCGTCATTTACCCTATGGATACCGGCAAAATCGGATCCTAGAATAGCTATAGGCCAACCATATCCGGTTTTACTATCAGTACCTTGAAGATATTGATAGCCGTCTGTTGGCGAGCTTAGGCTTATACCGTCAAAACCTGATTTGAACAGGAGTTTGGCAGAAATCGATCCATCGGTACTTGGGGAACTGGCCGCCGGTGCTTCGGTAGTGTTACCGGTATTTGCGGCCTCTTGCGTGGGCACCCCCTCGAGATCGTTATCCTCCTGGGTTGCTATGATGATTTCTACGCTGCCGGTTTCTAAGATGACGGTCTCATCTTCACCCACCACTTCGGTCGTATAGGTGAAGGTATCGCTAATGCTAGCTTCGGTTGATGTTGCCGCTATGGTATTGGGCGTTTGTTCTGGTTGCGGGGCTTGCTCCGTCTGTACGCCTTGCCCCGTTTGGCTTACGGTGGGCGGGGTATAGGTTATCGAATTATCGGTATTGATTTCGACCGACCCATTCTCGGGGGTTGAAGTTTCAATGATCTTAACGACTTCGTTCGTTTCATAGCCATCGTTCAACAATACATCTAGCACAGTAGGTCGGCCAGGCGGTACAATGAAAAAGTCGTTCGCGAGGGTATGATCGGTAATTGACGCATCGGAACGAATGTAATCGGCTAAAAGATCCGAATCATGGTTACAGGATAAACTAAGAATTAGGGTAAAAAACAGGTAGGTCATCCGAGCGACTTTAATGCAGCAGCAATTCATACGCAGATTAGGTTAAAATTTTCGAACAAAAAATTGGGGCGGCCTAAAAATGTTTCAAATCGACTTAAAATCGATGAAACGGCCTTTTTTTCGATAAACGGTAGTCTTTGGGGACTGATTTATGTACGTGCTCGTTATTCTTACGGGATATGAACTACCCACTTATTTCGACGAACGGTAGCTTTTTTTAACATATGAATGGCAAGTTAAAAAGATTGGGGCACCTCGGGCCCCATTGAGTAAGGCTGCTACTTTCTTGAATCGGTCTGGTCCACTTGACCATGTAGTTTTTTGACAACAACGCTTACTATTTGTTGAAAAAGTTCACTGTTATATACTTCAGTGGTAGTACGATAAGATGACCGAAAGTTATTTTTTACCCGAAATGCTCTTATGCTCCCTCAAAATTATTTCGTAGAGCAAGCCTAACCTAGAATGAAAATCCATCGTCATCAAAAAGCTGAAGCCTTTAAACCCTATGCATAGATCGCCCGACTCGGCTACTTTACCGTAAATAAGATAGGTATTTGGAAAATCATCCAATTCTGTACGGGTAAATTGTTCGTAGGGCAAAGCGGCGAACGCAATGGTATCAGGTAGGTTTCTCTGCAAGGAATAGGCAACCCTGAAGCCTATATGGGCATACTCCTTAATGTAGTTCATAGGTAGATAGGATGGTCATTTTTATAGTCAATTTTCTATAAAAATAAATATTAAAACCTAAGTTATATGTAAGAAGTAAATAATTAAAAGTAGGATTTAAATGAACCGATTACCTAAAAAATACCTGAATACCCTAGAACAACGTAGTGTCTTTCTATATTTTTTTAAAGTCTCGATATATACTGCCAACAACATTAAACCCCCAACTTCAAACGGCCTTACCATGCTCAATATTCCGTTTTTGAGGAGTCAAAATACTTTTTAACACGTATGACCTAGTACTGCACCTTGTCGTCATCTACATACATAACTAAACTCCGAATATCCTTTAAACGATATTTCTGCTTGGTCTTTTGCGATATGATTTTTGTTTTAGTAGCATAACCTAGGGTGTTATCCTTCACCCTAAACATTCCAGTTTTTATATCTCCGTTAGTCAAAGTAATATCCATTTTTACTTGACTCCATGATCTGGATGCCAAAAGGAAAAATGTGATAAATAGAAATAATAATCTCATCCTTTATTTGAACTTTATAGATGCTCTTCAAAATTCATTCGTTTGCCGAGTATCCTAACTACGAATATTTCCTCATGATCATCAAATGAATAATAGATAACATGACCTTTGAAATTGTAAAATTTCAAACCATTGGCTATTGGAGAAGCATCCCTAGCCAATTCAGGACGCTCGGCTAATTCTTCCAAAAAACTTTCTAATTGAGTCAAATAATTTAAAGCCTGCTGTGAGCCAAAAAATTTCATGCCGTACTTATATATACCAACAATATCAAATTGAGCTCTAGCGGATAAATTATAGTTCCCCATTATCCACCTTCTTGATTATATCGCGAATTTTTAGGGCGCTTCTACCGCTTTGCAGTCCCTCATCAATGGCTTGTTTCAATTCTAAAAGTTTCATATTCTCCGCTTGGTCCTTTCTTACCAATTCACGGATGTATTCACTATCGTTAGTGAAATCACCTTTTTCAACCCTAAGCTTTATCCAGCTATCCTGTTGGTCCGTAAATGTTATTGACTTTCTAATAGTTTGCATAAAATAATAGTTTATGGTGCAATATAGTTATTATTCGCACCATGACCTAATGAATTACTTAGATTTACCCCATTGAAAATGGAATGCATAATTGGAACTTTTAATTTGATTTTGTTTGCCTACAATGTGTCATAACTCATCGTTTATTTGAACTTTATATTCAATAACTCTATATTTTTAGTCTGTTCTCCGGCTAATGTTCAGAAGACTATAATTACTACTATGCCCTGTTAAAAGGTTTAGGACAGCAGAGATTTTGAATCATTTACTTGCTTTGAGTGGCAGCCTATCAACACAAGTAGAATAACAAATAAGGGTGAATATTTTTTCATGTTGATCAAGAAGAGATATTCTCGGTAAAGCGTATTTCACTGTTCGCTGCAATCAATTTTTATGGGCAAAACATAAGCCCTGCTTGGTGGAGCCACGGTGTTTTGTTTACTCGGGTTTTCCTATCGGCGAATCATCGCATTTCAAGTCCCCCACTACATATTGCATTCCGTCCAAGAGAAACCGCAAAAAATTGGCATCTTCTAAACTTTGGGCATTGTGTGAGGGAGAGCTGTAGAAAACCCTTCCTTTTCCATGCTTTTTTATCCAAGAAACGTAGTTGATGTTACTTTTGACTTCATGTTTAACGTCTTCAAGCTTATCGACTTCGATATAGAGCAAAGGCCTGAAGTTGTAATCAAAATAAGCGTTCTTGAAGAAATAAGGCTCGTCAACATGTATAAAACCATCGCCTTTGAAAGCCTGGACCAAAGGATGGCTTTTGTCGACCTCTTTTAGGTGCATTTTCTGTTGCTTCGGATGGTAGTCAAAGCTCGCCCCCGTCATTGCGCTGAACTCAGAAGAATTGTTTTGGACCACTATGGCTCCGTGCAATATCATTAGGCCTCCGCCCTTTGATACATAATTCAATAAATTCTTTTCGTATTGCGATGCTTGCTCGGCAATTGTTACTTCTGACAAAGAAGTATTTTCCTGAAGTAGGTCAGTAAAAAGGTCGCGGCCCGGTCCTTTCGGGTTGCAATTATTAAGAATGACAGCATCGTAGGCCTCAAGATTTTTTTTCTCAAAATTGCCAATGTCATAACCCACATTAATTTCAAATACATTCGATTTTTTGGCAAGTATCTTTAACATTTCCACATTATGAGGAATGGTCCAATGTGCAAATCCGGTAGCCTTCGAGAAAACCAAAATCCTCTTTTTTTTCATATTCTTGACCGTAGGTGCAGAGGGGGCAAGACTTTCTATTTTGGTGAGCCATTCAGGGCTGATTTTTAATTCATCCAAACTTTGGCACAAAGTACTTTGTGAAAAAAGAAGTATAATGGCCGCTACAATATAATGTGAATTGATTTTCATGACATAGCTTAGTTTGATGTAGATTCTCTAATGATCAATTGATGTTTTAAAAGAATGGATTCTGCAGATTGTATGTTGATGTTGCCCTTTAGGTGATTTATAATGCTTTGGCCTGCCAATACCCCCAATTCATAGCCAGGGTAATCGATGGTGCTTAAATCAGGACTTATTATTTCGGAAATGGGGTCGTTGTTAAACCCGATGATCTTCACCTCTTCCGGTATTTTGTGCCCATATTTACTCAAGGCCTTAATACAAGCTACCGCCATGCTGTCGTTCGAAACAAAAATACCGTCAAATTTCTTCTTGGCACGGTCTATATGTTGAATGACCTGATCGATTTCTTTTGGATCCAGATTCGTTTGCAGTAGGTGATCAGGTTTAAACTGAAATCCATATTCCGATAATGCATCCTTAAACCCACTGAAACGGTCATTGTATACGTTACGCTTTAGATTACCTCCAACAAAAAGGATGTTCTTGCACCCTTGTTGTATCAAGTGCTGGGTAGCATCAAAACCCGCTTGCCGGTTATCTATTAAAATGGTCGGGCAAGTTTCAACCTGATGCACACGATCAAAAAACAAAAGCGGAATTTTCCTATCACAAAAGGTCTTGAAGTGGTCATAACTTGAAGTCTCGTAGGCCAAAGAGACCATTAGGGCGTCGACGCCGCTATCATAAAGGGTTCGGGCATTCAGTTTTTCCTTTTCCTGCGATTCCAAAGATTGGCTAATGATCAGGTTGTATCCATGCTCATTCGCTACTTTCTCAATACCGGAAAGTACCGTCGACATAAAATAAGAGTTAAGCTTTGGAACTATAACGCCTATGGTATTCGATTTTTGCTTGCTTAAATTGGCCGCAAATTTATTAATTCGGTATCCTGATGATTGTGCATAGGAAATGACCTTCTGCTTGGTCTTTGAGCTAATCGACGGATGATTGTTCAAACTTCTACTTATGGTGGCGGGCGAGAGGTTTAAATCTTTCGCCAAATCATAAATAGTTATTTTTTTATACAATGTGGTCATTAATTTGAGTTACAACAAAGTTATGCAATAAATTGCACAAGAAAGAATATCTTGATTATTATTTCTAAATATTGACATTAAAACTCTATAATTTAAATATTCTACCAATTATAGATTGAATAATTGAGGTTATTGTAATATATATTAAAATTAATTAAGCAATCGGTTGCGTAAAAGTAAATAAATAATTATGTTTGTTTTGGGTTTTGTTTAACATTTCCTACTAACATAATTCTATTAACCTTAACTACACTAAATGAAAAATCAAGTTTCACCACCTTATGGTTTAAAGAAGGTGTTCTTCGCCCTGCTTTTGACCTTGGCACTTACCTTTACACTGAGTGCTCAAGACGGGTTCACCGTAACCGGTACCATCACTGACGAATTTGGAGGGCCGTTGCCAGGGGCCTCTATTGTTGAAAAAGGCACAACCAACGGGGTTTCGGTAGATTTCGATGGTAAGTATTCAATTAATGTTTCCAATCAAAATGTAACGTTGCTTATTACGTTTATCGGGTACGGGGCCCAAGAGATAGAAGTGGCGGGCCAAAGTGCGATCAATGTTTCGTTAGAGCCTAGTGCCTCAACCCTTGAGGAGGTAGTTATTGTGGGCTATGGGGCCGTAAGAAAGAAAGACCTCACTGGAGCGGTGGCCCAATTGGATGCGACCAAGGTCGCCAACCAATCTACGAACTCGGTTACCGATGTGCTTCGAGGCAACATTGCCGGCCTTTCTGTGGGTAATTCTACCTCACCAAGTGGTGTAAGTAACATTCAGATTCGGGGAAATAACAGTATAACTGCTGATTCATCTCCTTTAATTGTCGTTGACGGTTTTATCTTTAACGGAAGTTTAGCGGACATAGCCCCTCAGGATATTGATAAATTGGACGTCTTAAAAGATGCTAGCTCCGCTGCTGTTTATGGGGCAAGGGGGGCCAATGGAGTAATTCTAATTACAACCAAGAGGGGTGCCAGTGATAAACCGACAATAACAATAAATACAAGTGTCGGTATGGCACAAGATGCCTCTGGTCAAAGGCCTTACAGTGCTGACCAGTATGATGACTGGCGCGTAGATGTATTCAAAAGCAGCAGGGGCAACGTGGCCGCCGAAAACCCCGGTTTTTTTGATGATCCAAATAATTTGCCCTCAGGTGTTTCTCTTGATCAGTGGCTGGCTTATGACGGTGGGCAGGGCAATCCTACCAGGGTATGGCTAAGCCGTATTGGTTTTCAAGATGTTGAAGTTCAGAATTATTTAGATGGTAATAGTATTGATTGGTATGACCGTATTAACCAGACGGGTTTTAGAAATGAGTTCAATACCAGTATTTCAGGTAGAAAGGAAGGTATTAACTACTATTGGTCCATAGGACGCCAAGACAATGAAGGGATTACGGTCGGGGAAGAGTTTGTTGCCATTAGGTCGCGTTTAAACCTTGATGCCAAAATCACTGATTGGTTGACTATAGGGGCTAATGTTCAATTTGCAAAACAGGATAATGGCTCTATTCCAGCGCAAAGACTTCAAATTATAAGATCCTCACCATGGGGGTCTGAATTTGATGATGAGGGAAATATCCGGTTGAGTCCGCAGGATGACCCTGGCGCGGGTGCTGTCAATGCTTTTTTAAGAAGGGATTTTTCTGATCGGATAGATTTAGATCACGCTTTCAATTCGAGGGTTTATGCCAAGGTAAAGCTGCCGCTAGGATTTTCTTACGAATTGGGCTATGTTAACCGATTGGAATTCCGAGAGTTTTATGACTTCTATGCACAGGCAAGTCCTGAAAACTTGATAGGTTCAGCGGAAAGGAATTTTACAAAGGTAAACGAATGGCAGCTTGATAATATATTGCGATGGAACAAAACAATTGACAAGCATAGCTTTGATTTCACCTTTTTATTGTACGCAGAAAAATTTCAGAGCAACTTTACTAGGGGTAGGGCCAATACGTTTGCGCCAAGTGATGCTTTAGGTTTCAGTAGTTTGGAAAGAGGTACTATACAGCTTACCAATAGCGAAGATATTACAACCACTGGGGATGCTTATATGACGCGGCTTGGTTATAGTTTTGACTCTCGTTATCTTTTCAATTTTGTTATGCGTAGAGACGGTTTTTCGGCGTTTGGAGCGAATAACAAGCGTGCTTATTTTCCTTCTGCATCTGGTGCTTGGGTAGTTTCTGAAGAGAATTTTTTTGAATCCAAAGTTGTCAATTTCCTCAAATTGAGGTTAAGTTATGGTGAGAACGGTAACCGTAATATTGGTGAGTTTGCATCACTTTCACAACTAGTGGGAGGGAACTTTTTAAATACGAACCCCAATGGCCAAGTAATACAAGTGCCTACCTTTAATAACACTACTCAAGAAAATACAGATTTGAGGTGGGAGCGAACCAGGGCAATTAACCTTGGGTTAGATTTTAGCTTATTGGGTGGTAAAATTGAAGGCGCGGTGGATGCCTATAGAAATGTCACAGATGATTTGATCGTTACTAGGCAATTGCCAAATATCATTGGTTTCAACAGTGTAATCGCTAATTTAGGGGAGATTCAGAATCAAGGTATTGAATTTGCAGTATCGTCTCAGAATATTTCAAAAGAAAACTTTAATTGGAGCACGGCCTTTAACTTTTCTTTGAATCGGAATAAAATCAACGAGTTATATGGTGATCTAGACGAGAATGGCAATGAATTGGATGATTTGCAAAATCAAAGATTTATTGGCGAGGCCACAGATGTGATTTGGGGTCGTGAGGCCATAGGCGTTTGGCAAACTGATGAAGCTGCAGAGGCTGCAGTTTATGGTGTGGCCCCAGGAGATTTCAAAATTAGGGACGTTAATAATGATGACCTGCTAGATGTACAGGACAATGTATTTCAAGGGTATCGCCTTCCTAGGTATCGATGGGGGTTGACCAACAGGTTTACCTTTCTCAAAAACATCGACTTTTCCTTTGAACTTTATTCCAACTGGGGGCAAAAAAGACAGTTTAACCTTGCCAAGGGCAGAGATGGTTTTATTGATCGTACCAACTTTTGGCAAACTCCTTACTGGACTGCTGAAAACCCGAGGAACGATTATGCCCGGCTGTTCTCAAATGATGGTAGTGCTACTTTCGATGTTTGGCGAGATGCCTCTTTCATCCGTTTAAGCAACGTTACCTTGGCCTACAGGTTCCCGCAAAAAATGTTGGAAAAAGTGTCTATCAACAATGCTAGACTTTATGTGAATGCAAGGAATTTGGGCGTTTGGGCCAAAAATTGGGACTTCTTTGATCCAGAACCGGTAAATGTTGAAGGTAGGGCAAGAAATGAAGAAGGTAATTTTGTAAACGATGGAATTGCTCCTATGGTCAGATTTTTTACGGTAGGATTAGATATAACACTTTAAAAAATAGAAATAATGAGAAAAGTAGTTTATACGCATTGTAAAATGATGATTAGTCTGGTAGTAACCATAGGGTTGTTGTTCACTTCTTGCTCCGAAGATTTTTTAGAGGCTGAACCCCAATCATTCTTTACTCCTGATAATGCCTTGAATACGCCGGCAGGCCTGAATAGTCTTTTATCCAGTGCCCTATATAATATTCGTACGGAGTACTACGGGGATGGTGCACCAATGATTACTGAGAATATTTTTTCGGAGGTAGCCGTAGAAGGGACAACGGATAAGGCCGGCCCCGCGCAAGATTTAAATCTTCAAATCTTACCGGATGCCAATTTAAACAGTGGGGATACTAACCGTATTGGCTGGTTTTGGGAGACGTTTTATGAGAACATTAAATTTGCCAATACTGTGATAGGCAGGTTGGACAATGCAGAATTCGATAGCGATGCCCAGCGTAATGATATTTTGGGCAGGGCCATGTTTCATAGGGCATTCGCCTATTACAGGCTGATCCATCAATTTGGTGATGTACCATTGGTGCTTGAGGAAGTAACTGCCCCACAACTTAATTTTGTTAGTACACAACGGGACGTTATTTTGGATTTTATACAGGACGAGTTAAATATGGCGGTATCTATGGTAAACGAATCATCCAATGGGGGAGAGGTAAATAGAGGGGTCGTACTGCATCTTTTGACCAAGGTAAATTTGGCGGCAGGTGATTTTGAGGCTGCCGTAACATCTGCCTCACAATTGATCGATGGCAGCAATTATGCCCTAATGACGAATAGGTTCGGGAGTAGTGCGGGAGACGAAACAAAAGATGTTACTTGGGATTTACATCAAGTAGAAAATAAGAGTTTGCCCGGCAATACCGAGGTCATTCTAGCAGGAGTGGATCGTTTGGAATTCAGGGACATAGGGGCGGCCGATGATTTTGGCAATGGTACTAGTATAATGAGACAGGCAACACCCCTTTGGTGGCGCTTTATCAATACGCCCGATGGCCAGAACGGCATGTCGGATTCACCAGGGATTACCATAGATCAAGTAAGTCAAATTGGCAGGGGTATAGGTCGTAACCGGGGAACAAGATACAGTACCAAGGATATTTGGATAGATGCGAATAACGATGAACGACATAAGCTGGGCAACTGGTTGGATATGGAGGATCTAGTCTATAACGCTCCCAGTTTGGAAGCCTCCGGTAATCCATTTTTTGGACAAAATCTACAGCTCTACTTACCTAACGGAACAGCATTGTGCTCCGATACTATAAGGAATTGGTACGGATTCCCACAATATAAATTTTTTGTACCAGATCCAACGGCCGTAAGACCGGCCGGTGGCCATGGAGATTGGTATATCTACCGACTGGCGGAGACCTATCTCCTAAGGGCCGAAGCCCATTTCTGGAACAACAACAATGCAGCTGCGGCAGCTGACATCAACGCAATCCGCGAAAGGGCCAATGCCGACCCCATAACTGCTGCCGATGTAAATATGGACTATATTCTAGATGAACGCGCTAGAGAGCTTTATTATGAAGAAAACCGCAATACAGAATTGACACGGATTGCCTATATTTTCGCCAAAACAGGTAGAACCGCATACAATGGTAAATCATACAATTTGAGTAATTTTTCACAAGATAACTTTTGGTATGACCGTATTATGGAAGTAACCGATTTTTATAATATTCCTGGCCTACGTACAGTCTTTGGAGTTACATTTACCATGAGCCCGTACCATGTTCTATGGCCGGTACCAGCGGCGGCGATCAATGCGAATACACAAGGGCGGATCAATCAAAATATAGGATATCCAGGTGCGGAGAACAATATCGCCCCCTTAACCACAATACCTGAATCTGGTAGCTAAAAATAGTTGTTAGTTTGAGTTAGTCTTTTTTGAAATTCCGTCGTCTAAACCTGATTGAATGAAACGTTTTCTTTTCTATTTTACTTTGGCTGTGATTATTTCATGTAAAGAAAAAGAAAGAAAGGGTTTACGGATACAGGAGGGCGACGGTTTTTTGCTTTCTGGCCCTGTTTATGTTGACATCAATAGGTTGGGAGAAAGTATATCTGAAAATTCTGTTTTGCTTCAAAATGGGAAACCTGTTCCTTTTCAAATTAAGGATGAAAAAGGCTGGTTCATTAATAATCCGCGCGAAGGGAACGCATATGACATTGTAGAAGTGTCCGATGGAACTAAGAATTTAAAGGCCAGCAATATACTGAAGAACAATGGAAACTTACAACTCTTATCCGGTGATAGATCATTCATCAGTTATCGATATGCAATGACCTATGCACCAGAGGGTTTAGATTCCACTTTTAAAAAATCTGGTTATATTCATCCAATTGTTACTCCAAAGGGAGATACACTGTCCCGCATACAACCACCTGACCATTACCATCATTATGGTCTTTGGGGGCCTTGGACGCATACTCGAATTGATACCACAAGGGTAGATTTTTGGAATCTGGGCGAGGGCATGGGCACTGTGCTGTTTAAAGCATTTAGCGATACAACAACAGGAGACGTTTTCTCTTCCTTTACAGCTTCTCAAGAGCACATTGATTTTAAAACAAAAGAAAATCCTCAGGTGGCATTAAACGAAGATTTGGAAGTGCGTTTGTGGAATTTGAACCGTGCTGATCGCTACATGTTCGATTATACTACATCCTTTACATCTCCCTTGAAAAACGGGATCCTTTTTGAAGCGTACCGATATGGGGGTGGAATCGGAATGCGTTTTACGGAAAGATGGAAAGCGGATAATTGTTATGTATTGACATCGGAAGGTAAAGATAGGTTGACGGCCGATGGTTCAAATGCTCGCTGGTGCATAGTAGGCGGTGAATCAGCAGACGGAAAGGGAACCAACGGAATTTTGTTTATGAGCCATCCTGAAAATAGAATGCATCCTGAACCCATGCGAGTCTGGCCTATTGATGCCAATAATGGTCGCGGGGACATGTTTTTTCAATTTTGCCCCATTCGAAATGCAGAATGGATGATTGAACCGAAGCAAGAATACAACTTACAATATAGAATGGTAGTTTTTGAAGGAGACCTAAAAGCCGAGGAAGCCGAGGCATATTGGCGGTCATTTGCCAAACCCCCTGAACTAGAACAAATTGATAATTAATATAAATTTAAGATATGAAGAGAAGAAATTTTATCAACAGAACGGTACTGGGCACTGCCGCTGCAGTGGGTTTTCCATCGATCGTTCCGGCCCATGTTCTGGGCAAGAACGCCCCGAGCAATAAGATCAACA
>JBHJNU010000026.1:0-46387 GCA_050330515.1 Flavobacteriaceae bacterium | reverse complement strand
TGCGGGTCAAATGTAATATTCAGATCAAATTCAACCTTCTCCTCCATATCATCGAAACTAGGCACCCAATGACTAGTATATTTCCCTTGGCCCTGGGTCCAAATTTCTTCGTTTCCTTTTACATTGTCATCCAAACCCATAAAATAAACCGTTTGTTGGGGGGTACAAGAATAATTTAATTCTAGCGTATGTTCTTTTCCCTTCTTGAATCTGTTCTTGATTGACAATCGCTTTTGGTCATAATCATACGTTACCGTTCTTCCATTTAATTCAACCTTGGAAAATTCCATTTGATGGGCATCCAAAAAAATGGAGTCAACATCTTGCAGAACCTTGAACTGGTAGGATACTAGCCCCACTATTGCTTTATCATCAGGAATTGGTTCTATGGAAACCGCTGCACGAATAAAATCAACCTTATCCTGATGCTGCCCAGAAACCATGCTAGTAAGTGAAAAAAGAAGAATAAAAACAGTTTGCCTCATACGACAAATATAACGCCCTTACGAAAGACTTTCATACCTTTTTAAAGAATATGGACTTTAACTACCTAGCAAATCTTATGCCTTTTCAAATGCTAAGGCTGTTGTGCAAATTTCAGCGAACACCAATTAAGGGCAGAAGACTTTTCTAGTTTCGGTATTGTCAATAATTAGCCTATGGCCTAGGTGAGTTTGCGGTTTTATAACGGCATGATAGCAATGGGTGAGGTTCTTTCGTTAGCGACCTCCTTAAGCTATTCGTGATGAACGCCTTTGAAATTAAAAATCGATATAAGATCGTGCCATTAACATTACCTCTTATTTTTACAACACTAAACGGGCAAGTTTAGATGCAGACCGCATCAATGCTAACTATATGTTTTTGAGACTTCAGGCGCTTGGGCATTAAAGGTCTTATTGCTACTTTAGTCGAATGAACGCCAACTATCTTCAAACTCCAATTACATATCTCAAAGGAGTTGGCCCCAATAGGGCCGAAACTTTGCAGTCTGAACTGGGCATTCAAACCTATCAAGACCTGCTTCATCTTTTTCCCAATCGTTATTTGGATAAAACCCAATATTACAAGATTGCCCAATTGGAGCGCAGTACTGCAGAGGTTCAGGTCATTGGTAAAATCATCAACCTCAAAACCGTTGAGCAAAAGAACGGTAAACGGCTGGTAGCCGATTTCATAGATGAAACGGGCCGAATGGAACTTGTTTGGTTCCGCGGACAAAAATGGATCCGGGAAAATCTGAAATTGAACACTCCGTACGTGATTTTTGGAAAGTGTAATTGGTTCAATGGCAGTTTCTCAATGCCGCACCCTGAAATGGAATTATTGAGTGAACATGAAAAAGGACTCCAAATTTCAATGCAACCCATTTATCCATCTACCGAAAAACTTGCTGCTAAGGGCATTACCAATAAGGTTGTTAGTAAACTGGTACAACAGTTGTTCATTGAAACAAAAGCTGACTTTACCGAAACGCTTTCGGAAGTACACTTGCATGAACTGCGGTTAATGAACAAAAGTGATGCCTTACTTAACATACATTTTCCCAAGAGCCAAGAGTTGTTGGCAAAAGCTCAGTTCCGCTTAAAGTTCGAAGAACTTTTTTACATTCAGCTGCAGCTTCTGGTGAAAAAGAGGTTGCATAAACAAAAGATAAAGGGATTCAATTTTGACCAAGTAGGAGCGCTATTCAATGAATTTTATGATAAACACCTGCCCTTTGAGCTCACTGAGGCACAAAAAAGGGTAGTACGGGAAATTCGTTCTGATTTAGGTAGCCATGCGCAAATGAATCGTTTATTGCAGGGCGATGTGGGGTCAGGAAAGACCATTGTCGCCGTAATGATCATGCTATTGGCGATCGATAATGGGTACCAGGCTTGTTTGATGGCACCTACTGAAATCTTGGCGAACCAACATTATTTCGGAATTAAAGAACTTTTAGACAAGGTCGGGATCAATTGTGCCTTACTGACCGGCTCGGTAAAAAAATCGGCCCGTAAAATTATTCATGAACAACTAGAAAATGGTGATCTGCACATACTGATAGGCACTCATGCCCTACTCGAAGATAAAGTTAAATACAAAAATCTAGGGTTGGCGATTATTGACGAACAACACCGTTTTGGCGTTGCGCAGCGGTCAAAACTTTGGCATAAGAATGATTATCCTCCGCATATTCTGGTCATGACGGCCACCCCTATACCCAGAACGCTGGCGATGAGTCTTTACGGGGATCTTGATATATCGGTAATCGATGAACTTCCACCTGGCCGTAAACCTATAAAGACGGTACATCGCTTCGATTCTAACCGGCTAAAAGTCTTCGGATTCATTAAAGATGAAATTAATAAAGGAAGACAGATCTACATCGTTTATCCGCTTATAAAGGAATCCGAGGCTTTGGATTATAAAGATTTAATGGACGGTTATGAAAGCATAGCCCGCGATTTTCCCGCCCCACGGTACCAAATATCCATTGTTCATGGCCAAATGAAACCAGCGGATAAAGACTATGAAATGGAGCGTTTCGTCAAAGGCGAGACCCAGATTATGGTTGCGACCACGGTTATCGAGGTGGGGGTTAACGTGCCCAACGCATCGGTAATGATCATTGAAAGTGCAGAACGATTTGGCCTTTCTCAACTGCATCAATTACGAGGGCGCGTAGGTCGTGGTGCCGACCAAAGTTTCTGTATTTTAATGACGAGCCATAAACTTTCTTCAGAAGCCAAAACCCGACTTGAAACCATGGTTGCCACCAATGACGGATTTGAAATTGCCGAAGTTGACCTTCGATTACGTGGCCCGGGAGATATTATGGGTACGCAACAAAGCGGGGTCTTAAACCTGAAAATAGCGGATATCGTCAAGGACAGCGATATTTTAAAAACTGCTCGCCATTATGCGATCCAACTCTTAAATACCGATCCATCGCTTGAAAAGCCAGAAAATTTGGTGGTTCGACATGCTTATGCCCTGTTGGTAAAGTTTAAAAACATTTGGAATTATATTAGTTGAACATCGTAATTTCAACACTGGATTATTTCTTAGAAACCCCTTCTTTCATTAGCTTTGCAGGCTTAGAAATTAAAGAACATGAGTGCTACAAAAACACTATTTGACAAAGTATGGGATTCACACGTTGTCCATCAAATTGAAAACGGTCCGGATGTACTGTTCATCGACCGCCACATGGTACACGAAGTCACGAGTCCAGTTGCTTTTTTAGGCTTGAAAAATCGCGGAATACGCGTCATGCACCCTGAAAAAACCTTCGCCACCGCAGATCACAATACCCCTACCATCAATCAACATTTGCCCGTTGCGGATCCATTGTCGGCAAATCAGCTGCGAATGCTTGAAGAAAATGCTAATGAGTATGGTATTTCCTATTGGGGCCTAGGGCATGAAAAAAATGGAATTGTTCACGTTGTTGGCCCTGAATATGGTATTACCTTACCTGGGGCCACTATTGTTTGTGGTGATTCGCACACCTCAACGCACGGCGCTTTCGGGGCCATAGCTTTTGGTATAGGAACCTCTGAGGTGGAAATGGTTTTGGCATCGCAATGCATCATGCAGCCGAAACCCAAAAGCATGCGCATCAACATTACAGGTCAGCTGCAATATGGGGTCACACCAAAAGATGTCGCCCTGTTCATCATATCGCAATTGACCACGTCGGGCGCCACAGGTTATTTTGTTGAATACGCCGGTGAAGTTTTCAAGAATATGACCATGGAAGGACGTATGACCGTCTGTAACCTAAGTATTGAAATGGGTGCCCGCGGTGGAATGATAGCTCCTGATGAAACAACTTTCCATTATATAAAAGGCCGGGAATTCACGCCGAAAGGAGAGGCATGGAACAAAGCTATGGATTACTGGCAAACACTCTTTACCGATGAAGGCGCATCTTTCGATAAAGAACTTACCTTCGATGGCTCACTTATCGAGCCCATGATCACATACGGAACAAACCCAGGAATGGGAATGAGTATAAAAAACGACATTCCAACTTCCGAAATGGTGCAAGGTGGTGCCGCTACCTATAAAAAGTCATTGGAATACATGTCGTTCAACGAAGGGGATACTATGATCGGTAAGCCCATCGATTTTGTTTTCTTGGGAAGTTGTACCAATGGGAGAATTGAAGACTTTAGGGCTTTTGCCTCTATCGTTAAAGGAAGGAGAAAAGCCGATAACGTAACCGCATGGTTGGTACCGGGAAGTCATAAAGTGGAATCGGCGATCAAAGAAGAAGGCATTTTGGACATATTGATAGCGGCAGGCTTCGAACTACGCGAACCGGGCTGCTCTGCCTGCTTGGCAATGAACGATGATAAAGTGCCTGCGGGTAAATTAGCGGTAAGTACCTCGAATCGAAACTTCGAAGGAAGACAAGGTCCTGGATCTAGAACCCTATTGGCAAGTCCGCTCGTCGCTGCGGCGGCCGCCGTCACCGGTATGGTTACCGATCCACGCGAATTAATGCAAGAACCCATTGTTGGTTGATGGTTAGGTTGTCAGTGATAAGCTCATCAAACCTCCCTAAAACCAACAACAAGAAAAGATCAACGAACACTTATAACAATGGCATACGATAAATTCACCACCTTAGTATCAACTGCGGTACCCCTTCCCATAGAAAATGTAGATACCGACCAAATAATCCCTGCCCGTTTTTTAAAAGCTACAGAGCGCGAGGGTTTTGGTGATAACCTGTTCAGAGACTGGCGCTACAACCAAGATGATTCGCCGAAAACTGATTTTGTGCTGAACGATAAAAAATATAGTGGCAAAATATTGGTCGGAGGTAAGAACTTCGGTTCAGGTTCATCTCGTGAACATGCCGCGTGGGCCGTATATGATTATGGGTTCAGGTGCGTTATTTCTAGTTTTTTCGCAGATATCTTTAGAGGCAACTGCTTGAATATAGGGGTATTGCCCGTGCAGGTTTCGGCGGAATTCCTTCAGAAAATATTTGCAGCGATAGACCAGGATCCTAATACCGAATTGAAAGTAAGTCTACCCCAACAAAGAGTAACCATTTTAGCTACCGGAGAAACTGAACCTTTCGATATCAACGATTACAAAAAAGGGAATATGACCAACGGTTTCGATGATATCGATTACTTATTGAACATAAAGGACAAGATTGAAGAATTCGCTAAAAGTACGCCTTTATAAATCTAGTTTATGTATGGCCTTACACCTACCACCAGATGCGTAAGTAGCCCTTCTATAAGACTAAAAACAATAAAAACCTGTAAAGAATATTCTAAACGACACCACGAATAATGGAAAAAAGAAAGCTAGAAATCATGGATACCACCCTTCGCGACGGCGAACAGACTTCAGGTGTCTCTTTTTCTGCTTCGGAAAAATTGACCCTGGCCAAGCTTCTTCTAGATGAGCTCAGGGTAGATCGAATTGAAGTCGCCTCGGCACGCGTTTCTGAAGGTGAACTACTAGCTGTGCAGCAGATAACGGAATGGGCGGCTACAAAAAAATACCTGGACCGTATTGAGGTCTTGACCTTTACGGATGGTGGGGTTTCTTTAAAATGGATGGAAAAGGCCGGTGCAAAATCTCAAAATCTTTTGACAAAAGGTTCCTTGAACCATTTAAAATACCAGCTCAAGAAAACACCGAAGGAGCATTTTAAGGACATTGAAACCGTTTTTGACTCCGCAGAAAAAAAAGGAATCATCAATAATATTTACCTAGAGGATTGGAGCAATGGCATGCGAAACTCTAAAAAGTATGTTTTACAGTTCTTGGATTTTCTTTCAAACCAACCTGTAAAACGGGTACTTCTGCCAGATACCTTAGGTATTTTGACCCATAGGGAAACTTATGATTATCTCTCCGAGATAATAGCACGTTATCCAAAACTGCACATCGATTTTCATGGTCATAATGATTATGACCTGGGCGTGGCCAATATCATGGAAGCTGTAAAAGCTGGTTGCCACGGGCTTCACCTTACGGTAAACGGTATGGGTGAGCGGGCAGGAAATGCACCAATGGCTAGTGCGATCGCCGTTATCAATGACTTTTTGCCCGAAGTAAAGATCGGGGTCAATGAAAAAGCACTTTATAAGGTAAGTAAGCTGGTTTCAGCATTCACTGGCATTAATGTTCCGTCGAACAAACCAATTGTTGGCGATAATGTTTTTACCCAAACCGCCGGCATACATGCCGATGGGGATAATAAGAACAATCTTTACTTTAGTAATTTAATGCCCGAGCGTTTTGGTCGCAAACGTAAATACGCCTTGGGCAAAATGTCCGGAAAGGCAAATATTCAAAAGAACCTGCAAGAGCTCGGTCTGACATTGAACGATGAAGAACTGAAAAAAGTAACAGCACGGATCATAGAATTAGGCGACAAAAAAGAAAGGGTTACCAAAGAAGACCTTCCTTACAT
Source organism: Flavobacteriaceae bacterium (assembly GCA_050330515.1). Lineage (GTDB taxonomy): Bacteria > Bacteroidota > Bacteroidia > Flavobacteriales > Flavobacteriaceae > Maribacter_C. Next base: position 39,951 of record JBHJNU010000026.1, on the reverse strand, counting down.
TATTTCTGACGTTTTAGATACCGATTTCAACCATCAGAAGGTTTTTGTGAAATCATACGTGCTGACCCATGCGAAGGGTCTACAGCCCTCCACCTCTCTTTCGGTAGAAATTGATGGTAAAACCTACGAAGAACACGCGCAGGGCGACGGTCAATATGATGCATTTATGAACGCCCTTCGCAAAGTATATCAATCACTAAAGATGGCATTACCAACCTTGGTAGATTATGCGGTTCGCATACCTCCTGGCAGTAATTCAGATGCCCTTTGCGAAACCATTATCACATGGGAGTCGGCAGATGGTAAAGAATTCATCTCAAGAGGATTGGATTCGGATCAGACGGTATCGGCCATTAAGGCTACGGAGAAGATGTTGAATATAATTTAAACAAAAATCAAAACTAAAGACAATTCCTTCCATGAAGGTAGTCACTAACTGAGTTTCCCCAGCATGAAGTGGGATGAAAACATAAAGTATTATCCATGAAACTAAATATAGCCCTTTTAGCCGGAGACGGAATCGGACCAGAAGTAATCGATCAAGCAGTAAAAGTCTGTAACGCCATTGCAAAAAAATATGCCCACGAGATTACATGGTCTCCGGCACTTACCGGTGCTGCTGCCATTGATGCCGTTGGTGAACCTTATCCAGATACTACACATGCTATTTGTGCCGCTGCAGATGCCGTGCTTTTTGGGGCTATCGGACATCCGCGTTTTGATAACGACCCCACAGCCAAGGTTCGGCCTGAGCAGGGACTTTTGAAAATGCGACAGAAATTGGGCCTATTTGCCAATGTGCGCCCCACCTTTACCTTTCCATCTTTGATTGACAAATCACCTTTAAAACGAGATCGTATCGAGGGAACCGATTTAATCATCCTTCGCGAGCTTACAGGCGGTATTTATTTTGGCGAACGTGGCAGAAAAGATGATGGCAACACGGCTTTTGATACGATGACCTATCAGCGCTTTGAGATACAACGGTTGGCTAAAAAAGGCTTTGAAATGGCCATGAAACGCTCTAAAAAATTATGTTGCGTTGATAAGGCGAATGTACTGGAATCTTCACGATTATGGAGAGAGACCGTTCAGGCGATGGAAAAAGATTACCCCGAGGTGCAAGTTTCCTATGAATTTGTTGATGCCACGGCAATGCGTCTTATTCAATGGCCAAAAGGATACGACATCATTATCACGGCTAACCTATTTGGGGATATTCTTACGGATGAAGCCTCTGTAATTTCGGGTTCTATGGGCTTGATGCCCTCTTCCTCGGTAGGAAGTAAAGTGTCGTTATATGAGCCTATTCATGGTTCTTATCCACAAGCAGCGGGAAAGGATATTGCCAACCCCTTAGCTACGGTACTATCTGCGGCAATGCTTTTTGAAGATTTAGGATTGACCGAAGAAGCGCAAGCGATTCGCGATGTAGTCAACACATCTTTAGCGCAAGGCATAGTCACCGAAGATCTGGCCGAAGGTGGTAAAGCCTACAAAACCAGCGAGGTTGGTGATTGGTTGTCGGCCCAACTTTAACCGTAGTGCGAACCTCAGAAAAATTACCAACTAACTCCTGAACCACCTCCACCTGAGCGTCCACCGCCAAAGCTGGAAGAAGAACGGCTGCGAGAAGAAGATGAACTCGAAGACCCAGTGCTAGGTCTAGATTTTCGAGGCGTTCTTATCTCTTTGTTTTCTATGTAATTACAATTACGACATTCATATTTATCGAGTCGTGTACCGCCTTGGTCATACGTAGAGGCGACCAATACCAAAGAGCTGCTTTTCCCAAAAGTTTTATAGCCACATTTTTTGCAGTCTGAATATTTTCGCCCGTTTGGCCCTTCGTATTCCAGGATCATAACATCGCTGTCATCTTCCGCAACCCAAACATCATAACAAACAGAATTTAGTTTTTCTTCTAAGATCTGTTCTGCTTCCAAATAATTATTTTCCACCCATTCATCTTGAATTTGCATCGGCTTGCCGTTGATTTTACTATATCTTGGGGCGTAGCGGTATTTATGTAAGCGTTTCTTTGCCATTATGCCAAAGAACAACATGGGCAAAGGAAATAAGATTCGCGAAAAGACAAACTTTAGCTTGAACAGCCGGTGGTACTTATCATAATAATCATCTTTGGAAAGCTGAATGTCAAAGGCTTGGCCGAAGTACCAAAATCCAAATACTACACAAAGCAATACATATATCCAAAGCGCAAGATGAACCCCCCGCCAGTCAGAATCCTGTTCATCATGATAAACGCTAAACCCATAAACTTCTTCAATGGCATTCGGGTTTTCTAGAAACTCCTTAATCCGAATCACTGATTTTTCCAAACCTAATCCATAATCCCCTTTTTTAAAGTTAGGTACAATCTCGTTCACTCCGATTCTGTAGCAAACCACATCGGTCAAAATCGGCTCTAGTCCGTAACCAACCTCAAATTCGGTCCGGTGTTGATCCATAATGGTTAGAATAAGTAATCCGTTATCGGTGTCCGATTTTCCGATTCCCCAGGTATCGAACAATTTGACTGCGAAATCTTTGGGCACTTCAGCCCCTATACTGGGCAGTATGACCACCGCTACTTCTGCAGAAGACTTCTGCTCAAGGTCGAATAGCAATTCGTTTAAACGCTGCTCTTCAGATGACGTCAAGTAATCGCCGGGGTCTGAAACATAGCCAAAAATGCCACTGCCTCGGGGATTTGGCACCCTAGCAAGGTTAAAAGCATTCCTATTATCAGGATAACTAGGAGGAGTAAACTCTGGAAATTCAACACTTTGCCCCGATTGTTGCCTTTGGTTCATTCGATATTGGGCATCATGAAGAATAGAATCTAGATCAGGTGCAGGAGCTTGTGCTATACAGACTAGGGTTGCACAAAACCATAAAAAGACAGATGACAAAAATGATAACTGCATAGTAAGTTTGCTCATCCTTTAGTCTACATATTTTTATTTTGAATTTGCCTTTAGCCTATTCTTCACAACATTTTCAGGATATTTAGAGGCGAGCTTCCTTATCTCATAGCTGAATTGCATAAAGGTCTCTTCCCATAATTTGGCTTCCTCGGGAGTGTATTGGTAAAATCCTTTTGCGTTCGACACTCCCTTTCCACCCGATTTTACAATTTCATCGATCAGTTTGGGAACTTCTGTGGAATTCGTTAGTGTTGGAAACAAATCCTTCATTACCGTATGATAGGCCGGTACTCCGGTCAGATCCATCCAGCGGAAGACACCCACCAAGGTCATCCAATACCCTGCATTATTGCGACAGGCCCTATCGACATCTTCTACCGATGCATAGCCGTTCTCTACGAGATGGAAGGCCTCACGGTACATTGCGTACATAAGACGATTGGTAATGAAGCCCCGAATATCTTTTCTTACCAGTGTTGGTTCTTTACCCCAATAATGGGCCAATTCATATAAAGATTCGCCCAATGACACATCACTTTGTTCTCCACAGATAACCTCCAAAAAGCGTGAAATATGCGAAGGTTCTGCCCAATGCAAACCAAAAAAACGGCCCGGATGTGCCGTTTGTTGCTGTAAGAGCGTAATAGGAATAGCCGAAGTATTACTGGCAAGTAAGCATGATTCAGCAATAACTGCCTCAATTCTTTGATACACAGCCTTCTTAACATCAATATTCTCAAGGGTACATTCAATGACCAAAAAACATTCTTTGAGCTCAGTATAATCTTCGGTGATGGTACAATTCTTGAAATAAGCTGCCGGCTTGCCCAAAATCAACGCTTCCTTTTTCGATTTTCTTAAATGCTCCTTAATTCTATTTTCAGCATGAACCAGATCATCGGGTATTGGCGCTATAGCAATGACCGGATGACCGGCAATCAATAAACAGGTACAAATACTGCAACCCATCAACCCTAGACCCACTATTCCAATGGTTATTTCTTTCGGATCGACATCAGTTACGTTCATAGCGCTAATTTGGAATTACTACAAAGTCAATAGGTGGCCCTACCGCCTGATAGGTCAAATGTAAAGCCGGTGGTAAAACTAGTGGCATCCGAAACTATAAAAGTTGCCATATCAGCAAACTCTTTCAACGTTCCGCACCGCTTCATAGGAATTTTATCGGTCATATACTTAACTTGCTCGTTAGGCATCAGTTCGACCATTTTTGTTCGAATAACAGCCGGGGCCAAGGCGTTCACTGTAATTCCTGTTTCTGCATATTCTTTTCCCTGCACTTTGGTCATAGCAATTACCGCGGCCTTCGAAGCGGAATAAGCAATCATTCCCGCATTTCCTTCTTTGCCGGCAATAGAGGCAATATGCAGAATGCGACCATAATGCTGCTGGAGCATTAACGGAATACAGTATTTACTGGTTAGAAAACTTCCTATAAAGTTTACGTCAAATACCCTTTTTAGGTTTTCCGTTTGTGCATCATGACTTTTTAAATTGGTTTCACCGACGATTCCTGCGCTATTGACCAAGATATGAATGGCCCCAAATTTTTTTTGAATTTCGTCAATAACCTGTTTGATCTGGTTCTCGTTACTAACATCAACCGCGTAGATCTGGCTTTCACCACCGATCGTGACTTGAGCTTTTAATAATTCGTCTAAATTGGTATCCAGCAAAGCTAACTTAACCCCGTTATTGGATAACTTTTGAGCAATGGCCAAGCCTAGTCCCATTGCCGCCCCAGTTATTATCGCTACTTTATCTTTAAAATTGTTCACTACCCTTGCTTATAGTTATCGACTTTCAGAGTCTTAAAAATACAAAATTCGTAGTCTAAAATCCTATATCCTAATAGCTTCGTCCGGTAAGTAGACAACAGAACTACATTCGACCAGTAGCTATGAGAAATGTGAACCAATTAGAGGACTATATCGGTAACACGGTTGGATCCATCCTTTTATTTATAAGGTAAAGGATACTTATCGACATTACCCAAAAGATTGTCTATATCATTTAAATTAGTAATCCTTCTCAAAGAGGTTTGATTTAAGCCTTAACTAATATGCTAGGCCATTCCATTTATACTTGTCGGCCTTAGTAAAAAAGGCTATAAATTCATGTCCGAAGTAAACCAATTTCAGATTTACTGGAAAATCACCATCATGGGTGTATAGGTTTGCCCTAATCACTGTAACAAGCGGTTATAAAATATAATCGGTACTTACAAAGTTAGAAAGCTTGGTTTCTAGTAACTTTTCAATGGTTTGATTGTTCAGTTCATTATCCTTGAAGGCAACAAAGGTGCGAATAGAAAACGATCGCAGGGCATCATGTACACTGAGGGTTGCTTGGGCGGAATCTTTTCTGCCTGTAAAAGGGTATACATCTGGACCCCTTTGACAAGAACTGTTCAAGTTTACGCGACAAACCAAATTGACCAATGTATCGATAAGTGGTGCCAAGGTATACACGTCCTTACCGAACAGACTTACTTGCTGACCGTAATTACTCTCGGCCATATCATCTAAGGGTTCTTCAATATCATTGAAAGGAACGATGGGAATTACCGGTCCAAATTGCTCTTCTTGATACACCCGCATATCTTTCGTTACCGGGTACAGCACTGCCGGCCAGATATAGTTATCAAAATGTTGACCCCCTTTTTTATTCAATATTTTTGCGCCTTTAGCCAAAGCATCATCGATTAACTCTTGAATGTAACCGGGTTTATCAGACTCGGGCAATGGGGTAAGTTTCACACCATCTTCCCACGGATCACCGAATTTAAGCGCATCTACGCGTTCGGCAAATCGTTTGTTGAACTCTTCCTGAATTTCTTGATGAACATAGACTACTTTTAAGGCTGTGCACCGTTGACCGTTGAACGATAAGGTTCCTGCGATGCATTCATCTAAGGTTAGCGCTATATCCGCATCGGGCAAAACAATGGCCGGATTTTTCGCTTCCAACCCCAATACTAAGCGCAATCTATTGCTTTTTGGATGTTGCTCTTGCAAGGCGTTAGCCGATTTGCTGTTGCCAATCAACGCGAGGACATCCACTTTGCCGGTCTGCATCATGGGCGCCGCTACTGCCCTGCCCCTTCCGAAAACAATATTCACTACGCCTTTTGGAAAACTGGTTTGAAAGGCCTCTAGCAAAGGTGTTATCAATAGTACACCATACTTTGCCGGTTTGAAAATTGTAGTATTGCCCATGATAATCGCAGGTATCAACAAGGCAAAAGTCTCGTTCAGGGGATAGTTATAAGGACCAAGACATAAGACAACCCCCAACGGACCCCTCTTAATATGGGCATAAACACCTTCGCTTTTCTGGAATTTAGCGGCATTGCGATCCAATTGCTTATAATCTTCAATAGTGTCATTGATATAGTCAACCGTACGATCAAATTCTTTTTGCGAATCAGGCAGCGACTTGCCGATTTCCCACATCAACAATTTCACGATCTCTTCGCGTTTCGCCTTCATCTTGCCTACAAACACCTGCATACAGGCGATTCGGTCCTTTACATGCATGGTTGGCCATGTACCTTGTCCTTTTCCATAAGCCTTTAGGGCAGCGTCTAAGGCTTCCATCGCTTCAGATTGCCCCATATCGGGGATGCTTCCCAGGCGTGTCGGGGCATACTGTTCGGTTGATGAGATCGTGGAGAACACCTCGGTATTATCCCCTTTCCATTCCTTCAATTCTCCGCCGACCAAGTACCTACGTAGATCGATTTGTTCTGTAATTTCAAACTGATTGGGTATTGTTTTCTTGGTGCTCATAGTATTCCGTTTAATTTTCAATTCTTCCGTCTTAACTAGTGTTCAATCTTCAAGAATATAAAAGACCCACAAGTACATCCTGTGGGTCCCATATCACCTTTTGCTTAGCGGGGGGAACCCGTCCACCCTACTACTTTCCTATTAGAGTAAACCGATACTAGACAATCGGTTTCATTGCGGTCATGGATGCTCTAAGTCGGGCACCGACAATTTCAACAGGATGTTCACGCAAAACTTTATTTACCCGTATTAATTTAGCGTTTTCGACGCTATTACCCTTGCCTTTGGCGAAGTTAGTGCCGATAACATCGGTTTCAATTTTCTTCATAAAGTCGGCCAATAATGGCTTACAGGCATGATCGAACAAATAGCAGCCGTATTCCGCTGTATCTGATATAACGCGATTCATTTCGAACAATTTTTTTCTTGCGATGGTATTCGCGATCAAGGGTGTTTCATGCAATGACTCATAATACGCCGATTCTGCAATGATACCAGATTCGGTCATCGACTCGAAGGCTAACTCTACCCCCGCCCTTACCATGGCTACCATCAGAACTCCGTTGTCATAAAACTCTTGTTCGCTTATTTCATTGTTACCGGCCGGTGTTCTTTCAAAAGCCGTTTCTCCGGTAGCGGCCCTCCATGTCAATAGATTTTTGTCGTCATTTGCCCAATCTTCCATCATGGTCTTCGAGAAATGACCCGTCATGATATCGTCCATATGTTTATGGAAAAGAGGGCGCATAATCGTTTTAAGTTCTTCGGATAGCTCAAAAGCTTTGATCTTGGCAGGATTCGACAAACGGTCCATCATGTTGGTGATTCCGCCATATTTCATGCCCTCTGTGATGGTCTCCCACCCATATTGAATTAATTTTGAAGCATAACCTGGGTCAATTCCCTTTTCGATCATCTTATCAAAACATAAGATACTTCCGGTTTGCAAAAGTCCACAAAGAATGGTCTGCTCTCCCATTAAATCAGATTTCACTTCTGCGACGAAGGAGGATTCCAAGACACCGGCACGATGACCGCCGGTCGCGGCCGCGTACGCTTTGGCCTGTTCAAAACCCTTACCTTCAGGGTCGTTTGAAGGGTGTACCGCAATCAAGGTTGGAACACCAAAGCCTCTTTTATACTCTTCACGTACTTCTGAACCAGGACATTTTGGAGCTACCATAATCACCGTTAAATCTTCGCGGATCTGTGTACCTTCTTCAACAATATTGAACCCATGCGAATACGATAAGGTCGCCCCCTTTTTCATTAAAGGCATTATCGCCTTAATTACCATGGTATGCTGTTTGTCAGGGGTTAGATTAACTACCAGATCAGCGGTTGGAATCAATTCTTCGTAGGTACCTACCGTAAACCCGTTTTCAGAAGCGTTCAAGTAAGATTGGCGCTTTTCCTTAATTGCAGCTTCACGTAAGGTATACGAAATATCCAATCCTGAATCTCGCATGTTCAAACCTTGGTTCAAACCTTGGGCACCGCACCCTACGATTACAATTTTCTTGCCTTTCAAAGCCGATACACCATCGGAAAACTCACTGGCCTCCATAAACCTACATTTACCAAGTTGTGTCAATTGGTCTCTAAGCGATAGTGTGTTAAAGTAATTTGCCATTGCTAAAATTATTTTTTTATTACCGATTACCCGGCAATCTGTTCTTAAATTGGTTATTGTTTTTAAATTGAAAATTCTTTTAAAATCGATGAAATCTGCATTTTATCCTTAGAAACCGCAATACGCCCAGAACGCACAAATTGCATGATGCCGAACGGTTTTAACTGTTCGTGCATCTCGTCGATTTCACTTCTTCTACCTGATTTGGCCAGAACAAAAAAGTCTCTCGCCACAGTGACAATTTGCGAGTTGCTTTCCTTTATGATATTCTGTATCTGTCGTTCATCGAAGAGGAGGTCAGAAGCAATTTTAAACAAGGCGGATTCTTGATAGATTGTCTCCTCATCAGTATGGTAGAAGGCCCTTATCACCTCTATTTGCTTTTCTATTTGCCCTACTATATTATGCACCCATTTTTCGGTGGTAAAAACAACTATAGTAAATTTGGAAACTTCATCAATTTCCGATTTCGAAACATTTAGACTTTCAATATTAATGTGGCGCTTTAAGAATATACCCGATATTCTATTGAGTAATCCAACATTGTTTTCGGAGTAAACCGATATGGTAAACCATCTATTTTCCATTCCTTATTAAAATTAATTTCTTTAGTGATGTCAACTTTGACCTCACTGCTAATTTTTTAAAACCTTCTTACTGCAAGTATCAAACCGGTAGACCAATTTAACTTGGTCAAAGAAAAATCATTCCTTTCTTCTAAATAGGAGATTAAGCCATCCACTCTGGCTTGATGTCCTTCGGGCCAATTGAGTTGGGCGCTCATATCGTCGATTACATAAAGACCCCCAATGTTCACCAAATCTAAAATTTCCTTTATTTCACTATACTTTCCCGGCCACGCATCGGCAAAAATTAAATCGAACTTTGGCCCCTTATACTTTGTTATCCAATCCGAACCATCTTGACAAATTAATTCTAGCCTTGAGTCCTTCCCGAAGTAGTCTTCTGCTATTTTGATGAGTTCTGGGTCGTTGTCAATTGTCTGGAGTCTTGAGTGAGCATCCATGCCGTCTAGTATCCACGAAAGTGAAAGCCCTATTCCTGTACCCAACTCTAAAAAGTTTCCACCTGGTTTGCTCGAAACCAAGGTTTTAAGCAAGGTACCGATATACATATCGGAAGGCATTGTAAACCCAATCTCTTCTGACTTGTTGAGAATCTTTCGGTGCAATTTCGGTATGTTCTGAATATTTTTATCGTTCATGTTTGACTCACTATACACTCGGGAATAACAAGGCACTTCCAATTAATTATTTCAATCGAATATCAGAAACAGCTGCGCCTGAGGGAATCATTGGAAACACATTGGCCTCAGCCTCAACCTTTACCTCTAAAAAGAAAGGGTTCTTCGATGCCATCATTGCCTGAATCGTAGCTCTAAGATCTTTACGTTCAGTTACCCTTTTCGATTCGATGTGATACCCTTCAGCAATTTTCACGAAATCAGGGTTAACCATGATCGTTGATGCGTATCGCTTTTCAAAAAACAATTCTTGCCACTGGCGCACCATCCCTAAATGGTCATTATTAAGAACTACGATTTTCACCGGTACGTTATGTTGAAAAATCACTCCCAATTCTTGAATGGTCATTTGATAACCCCCATCACCGATTATGGCAACGACCTCGCGATCCATCGCCCCCATTTTAGCCCCTATAGCGGCAGGCAGGGCAAACCCCATGGTGCCTAACCCACCCGAGGTAATGTTACTTTTCGACGCATTGAATTTGGCATACCGACAGGCTATCATTTGATGTTGTCCAACATCGGTCACTATAACAGCTTTGTTTTTAGAAGCAATATTGATCTCTTCGATAACCTCTCCCATGGTAAGTCCATCTTTGGTGGGGTGTATGTCATTTTTTATAACCTGTTCAAATTCAATTTTGTACATTTGCTTGAACTCGTTGAGCCAAGCTTCGTGCCGATTTTGATTGATTAACGGCAACAGCAGTGCAAGCGTTTCTTTTGCATTGCCCAGAACCGCAACATCTGTTTTAACATTTTTATCAATTTCGGCAGGGTCGATATCAAAATGTACAATTTTTGCCTGTTTGGCATATTTGTCAAGGTTACCGGTAACACGATCATCGAACCGCATTCCTATGGCTATCAACACATCACACTCGTTAGTTAACATATTGGGGCCGTAGTTGCCATGCATGCCGACCATACCTACGTTCAGCGGATGGTTAGTGTCCATCGCGGACAATCCTAAAATTGTCCATGCAGCGGGTACACCCGATTTTTCCACCAAGGCTTTTAACTCTTCTTCGGCCTGGCCAAGAATTATACCCTGACCATACACAATAAATGGTTTTTTTGCGGAATTAATCAAGGCCGCCGCCTCTTCGATAGCACGTTTATTCGGTTTAGGTGTGGGATTGTAGCTTCGCACCCCTTTGCACTTTTCATAAGAAAACTCAAATTCATCGAATTGTGCATTCTTGGTAACATCGACAAGCACCGGGCCAGGTCGACCCGATCTGGCGATGTAAAAGGCCTTCGCCATGATTTCTGGAATTTCGGACGCCTTGGTAATCTGATAGTTCCATTTGGTGACCGGCGTTGAAATTCCGATGATATCCGTTTCTTGAAAGGCGTCAGAACCCAGTAAGTGCCGCGGTACCTGGCCCGTAATACAAACCATTGGGGTAGAATCAATTTGAGCATCTGCCAGGCCAGTTACCAAATTGGTAGCTCCAGGGCCAGAGGTTGCAATGGCAACTCCAACTCTACCAGAAACCCGGGCATAACCCTGTGCAGCATGGGTAGCCCCTTGCTCATGGCGTGTTAAAATATGGGTAAGTTTATCTTGAAATTTATAGAATTCATCGTAAACCGGCATAATTGCTCCGCCCGGATAGCCATAAACTAAATCGACATCTTCGGCCAATAAACAACGGATTATAGCTTCCGCTCCACTTATTTTAATCGTTGTGGATTTTTTCGTTTCGACTTTCTTTTCTTTTACTGTTTCCATAGACCTTTCTCCGACACCCATATCCTTCGACCTCTCTTAGCAATCGTATTGGAAGAAAACGGGGATTTTAGTTAAACTTCAACTCAGATTTCATCGGTAACACAACCCTGTGAGGCCGATGAGACCATTTTCGCATATTTGTATAAACTTCCTTTTTTCACTTTCAATGGTGGTTGTACCCATTTTGATCTTCGCTCGGCGATTTCATCATCTGAAAGATTGACTGAAATTTGGTTCTTCTCCGCATCAATGGTAATCATATCGCCATCTTGCAACAATGCTATGGTTCCACCAACCTGTGCTTCAGGGCAAACATGGCCCACTACGAACCCATGGGTTCCACCGGAGAACCTACCATCGGTAATCAACGCCACGTCTTTACCCAGTCCGGCCCCCATGATGGCAGCGGTCGGTTTTAACATTTCTGGCATTCCCGGGCCGCCTTTTGGCCCTTCATAGCGTATAACCACGACGTTACCTTTTTTTACCTCTCCCCTTCCAATGCCCGCATTTGCAAAAAACTCGTCATTGTAAACCTTCGCGGGACCAGAAAAAAAGAGTCCCTCCTTTCCTGTGATTTTGGCTACGGCACCATCTTCGGCAAGGTTACCATAAAGAATGCGAAGATGTCCGGTTTCTTTAATTGGGTTCTCCAAACCATGTATAACTTGCTGACCTTCTTGTAAATCAGGCAGTAATGCAAGATTTTCAGCAATAGTTTTACCCGTTACGGTCATGCAGTCACCATGCAGCATTCCATTTTCCAACATGAACTTCATCACTGCCGGTGTTCCACCAACACGGTGCAGATCTTCCATTAAATATTTTCCACTCGGTTTTAAATCTGCTAAAAACGGCGTGGTATCACTAATTTTTTGGAAGTCGTCAAGGGTAAAATCGACCTCTGCAGCTTTTGCAATGGCCAAAAAGTGAAGTACGGCATTTGTTGAGCCCCCTAGAAGGGTCAATAGGCGCACTGCATTTTCAAAGGATTTTCGTGTAATGATATCACTTGGCTTGATATCGTTTTCAAGCAAATGCCTCAATGCGAAGCCTGCGCTTATAGCATCTTGCTGCTTTTCTTTTCCGATAGCCGGGTTTGACGAATTATAAGGTAGTGCCATACCCATTGCCTCGATTGCAGAGGCCATGGTGTTGGCGGTATACATTCCACCACATGCACCTGCCCCTGGGCAAGCGTTCTTGATAACTCCCATATAATCTTCATCGCTCATGTTGCCCGCAACTTTCTCGCCCCAGGCTTCAAAGGCGGAAACAATGTCAAGTTTTTTATCCTTGAAACATCCAGAAGCTATCGTTCCCCCGTAGACCATTATCGACGGTCTGTTCAAACGGATCATTGCCATTAGGGCACCAGGCATGTTCTTATCGCAACCAACAACGGTAACGAGGCCGTCATAGTTCATCGCTTGCACAACAGTTTCCATAGAATCTGCGATAATATCTCTCGAGGGCAACGAATAACGCATACCATAAGTTCCCATTGAAATACCGTCACTAACCCCGATGGTATTGAACACTAAACCGACCAATCCGCCCTTCTCCGTTCCTAATTTGACCTCCTGTGCCAAATCATTCAAGTGCATATTGCAAGGGTTGCCCTCGTAACCGGTACTACCAATACCTATCATCGGCTTTTTTAAGTCATCTTCAGTCAGACCGATAGCGTACAACATGGCTTGAGAAGCTGGCTGTGTAGGGTCTTGGGTAACGTTTTTACTGTGTTTGTTTAATTCCATCAATGTATTTAATTGTGTTCTATTTCTCAATCAAGTATAGTCTGTAAACAAATATAAAAGTTTAACCATCTATATATTTTTAACAATTTTGACCGATGCAAACTCAATTTTACCAAAATTCACACAAACATCTTATTATCAATTATTTAAGTTGATATTTTTACCATATTCATTGGTTTTCACATCATTCAAATAATCTCGTTCCATATCTGGCTTACCCGAAAAAATTCGTTCGCTCATGACCACCATATTGGCATGGACTCAGGCAATGTTAAAAACTTGTGCACTAAAAAAGCCTGTATCAAAATTTTTCGATACAGGCTTCTTAGTCAAGAGAAATCTATATCATCCCGTCATGGGGACAATAAAGAGCTCATTGACTATTACTAGAATTATTTTCATCGAAGCAAAATTAACAAAAAATAGATTGCCAAATGCTCAAACCTTGAAAAGTTTGAACGAAAAAGCATCATTCGATTTTTTCTGGGCAAGAATGGAGATTGCCCGATCCGATAATTGCAGAATTCGCGGATAACCGCCCGTGGTTTGACCATCTTTCATCAAAATTATCAATTTACCCGAGGGGGTTAATTGCACCGTGCCGGGCAAGGTTGCCGAGGTCAACATTGAAATTTCATGCCCCACTATAGTATCCGCGAGCTGGTAGGCCATTCTATTGTTTTCCTTGGCAACGTTGAATTTTCTACAAAAAAGATCTTCAAGTTGTTTGTCACCCAATAAATGGAACTCAGGGCCTTGCGAAACCTCTAGGACCTTTTCATCCAAAAAGGAATCTACTTTAATCTCTGATATCTTGGGTTTAAAATCGGCTACGGTTTCGTAGGGCACCTCTGATTTATCGACCAGATGATTTTTTGCCGTAATTGGGGTGTAATAGGAATGGCTACCTAAAGTGACTCCGGTTTTAAATCCGTTTTTAATCGCTAGATAACTTCTAAAGCCTTTTTCCAACTTACCGTAAGATAGAATATCGCCTTTCTCAATTTTATAAACCTTGAAATGCTGAATAGGATTGTTGTTCAATGTCACCGAAAACTCCGCACCACCAACACAGATATACGTTTGCTTTTCAAACTCGACCGTTGGCCCGGTCATGGTAATCTCCATTACTGCCGACTCTGGCGTATTTTCCAAAAGCAGGTTTACCTTTGTTGCCGAAACGGAATCCATAAAGCCCGAAACGGGTACCCCCTTATCAAGGTATCCAAAACGGCCACCGTCTTGTATGGTGGTGAAAAAGCCCGATTTTAGTAATTTAAGCATCCAACGATATTTTTTCCAACTTGTAGATACCGACCTCGGTCTCTATTTTATGCAAATCATATTCGGCACGTTCTATAGAATAAAACTGTACCTTATCACCTATTTTGACAAAACAGGGGTCTTCGGCCTTGGGATCGAACATAGTGACCGAGCAATTGCCAATGATGTTCCATCCGCCCGGAGATTCTTGGGGATATATACCGGTTTGTTTGCTAGCAATACCAACCGCACCTTTTCTGACATTCAACCTTGGTTCTGCCCTTCTCGGAATTTCTAGCGCAGCCGGCAAACCCCCTAAATACATAAAACCTGGCAGAAAACCGATACCAAAGACCGTATAGGGTTGCGCTGTATGTAAAGCTATTATTTCATCGATAGTTTTACCTAATTTTACAGAAACTTCGTGCAGATCAATGCCAAAATCGCTATCGTAACAAACAGGCAGCTTCCACAAAAAACGTTGTCTTAGGAGTATGCCTTGCCTTTCATCATACCAACTTTCGATTTTCTGTCTAAAATCGTCAAAATGTATAGTTTTTTCTCGATTGATTAGGGTAATGGAATTATAGGACGGAACAATTTCCCATTTTTTGACATCCAAACACTTATTTTTGAGATGCTCCGTAAAAAGAAGGATATCATCGAGTATAGCTTCTTCAACTTGTTGAGGCCACTCTACTAAAATAGCATGAACGCCGTAAGGGCGAATTGAGATAAGATAATCGGTCACTTTCTAATCTGAATGTTGTACATCGCTAAACAGTCAGAAAGATACGTTAATATTTCTAAAGCATTAGGGGTATCTCCGTGAATGCAATACGTATCGGCCAACATTCGAATGCGCTTGGTATCCGGTAACTTCACTTCACGTTCGCGAACCATTCTACCTATATGTTCAAGAACCAGTCGGGGTTCACTAATTATCGCATCTACCTCCTTTCTTGATACCAAAGATCCATCCATGTTATAATTTCGATCCCCAAAGGCTTCATACCTTATCTCAAAACCTGCGACCAGCGCCTCTCCCTCTATGGCCGAGTTGAACGGAACGTACAAAAAAACTCTCTCTTTATAGGGTTCAACGGCCTGCAAAAAAGCACGGGCCAGTTCAGGACTATTCGCAATATCATTATAAAGTGCCCCATGTGCCTTGATGTGATGTAAACCAATATTTTCTGAACTGATTATCGATACGAAATTGCTCATTTGATGTTTAATAGAATCGATCAGAGCATCATGGGACATGTGCATGGTTAGCCTTCCAAAATTTTCCCTATCGGGATACGAGGGGTGTGCCCCGATCTTCACATTGTTCTCTTTGGCAAGCAAGGCCACCTCCCTAATCGTTTGATCATTACCTGCATGCCCACCGCATGCAATGCTGCAGGATGAAATGAGCGGCAGAATGTCTTTCTCATTGCCAATACCCTCGCCTAAATCGCAGTTGATATCTATACCTATGTTTTCCATTTTAAAAAAGTCCGATTACCGTAAGAATGCTTTTGAAACCCAACACTACGGCCAAAACGATGATGACCGTTCCGATTATGTTTTGATACTTGGTGTTCTTGAATTTGCCCATTACCGCGGTGTTATTGACCGCCCAGAGCAAGAACACTGCGATTATGGGCAATAAAATACCGTTTGCTATCTGTGCGAACTGTATGATTTGGATAGGAAGATAACCCAATGTCAAAAAGAGCACCCCGATCATTAGAATTATGAACCACACTGACTTGAACTTTATATCGTTCAATCCTGCTTTCCAACTAAAACAACTATTCGCAACGTAGGCAGCTGCCAATGGTGCGGTAATGGCCGATGTCACCCCAGCTGCGAAAAGCCCGATTCCAATGAAATATCTAGACGCATTACCATAAAGTGGTTCAAGGCCCCGGGCCAGATCCAAAACATCCTTTACTTCCTTTCCCTGAATGGTAGTTGCTGCGATTATAATGCACATAGAGACCAAACCTCCTAATGAAATTGAAATATAGGTATCGCGTCTAGCGGCTTTGAGGTCATTTTCTGAGCTCCATTTTTCACTTACCAGAGAGGCATGAAGAAAAAGATTGTAGGGTACAACCGTGGTGCCCACCAAAGCCATAATGCTTAAAATACTCGCTTGGGGAATAGTAGGTACGACAAGTCCCTTCAAAATCGCCAGAAGATCCGGCTTAATACTAATTGCCGTTGCCACGAAAGATAGGCTCATGATAATTACCAAGGTAACAAGGGTCTTCTCAAGCACTTTGTAATTGCCTATATATAAAAGTACAAAGGCACTTAAGCCGATAACCCAAGGGTAAAAACTCAGATATGTCTTGCCGAAAAGTGCTTCCAGACCTAGCGCAGCACCACCTATATTGCCAGCTTCATAGGCGGCGTTTCCGATAACAATAGCTGCGAGAATGATTGTTACCACAACATTACGAATCCAGGTGGTTTTCAGCTCCTCCCTGATAACATCTGCCAATCCTCGCTGGGTTACGACCCCCAGGCGGGCCGACATCTCTTGAAGAACAATAGTCGCAAGGGTTGACAGCAACATAGTCCACAACAGAGCATAGCCAAAGCCTACTCCGGCTAAAATACAGGTCGTTACGGTACCCGGACCAATAAAAGCGGCCGCTACCAATACGCCGGGGCCAATCTTTTTGAACATTTACTGTGGGGTTGGTTTCAATAAGGGTAAATATAGACGCTTCCCACAAATAAATATCCAAGGAAAACCATATAAATTCGGAGGTTGATTTTAACAAATTTTATGCAGTTCATCTAATATTTTGCAGTTCATCTAAAAGTGGGGTGCCGTACGTCGGAATTATATAATATTCCAAAAAAGCATGTGTTATAACTATCCCAAATCAAAATTAACCTACTAGAATGACCTGCTTAGAATGTAAAAAAGAACTCGGTTATGTCGACCATAAAAATTCCATGGACGCCTTTGGTGTCGAGCTCTGTCAACAGCACAGGGTGAGAATGGAAAAACTGATGGATCAGAACGGCACGCCCCTTGAAGCTATTCAGCTATACTACGGCCTTAAAACAGAAGGCGTTAGCGCCATGTTAGAATGGTGGGATGGCAAGAAATCGGTAGATATCGCCATTTCAAGGGTTAAACTCAACATCTTGATAGATTGCGAGTACCAGATGATGACGCACGAACAAGCTATAAATGATTTAGAGGAAGCCATGCACTCTTACAAAAATGGCTTTACGACCATCAGAATACCACATATACTCATTAAACACTACCTAAAGGAGACCGTGCATAATATTATCGGAATCATGGAAGGTTTAAGAGCGAACATCAAAGCTATCTAACGCTCCTAAAAAATAATTTACTATGACGACAGAAAAGAAAATTTTGAAAGTACCATTGAGGATTTCAATTGCTATTCTATTGTTAGGCATGCTCGCCAAAATTTTTGAAAAACCATATGCCCCTGAAATAATGCTTTTGGGTTTTTCGGCCATAGGCTTGCTCTACAGCATACGTTTCATCAAAAAGGGCGAAAAAAAGTTCATTGATTATACAAAACTAGTGTTAATTGTATTTTGGACGTCGAACGGGATTTTTAGGGTATTGGACTTTCCTTACATCTTATTTTTTCAAGTCATTACGGCCGTAGCCTTTATCATTTGGTTCGTAATGGAAGGTACTGCCTATTTTTTAGATGATGATCGAAGGGCCGAAAACAACATCCGACAAATAGTATGGAACTTTGCTCTGGTGCTTGGCACTCTTGGTATTATCGCCGGAAGCATATTAAAGTTATTAGATTGGGACTATGCGGTGCATCTTTTATCGGTTGGCATTACCATAATCGGCGCTTATATTCTTAAGGATGTGTTCGTGCCGGCCGAACCAAAAGAAAATGGTCGTAGCAATGAAGGTTATCAATTATAATTCGGAATCTTCTTTATTGTGGAGTTAAAAGATTCCCATAAGGACCATCCCAAAAGATGGTCCTTTTTTTTATGCCGTAACTAATTGACTGTTTTTATTTAATTCCCATGGATTGCCTACCATATCTAAAACAGGTCATCCGTTGCTTTCAATTACCAAGAGGTTCCACTTTAAAATAATGGTATTGTAAGCCCAAGCTTTTCTTCGTAACTTAAATGCCATGAAATACTGATAATCAAATGAAAAATATAGATCGTAGAAAGTGGCTGCGAACCGTTAGTCTCTCCGGTGGGTTCGCCCTTTTGGGAGGTTTTGAAAGCACTGCACTGGAGATACCCTTAAAACCGTTTGTTAAAGGCGGGCCGGTTATACTAAGTTCTAACGAAAATGCCTACGGACCCTCGCAAAAGGTACGTGAAGCATTGCTAAAGTCTTTCGATGAGGTTTGCAGGTACCCCTTTGAAATGGTTTCAGATCTTATACAAATGATCGCTGCTAAAGAAGGGGTTTCCAAAGATTGTATAGTAGTAACTGGGGGTTCTGCCGAAGGATTAAGGGCCACGGGCTTGACCTACGGACTTCATGGTGGCGAGTTAATTGCTGCCGACCCCACCTTCGATATAATGCTCAGTTACGCGGAAAATTTCGGGGCTTATGCACACCGGGTTCCTTTAAATGAGAAAATGGAGCATGACCTAGATGCCATGGCTTCAAGAATCACGAGTAGGACAAGACTGATTTTCATCTGCAATCCGAACAACCCCACGGGAACCTTATTGAACAAGGACCAGTTAAGAAGTTTTATAACAGCCGTTGACAATAAAGCCGTGGTGTTCAGTGATGAGGCCTATTATGATTTTATAACCGAGCCCGAATACCCGTCTATGGTAGAATTGGTTAAGGAAGGCCGAAATGTGATCGTTTCAAAAACTTTTTCAAAAGTATTCGGGTTAGCCGGACTACGAATCGGTTATCTAGTCGCACGACCTGATATTGCCTCAAGATTAAACAATAGCGTAATGGCAATGACCAATGTGCTCGCTATTTCAGCGGCCAAGGAAGCTTTAAATGATGATGCTTTCTACAAATTCAGCGTTCAGAAAACAATAGAAGCTAAAGAACTTATATACAACACATTAAATCAAATTGGTCTTGAGTATGTAAAATCACATACCAATTTTATTTTCTTCAAAACTGGTAGGCATATCGAGGGTTTAATGAAAGACATGTTAAAAGAAAACATCGTGATCGGAAGACCTTTTCCACCTTATTACACTTGGGCTCGGATCAGTACGGGTAAAATAGAGGAGGTAGAACTTTTTGGAAAAGCCTTGAAAAAGGTAATGATATAGAAGTTCAGCCTACGACATACTGCTGAAATCAACGCCCAACCGACTTCACTGTTTTTCAAATTACATTGCGTTTATAGATCAATTAGTATAGTTCACCGAACTATTTACCATCTATCGAATTTCTCGCCCATTTAAAGAATCGGTTCGGGTTAAGGCCGGTTTACCGCGTTTTAACTACAAACCCATTTGTATGGATAGAGAAAATAACATTTTTGCTAGTCTCTTGTATTCCTATTGTGCCTTTTGCATTATCTGGGCTCTTTTTGTTCTGATAATGTACGTTTAAATCATTAGGTGAACAACACAACTTAGAAGCGGTGTAAAAACCGCTTCTTCTTATTTTGAAGCCTCTGGTTGTCATAACTACAATATGACCCGTAATTTCACGTTATATACTTTGCGTAAAAGCGTCCTAAAATGAAACATTCTTTTTTTCTTTTTTTTGTTTTACTGATCATCCAGGCCGGACTTTCGAACCCTCTGGAGGCTTCTTTTTGTGCACAAAATACTTCTAAAAGTTCCATCAAAATAACTTCACCCAACGAAAGTACAGTTTGGACCATAGGTACCACTGTAGACATTTCATGGGATACCCAAAACATTCCCTCAGACAAAACCATTCAATTTTATCTTTCTAAAGATGATATGGTTATTCAAGAACTGGGGATCTTTAGAAATAATAAGTACATTGATGGTATTCAATTAAACAGGTCAATACCCTCGGGTACCAACTATCGCGTATTTGGTATCGAGC
The DNA here is from genome assembly GCA_050330515.1 of Flavobacteriaceae bacterium. Taxonomy (GTDB): domain Bacteria; phylum Bacteroidota; class Bacteroidia; order Flavobacteriales; family Flavobacteriaceae; genus Maribacter_C. Next base: position 19,505 of record JBHJNU010000026.1, on the reverse strand, counting down.
TTTTTCCTGATGATAAGACCAGTATTGCAAAATATGCAACTGCCCTATTTACCATAAAAAAAGCCCCTCGAGAGACCGTGTCTACTTCTATAACCGATGAAAGCCAAACGATCACGTTAAAGAATCATGAGGAGAAGCCTACAGTGCGCGATTTTTTCGATGGCCGCAATATCAAATATGTCAACGAACTCGAGGTTTACAGTGACCAAATTACCATAAGCCTATGGGATCATGGGCGGGTCGATGGCGATATCGTTTCTATCTACCTAAATGGTGAGGCCATTGTATCAAAGTACACCTTAACCTATAGGAAGAAAACTTTTAAGTTACAATTGGATGCCTCCAAACCTAATGACCTTTTCCTTTATGCCCATAATCTAGGAAAGTCCCCACCGAATACCGTCTCCATTGAAATAAAGGACGGCGCGGTTTCAGAACAGATTATACTGAACTCTGACCTAAAAAGTTGTGAGGCCGTTCTGATCAAGGTGGCAAAATGATTCTTTTAAATGTTCGGTAACCGAACGCCTTGTAAGTAGGTTTTTATCTCCTGTTATAGTGTTACACAAAAAAATCGAACCCACTTCTAAGAGACTCCCATAATTTTCATATTCTTCGAAGACTTAAAGTCAGTACAATTTCTTTTCTGTGAAATTTTAACACAAAATGCGTTGAAATAGGTGAAAACCTATGAATTTCTATTAAGTCTTCGTGCTAATTAGTTCTAGACCTTTGGTACAGTACTAATTTTAAACTCAATCCCCATGAAGACTATGATGACCTACAAAGTTACTTTTGCATGTATTTTGTTGCTTATAACATGTTCATTATCAGCGCAGAAAAAAAATGATTCGAATGCTGGCAACCTTGCTGTCGATGATGCCGCCAAAAGATTGGATAGCTACTTGGAACTTCAAAAACTAGGCTTTTCTGAAAAGGAAATTTTCGCAGATCTGGGTAATGCCAATTTTCTGTCGGAAAACTACGAGACCGCGATTTTTTGGTACAACAAATTAAAGGAAACCAATAGCGATAAGACATTAACCGCAAGTTATGAGGAACGGTACCAATTTGCCCTGAAAAACTTAGATGGCGTTTCACCAACCCATCATCTTGGGCGTTCAGATTGGGTTGCATCAGTCAAATCAGACTACCAAAACAAAACTACCGATCATACTTTGGGCCAAGTCTCATCGGAAAAATTCAGAACGTTCTCCATTAATGATGAAAGCGAAGAAATGCTTAACCATCAATTACTGACAGAATATCATACCATCCCAACAAATGATGTGAAACTTGGCATCGAGAACAGCTATAGAACACCGATCGCCCTTTCATCCGATGGAAAAACGGCCTACTTCAGCAAGCGTGTGCACCAGAAACCCTTAAAGGGTATTTTTTCAAAGGAGGAAGCTGTGCACAAAATTTACAAGGCAGATAAGATCAACGGACAATGGAAGAATATAGATCAAATAGAGGTGTGCCCAAAATACGCTTCTGCAATGCATCCTGCCCTCTCTCCCGACGGTAAGCGATTGTTCTTTGCTTCTAACATGCCAGGCAGTTTTGGCAAATTCGACATCTATGTAGTAGAACTAAAACCTGACGGACTGCCAGGGGTAGCCAAGAATCTAGGACTAAAAGTAAACACAACAAAGAACGACCTATACCCTACGATATTGGAAGGCGGTGCATTGTTTTTTGCATCGGAAGGTAGAGAAGGCTATGGCGGGCTAGATGTTTATATGACCGAAGTGGGTCGAAAAAAAGTAGCGCTAGCCGTAAATTTAGGTAAACAGATCAATAGTAAAGAAGATGATTTCGCAATTTCCCTCATAAAAGATAAGGCAATGGGCTACGTAATGACCAATCGGGGCCAAGATAAGGATACGGTGAAAAAAATAGCTTTCGTTTATTCGAACCCAAAGCGTATGGAAGCCGATGAGAAAAAAGAATATAACCTAATGGCAGCTTTCAATAACGAAGTTAAAGTGGACTATACTTCTTCCGTTTTCGAGGACGAATAAGTTCGAATAACTTAAAAAAAAGCCCTTAACCTGCAAATAGTAGTTGGTTTGCTTCTCATTAAATAGGATGCTACGAACCCAATTAAAATCCACTACCATGAAAACAAATATAATTACAGCACCTGCAAAAGCTACTCTGCTCCTTTTCTTTGTGTCATTGTGCCTTAAAACCACCCATGCCCAAGAGTCGGATCGTAGCTCAAGTTCAACTAACACGTACCACAACCAACTGTTTTTCAATCGGTTTTTGATTAACCCAACATTTTCACTGGTTAGGGAAAATAAATCGTATTTGAACATTCTTCACAGAAACCAGTACGCCACTTTTGAGGATAATAGTCAAAATTACTTTCTAGGATATAGCGGAAAACTGAACGAACACACCGCAATGGGCATTGGAGTCTATAGCCAGTGGGCGGGTGTGATACAGCAATTCGGCTTTAACGCAAACTATGCGACCGCGGTGCAACTGGGTGCAAAAAGTACCTTGACTTTCGGTACGAATGTTACCTACTTTAATGAAGGTCTCGATAAAAACCGAACAATCGCCGTTGAAGACGATGTGCTTTTGTCTGAAGCAAGGAAGGAAAGTAAACTGGCGATTCAACCCGGCATTGCGCTTTCTCTTGGCAACTTCGATTTCGGACTCTATGCGACAGATCTTGTGAAGTACAACCAGACGACCAATGAGTTTACTACCAACTTTACCGATAAAACCGTAAAGGCGTCACTTCAATACAGCCATAACTTCATCGCGAATAGAGGGCTTTTCGAGAATGCGCGGTTGATGCCACTCATGCAAGTTGGCAAAAACGAGGATGGGGGTTTTGAATATTTAGGGTCGCTACTACTTGATATGCCCCAATATGGATGGTTGCAGACCTCATTTGATAACACCTACGGTCTTTCGGCCGGGGTTGGCTTCAATCTAAGCAAAAAGATGTCATTGGGCTACTTATTGGAAAAGGACCTTTCAACACAAAATGCAGATCTGGGTTGGAACCACGAAGTGTCAATGGCATACACCTTTAGCGACAGTAACGCTGGCTCAGGTTTATTCGCAGATGCCTCAAAAGATCAACAAATAGATGGTATCGTACGAAACTATGAAGAACAGATTCTTAACCTCTTGGCCGAGAAGAAGGAAACCGAACGACTGAATAAAACGTTAACTGAAAATATTCAAAAGAAAAGCAAATTAAACAAAATTCCTATCATGGCAAGTAAGCCGGAAGATGACCCTGCCAGCCTAGCCTATCAAAACCGTTTGATTCTTGATGAACTGATCCTAAGACAAGATTCTATTGAAGCAGCGCGCACACAAGAGTTTGAAAGACGCTTTGAAATGATTATCCGAACCGTTCGAAACGAGATAAAGACCAACCTGAAAACCTATGAAAAAGATTTCGAGCACCCGAGGAGCGTAATTTTGGCAAAAAATGAAGAGAAAGTTCAAACCACTTCTGAATTAGGTACCGTAGAGCATAAAGGCTATCTTAAACTACCCATAAAGGTTTTGGGCCAGTCTGATATGATAGGTGTCAAATCAGGTTATTATGTGATTGCCAATGTTTTTAAAACTAAAAAATACCTGGAATCATTTATGAAAGATCTTCATCAGAAAGGTTTGGATGCAAAGCAGTTCTATAATAAAGAAAATGGACTTCATTACGTATACCTCGCCGATTTCAATTTCAAGGAAGATGCAGAGACCGCCTATGTATCTGACTTGAACGGAAAATATACCAAAGAAAAATGGATCATGCAGGTCGATAACCAGAATGCCATTGTTGAGAATATGTATGTAGATTGAAAGGCATTGCTGTTGCCATATGTCCCGGCCCAATTATACGCAACAACCTTTTAGTGGGATTTGAGGTTAATGGTCAAAAGCGTGAATTGGGTTGGAATATGGTAAATTAGCCCTCGAATTGGTCAATTCCAAAAAGGCTGCTTGAATAGTGCGTTTCACATACACTACCAAAAACAACATTTATTTTGCGATTGCAACTCAAAATGTGTATTTGAACGAAAAAACTCACACTTTCATCGGGCGTATATTTTTTTTTTATAGCTTTCGATCAGAAATTAATGTTAAACCCCAAATCCCCTGCAACATGAAATCTTACCATAACCCTAGCTTTACCGCAAAAAAGAGCATTATTAGGAATCTCAAACGGGGATTCCCCCTCTTCTTTCTAAGAGAAGTTCTATTTCATAAATAGAGTTCCCTTGACCTTAGCACATTTTGGCCCCGGTCAAGTCAAGAACCAAGTCTCGACCCCTTTAAGCATAACACGAAGACTTTTTTAAGCAAAACTACAGTTCAGTTTATCGCTTAAAAATAACTTGAGGTTTCTTTACATGAAATCTTGAAGTGACCGCCTATGCTATGTTTTGTTACAATCACAAAGCGATTGTACGCTCACCCAAATCCCAGATCAAAGAAAAGTGCCATTATACTCGATAGGTACAAAGGTACGGCTCAAAACCAGAAATAACCATGACCCAGTTAACTCCTAAAATTATCGTGGTGGACAGTGACCACATACTACGCCCGGCGTATGAAGCCTATTTTGAAACCTATCTTGATTATTCGCTGAAAGGAATTTTCAATTCCGTAAAAGAAGCATTGGCAAGTTATGACCAAACCCGGCCTGCTATAATTTTCCTTGAGGCAAATTTACCCGACATGTGCGGTATAGAGGGCATCCAACATTTCAGAAGCATGGATCCTATGGTCAAGATTATTATAATCAGCACCCCTAACGATTTTGAGCTTGTAAAGAAGGCCTTTAAAAATGGTGCCAACGGCTATTTGACAAAACCTGTAAGCCAAAGAACTATTTATAATGCGCTCTATGCTATTGAATGTCAGGGGGCTTTCATCAGTAATGATCTAGCCCAAAAAGTTATCGCCATGTTTCAAAAGAAATCATACCAACTCTTTTCAGAGCGTGAAAATGAAGTGGTAGACCTTTTGCGTCAAGGGGAAACGTATAAGACCATTGCTGAAAAGTTGTTCGTAACTGCAAGTGCCGTCAATTTTCATGTACAGAACATTTATTTAAAACTAAATGTAAACTCGAAATCAGAGGCATTGGTAAAGTTGCATGAAATGGAAAAATCAGCTGAAAACCTATTCTAATAAAGTCAATATAAATGGTTGAATTGTTGCTCTTTTCATTGTCGAAGTTAATTGATGGTTCTAGCGGATTTTGAATGCCTAGTATCCGAAAAGAGGTAGTGGCATATCTTAGTCCGGGCATTTTACTATTCACAAATGAACAATCTCGAAATTACCATTTAGAATAGCGAAATTACGATTGGTTATCTATTAAAGTCGCGAACTGCCCTTACCATAAAAATCCTATCATCATTTTCCATATTGTAGTGATATGAGGCATTACCATCGCTAAATCGTAGAAGTTGTGCCTGATAGTCATCATAAAGCGTGGAACTCCAGTAAAGCTCTCGGGTGAATTGACCACTATTGGAAGCGCCTTGACCAATCGTTTGACGCATTAATTTCAGTTCATCTAAGGTGGGCAATCGCCACCCTTCGCCCAATTGAAGGTGAATATTCATAGCTGTTTTCCATGGCATCGGTCCGGCATCTTTATGGTGGGCCACTTTACCAGTTTTACCATCACCGTCGATTGAAAAAATAGTGCCTCCGTCATAGGGGTCGCCAACCGCTAATCTTGAAAGGGATATTTCCTCTATTGAAGTGGAAATTTCAGTGCTATCTGCACTGACCGAATCATTTACATCTATTAATTTTTCATCTTTTGTATTCTCGCCATCCAAGAAAATTGGTGTTTCTTCATGCGATGACGCCGTATTGTTCATTAAGAGCCAGGCTCCGACAAAAGCGAACAATATCACCGAAGCTAACAGAAGCAGGCTTTTTTTAAGTCTCGAATTCATGTTGCGAATGGTGCCGTACGCTTTTCTACCAACTCCGCTAGTGGGTATGTTCTTCGAAATCTTCACTTCCTCGCCCGTAGTTTCGATCTCAGGTTCTGCAGAATGGGGCCGCTTATTGTTACTTCTGTCGACTTCGGCTTCCTCTTGCAGATGATTCATCACGGCCACCCTTAAAGATTCCTTGTCCCCGTGGTCATCCTTGTTACCGTTTTCGACCGATGCTTCTTGGTCAATATTTTCGACACCAACGCCACTTATTGAACTTTCCTGGCTGTCATTTTCAGATTTCATTTGTTTATGATCATGCTCCATCGAAGAAATTACACTACCAACCGATGCCGTAATTTTTTCAAGTATTTGATCGGACAATTTCCACTCAGCTATTGGCTTTCCGCCACTCGGTAATACCTCTAATTCGTTAAAGTTGAAATTATAGTCTTCCGAACTAAAGTCAATATCCCATGGACAATTATCAACAATTATAGGGATTACTACAGACTTATCTTCCTTATACCTGTCGATCACCATTTTAAACTCTAGTTGGTGAATAAATTCAGAATGCATGAAGGCATCACTTATCAATAGAAGGAAGATATCGGTTTCCCCTAAACGGGTCTCATCCCTTGGTATCCAATACTGTCCTTGAAGAATAGGGTCGTCTTGCCATATCGTTATATTGTGCAGTTCCCTTAATCTATTCAAATGTTCCACTAGACGAAGCATTACATCAGTATCTTCTGAAGTATATATCACATAAATATTTAGTGGTGGAGCCATTTTCATTAACTAATGTCGCGCTTGACCAAAGTAAAAAATAATATTCTTAAAAGGGAATGGCATAAGGGAATTATTTCAATCCAATTACTCCTTATCGAGCCCATTTAGCCATGTAAAGATAGTCACTCCGCTGCCCCAGAACCCTGAAGCTCCAGATCCAGCCATCTCTATATAAGGGCTATTGTATAGGTTTTGTATTTTTCCAGAGCTGATCAGGGCATTGTTCCAATATTCTCGGCTTGTGTTCCTTTCAGAAACTCTGGTATTTTATTGCTATATTTAAGATACACTTTTAGTTCTGTGTCAAGCATATTGTTCCATTTTTACATTTTATTAGATAGTTATGCATAGACGAAAATTCATTAAATCGAATGCTCTTGGAGCTATTACATTGGGCGGCTCCACTTTGTTTCCAGATTTTCTTCAGGGCCGCACAATAAAGGATGGTATGAAATCCTATGCGGAATATCTTAAAAATAGTGCTGTTCCAAAAGAGGAGCTTGAGATTTTTCTCCAAAAGAACTCTTGGGCCCAATTCGATCCCGAAGTCGGCTATATTTTGGGTAACTACATGCCCCATGATGGTATAGATGAGAGTTTTACGTTGTCTACCGTTATGAATGATGGTAAAAGAACAAATACCATTTACTCTGATAAACCTTGCAGAATCAATACGTATGGTGATAGCTTTACACATTGCCATCAAGTAAGTGACGCCGAAACTTGGCAAGAATATCTTGCGGGTCACTTGGGCGAACCCATTCAAAATTTTGGTATGGGCGGGTTTGGCATATACCAGGCTTATAGGAGGATGATAAGAAGGGAAAAAAATGATAAAGATTCTAAATATGTCATTTTATATATGTGGGGCGATGACTATGTAAGAAGTGTTTTTAGATGTCGTTATGCCACTTATTATACCCATTGGAATGATTATGGAGGCTATATGTTTCATGGTAACTTCTGGGCCAATATTGAAATGGACTTGAATACTGGAAATTTGGTTGAAAAAGAAAATAGAATAGCCATTAAGGAAGATCTCTACCAAATGTCAGATCCCGATTTTATGTATTCTAACCTAAAAGATGATCTGATGGTACAGCTTCACCTACTAAGTTCTGATATAGTAAATTCTGACGTAGATACGAAAGGACTAAAAAAACTGGCCGAAATATTGGAATTACCCGAAATGGATTTTTCCACTCCTGAAAAAATGATTAAAACGGCCACCGTATTAAAAAACAAATACGCTTTTGAAGCTACTAAGTACATTTTAAAAAAAACTGCCGCATTTTGCAAGGAAAATGGAAAAGAACTCTTGCTCATCCATTTTGACCCCTTTGGGGTATTTAAATCAATGGTAAGGGGGGAATCTCGATATGATCAAGAGATAGTTGATTTTATCGAATCCAATGGGTATCGGTTTTTTGATATGAATACGGTACATTTGAAAGACTTCAAAAATTTCAATCTCACTTTAGATGACTATATGAAGAGATATTTTAACGGTCATTATACCCCTTCAGGAAATCACTTTTTCGCCTATGCCCTAAAAGATACATTGGTCGATTGGTTGCAACCCAAACCCATAACCTATCAACAAGACGATAGTAAATTAATCAGGTTTGAAGGCTACTTACCTAATCACTAACTACACTGAATATATCGGTTAACCTATTTTATTAAGGTCATCTAATGAAGACGCAATGCGCTAAGTATCCCCACATTGTGCTAACCTAGCCAACCTTCCCTATCTAAAGAACGATATTGTATCGCCTCACCGATATGGCTCCCGTTAAGGTCTGCCGTATTTTCAAGATCGGCAATGGTCCTTGCCACCTTCAAAATGCGATCATACGCCCGCGCAGAGAGGTTCAATCGCTCCATCGCATTCTTGAGCATCTCTTTTGAGGCATTGTCAAGTGCACAGAACTCGCGTATTTGTTTGGTGTTCATTTGGGCATTATAGTGCACGTTTTCGAAAGCTTCAAAACGTTTGGACTGAATATCGCGCGCCGCTGTCACCCTTTTTCTTATTGTCGCGCTTTGCTCGCCTTTTCGATCTTCCGAGAGCTTTTCAAAGGGTACAGGGGTCACTTCGATATGGATGTCGATACGGTCCAAAAGTGGCCCGGATATCTTGCCCAAATAACGCTGCATTTCGGCGGGTGAAGAGGTTACCGGGGCATCAGGGTCGTTGAAATACCCACCGGGACTAGGGTTCATACTTGCCACCAACATAAAACTACTGGGGTAGGTTACTGAAAAACGTGCCCTTGATATCGTCACTTCACGGTCTTCCAAGGGTTGGCGCATGACCTCGAGTACTCCCCTTTTGAACTCGGGCAATTCATCTAAAAAAAGTACCCCGTTATGCGACAATGAGATTTCTCCAGGCTGTGGGTAGGCTCCTCCCCCAACCAAGGCAACATCGGATATCGTATGGTGCGGACTTCGAAAGGGCCGCTGGCTCATCAGCCCCATATTCTTGACCTTACCAACTACACTATGGATCTTGGTAGTTTCCAAAGCTTCTTGCATGGTCATTGGTGGCAATATGGATGGCAATCGCTTGGCCAACATGGTCTTGCCAGAACCTGGCGGACCGATCAATATAATGTTATGTCCACCGGCTGCGGCAATCTCCATACAGCGTTTGATAGTTTCTTGCCCCCTAACATCGGAAAAATCGAATTCAGGAAAATCTAGACTTTTATGGAACTCCGCCTGGGTGTCGATCACGGTCTCTTCCAATGGCGAGTTCTTGTCGAAAAACGCGATAACTTCACTGATATTCTCAACACCAAAAACTTTGATCCCCGAAACAATAGCGGCCTCGCGGGCATTTTCTTTTGGAAGTATAAAGCCCTCGAAGCCTTCTTCCTTGGCCTTTATTGCAATTGGTAAAGCTCCTTTTATCGGGTGTAAGCTGCCATCCAATGAGAGTTCTCCCATAATAATATACTTCTCCAGATTTGCCGATTGTATTTGCCCCGAAGCCGTAAGTATGCCTATGGCCAAAGTCAGATCATAGGCAGAACCTTCTTTTCGCAAATCGGCGGGAGCGAGGTTGAGGGTAATCTTTTTTCCGGGAATTTTGTAGCCATTATTCAGCAAGGCCGCGGCTATGCGGTAGTTACTTTCCTTAATGGCATTGTCTGGCAGACCTACCAAATGGTATCCTACCCCCGTATCTACATTGACCTCAACAGTAATGGTGGTGGCCTCTATGCCAAAAACGGCACTTCCGTAAACTTTTGTCAGCATGTGCGTATTCTTAAGCCTTAAATGTAAGTAAAGATTTCACCACGTACCAAATCGAAATGAACCGAAGCAGGTTTGTTACGGATCAAGGCTTCAAAAAGAGAATAGATTTTGATGTACTTTCAATCTCTTCTTTGTTCATCATCATCTTTCGAAACTCGCCATTTACGAACATTTCAGCTTGATCCCTATAGTGTTCGCTAAATGGATTACCCGATTGCCCGGTTGGCAAAATGCTCATGCTATTTTCTATATCGGAGAAGTCGACTACCCTTCGTGTTGATGGGCCTAAATCAACTTCGTTATATCCACCTTCCATATAACCAAAACTCATATTATTGATGACCTCTGTTGAGCCGTTAACAGGAAAGGGGCCAACATTGAAAAACCGCCTCACCAACCCTCCAAGTTGACCTATCGGATGACCGTGCTCCACGGTATGTACCTTACCCCATGTCCATTTAGAGGTATCCTCGCCCAAGACCTTTTCTAAAGACTCGAAAGCATCATTAAACGATTTCTGTACGATCATGGCATGGGTTTCAACTATACTATCTGTTTTGATATCATCCCACCAAACAGAGTTAGGTTTTGCCGCCATGGGTGCGATCAAACGTTTTTGAAAATGGGTGGTCAAAAACTGTCTGAACATATCGTGACCTAGTTCGTCACTAAAGGTGTTCTCTAAGAAAAAATAACTCCATCTATGAAAAATTGTAGCTTCGACACTTTCTAATGGGTAATCACCTTTCCAGTTGTTCAAACGGTCTAAAAGCTGTAGTTGATTATCGGTTAGTTTTTTGATATCCAATGATTTTCCGAATGATTTTACAATATCCGGATTAACCGAAGAGGTCACGTCGGTAATCATTTTCTGTACATCGATAGCCTCCCAGTCATTTTTCGGTTCTAACAGTTCAACAATACGCTTCGCCCTATTTTCGGGCAAATAATATCCAGGGTAAAGCATTCCCGCTATGGAATCAGGTTGGTTGTTCGCAGAATAAACATAATTCCATGGCGGATTTATGGCCTGTGGGTTTTCGGAAAAATCTAAATATGCCCTATTCTCAGTAAAACCCGTATTGGGCTCAAAAATAAACTTGGTATGAACAGTATCGGGAATTTGATATAATTTGGCCGTGGCCCACCAGGCCACATTCCCCTCGGCATCACCGTACATAATGTTGAGACCGGGCGCATGAATAAAGGGAAGTGAAGCCTGAAACTCGAGGCGGTTTCTGGCTTTGCTAATTCCATAGAGCGCCTCCATGACCTTGTTTTCATGTGCGGTATATATCCATGACATACTTATTGGCCGCTCACCGGTAATTTGGTCCGCAATGTTGTTCATAACTGGCCCGTGAACGGTCTTTTTGTAGTTAAAATTGACATCTCCGACATCTTTGACCTTGATGGTCCTACTTACCGTCTCATACGTGTTCCATACCTCTCCGAACCTATATTTAGTGCTGTCCGTTGGGTGCTGTTCTTCAAAATAGAAATCTACATCATCATTTTCGAACATGGTCATGCCATATGCCAGATTTCTATCATGACCTAAAATAGGAAAGGGCACACCTGCTAAATGATAGCCATATTTTTCATAGGTTGGTGTTACCACATGAGCCTCGTACCAGACGGAAGGTTGTGCAAAACCAATATGCGGGTCGTTTGCAAAAATCACTTTTCCCTTTTTTGTTTTTGCCGGGGCTATCACCCAGCTGTTGCTTCCTTCAAAAAGGGGAATTGAAAGTTTTTTCAAAGACTCCATTACCGAAGTGGTCATGGTTTCTTGAAGCCCGGATGGTTTTAATTCTTTGTTGTTCTTGATCCATGTGGTATTAGGGTCGACATCGATTTCGAGGTCCTCAAGGTATTCGGGGCCTAGCTTATCCTTTATCGCCGTTAGCAAGGGATCCGTCTTATGTGCCTGTGCAAAACTGAATGCCATATAACCCATTATATTGTAAATATCCTTTAGTTCAAAGGGTTGTGTTGCTATTCCTGTCAAGTAAAATTCAATAGGTTTGGGTCCGTCTTCGATGAATTGGTTGATCCCGCCAAGATAGGCTTGTGATAGTTGAACACTCTCTGAGTTTAGATCTAATTTTGCAACCGTAGCTACAGAAGCATCATCTATACCAAGTGAAAGAAAGAATCGGTCTGTATCTAACAGGTCTTTTCCGAAAACTTCTGACAACCCTCCTTTTCCTATTCTACGCAACAGCTCCATTTGCCACAGCCTATCTTGCGCATGAACATAGCCCAAAGCGCGAAATACATCTTTATTATTGCTACCATAAATATGTGGTATACCATACTCGTCGAAATGAACGGTTACTTCTTCAGTGAGATTGGCCAACTGCCTCTCGCCATCGTAATCTGGCCTTAGAACGTTTGAAATGATAACCCATGCCAATAATAGCGTGAAAACCAAGGCAAGCACCGCCCATGCTAGTTTCTTAAGTAGTCGCAAAATGTAAAGTTTTATAAATTCGAAATGAAAAGATATGTGAATTTATGGGATAAAAAAAATGATCTGCACAAGATGATAGGTAATTTGTCCAACTTTAATTAAGATAAAAATTGCCATTTTAAAATTGCCGTAGAATATAGAACGAATTACAATCAGGATAACCTCAAGTTGTTCACCAAATCATAAAATACCTAAAAAGCCATTATTTCAGTTAACGTCATTTTTTCGATAAATAACAATGCTAGCTCTAAAGAAATAGTGACAATCGCCTAGATGATAAAGATAAGGTCAGCAACAAATACGTACATCATAATCGAAATCCAAAACGCTAAAGCGACCTGCACCGCAATAATATCAGCCTTAACCATCTAGCTTAAAGAGGTTTTTTTTAATTTGTTACAGGGGCCCTAAATTGTGCAGTACGTTTGAAATTTTGAAGCCCCTGCTCTAACCAAAGGCGGTACGTATCAGCATCAGTGTTCTGAACGGCACTGTTCAGAATTTCCATGTCGGGAGAAAGCAACACATAAAAGGGCTGAGATGCCGACTGGAAGTTCAATGTTTGAAAAGTGCCCCATTTCTGGCCTACTGTCTTTATCGTCTTCACCCGGCCGGAATCATATTTAAAATCGAACTGTTGGTCTTCTGGAAGTTCTTTACGATCATCAACATAAAGCGATATCAGTACATAATCTTCCTTTAAGATAGGATAAATATCGGCCTCACTCCATACATTCTCTTCCATTTTACGGCAATTGACACATGCCCAGCCCGTAAAATCAAGCAGAATAGGCTTGTTTTCCTTCTTCGCATGGGCAACGCCTGCGTCAAAATCCTTAAAACAGTTAATGCCTAAAGGGCAATCGCTCTCTTGCCCGAAAACACTATAAAATTGAGGAGGTGGAAAACCGCTGAGCAGTTTTAGGTCGGTAACCTTTGCCAGGCCAAGAATCATATATATCGAAAAGCCAGTACTTATCAGCGCGGTCAATTTTCTTCCTACCGATAATTTCTGTTTCGGAGCATCGTGCGGGAAACGGAATACCCCAAAAAGATAGAGTGCCAAGAGTACAAATAAAACGATCCAAATACCCAAGAAGATTTCCCGTTTTAAAATACCCCAATGCCCTACCAGATCCGCATTCGACAAGAATTTTAGCGCCAAGGCCAACTCCAAAAAGCCCAGTACGACTTTTACAGTGGTCATCCACCCCCCTGATTTCGGTAGGGAATTCAACCATGCCGGAAATAATGCGAAGAGTGCGAACGGCAATGCCAAGGCCACACCGAAACCTGTCATGCCAACCGTCAAATTAGTAGCGACATCGCCATCGGCCAGCGCGGTACTGCCCAACAGACCGCCCAAAATTGGCCCCGTGCATGAAAAGGAAACAATGGCCAATGTCACTGCCATGAAAAAGATGCCGATGATGCCACCCGCTTTTGATGAGGCACTATCCATCTTATTCGCCCATGAATTGGGTAAGGTCAGTTCATAATAACCAAAGAACGAAAAGGCAAAGAAGACGAAAACTATAAAAAAGGCAACATTAAGCCAAACATTGGTGGCAATCGTATTCAGTATTTGCGAATCGACCGAGTCGAAAAGGTGAAAAGGCAAGCTCAACAGTACATAGATAAGAACGATGAAGAACCCATAAAAGATGGCATTTGCTATTCCTTTCGATTTATTCCGCGATTGCTTTGTGAAAAAGGAAACGGTCAATGGTATCATAGGAAATACGCAGGGCGTTAGCAAAGCTATCAACCCACCTAAGAAACCGAGTCCGAAAATACCCCAAATGCCAGAACCGGCCCCTAATTCATCAACCCCATTGTTTAAGCGGTCGGTATTCTTCAGGTCTTGCTTCAAGTTGGCCGTCATGGCAAGACTACGCGCATCGATTGTTTTATCCTCCACGAAAGCAGAACCGCCGTCAAGGACGAAACTAAAATCGTAGTCTCCAGGAATGCAGACTTCTTTACAAACTTGATAATATATATTGACGTCAATTTGACGAACCCCTGTATTCAGCAATTTTATACGTTGGGTGAAGGTTGCATTATTCTTAAAAAAAGTTTCATCGATCTCAAAAATAGCGCTGTACTCTGTAAAGGTTTCGCTTTCTTCTGTCTTTCCCACCAATTCATAGTCCTGACCAACCTTTGAAAATGTAAATTCGCTCGGTATAGCGCCGCCGTCAGGTGTATGCTGCGAATACAAATGCCAACCTTGAAAAATCTTGGCCTTGAAAACAAGCTCATACTCCGTATCCGAAATCTTGTTATATTCTTTTGACCAAGTAATAGGGTCGTCATCACTCTGGGCGAAAACAGAAAACCCGATCCATAGCAAGGTCGAAAGAATAATTACTTGTTTCATAAAACCCATGTGAACTTTAATATTTGTTGTGTATCTTTTGTGACCTTGAAACGGTTGTCGGCACGTTTTCCTATAACCCAAACGATATCATCCCCAGAACATAACAACCATTGTTTTTCCTTAGAAATGATATCTAATTTTTCGTCCTTAAAGTATTTGGAAAGTTTTTTCTTCCCTGTCATACCAAAGGGGTAAAAGTAGTCGCCTTTTTTCCATTTCCTGACAGTCAGCGGGTATTTTAACGTATGGTTGTCAACATAAAGTACGCCCTGTGCCCTTTCACCTAAAGAATCTACAAATTGGATCCTTAGATTTATAGGTAGGGTTATTTCGGTATCATTCTCTTCAATAGAATAACTTTTACTGTCGGGCAAGACTAGTTCTTCGAGTAAAAGATAATCCCTATCCTTGACCAAACGATGCGTTTTCGACCTAACTTCCTTTCCACTATTTGCTTGTAGCAAATCGAAAATATCGTTCCAAGACTTGAAATTGTAGTGACGGAAAAGAGCGTGGATATAGGCTTTCGTTGGATATAAGGCCGTTAAGGCAACTACAGGAATACGAACAATTTCACCCTTGTTCTCGAACAACTTGGCCTTCAATTCAGTAATGTGATTTTCAAGAATCAACGCGGTATCTGACAAGTAAGATCGCGTCATTTTAAAGTTGGCCAAAGCACGCGGATGCAGTGCTTTAAACTTCGGAACTACCTCGTGCCGAATTTTGTTACGCAAATGAACAACTTCGGCGTTGGTATGGTCGTCTCGCCACACTAGGTTTTTTAACCGCGCGTAGGTTAAGATATCTTCTCTTGAAAAAGCTAATAAAGGCCGAGAAATGCTTGCTGTTTTGGGGGGTATACCGGTAAGTCCGTCAATACCGGTTCCTCTTGAAAGATTGATGATAAAGGTCTCTAGATCATCATCGGCATGGTGTGCGGTTACCAAGGTTCCGATCATGTTCTGCTGCATAATTTTACTAAACCAAGTATACCGCAACTCACGAGCAGCCATTTCAATAGAAACTTTATTTTTATTTACATAACCCATTGTATCAAAATGTGTTATAAAACAAACTCTTTCAAAATTTACCGCCAATCGCCGAACAAATTCTTCATCACCGTCACTTTCTGCGGCACGTAATCTAAAGTTGCAATGGGCAATCGCGAACTCCAGTTGAGCAGTATGACATAAATGTGCCAAAACCACACTGTCAAGACCTCCGCTACAGGCCAAAAGAAACCTGGTTTCCTGTAGCTCGGGAAAGTTATCCCTAAGATGTTCTGTAAAGTCTTCAAACACGGTATAAAGGTACAAAACCAGACGACTGACAGCCAGCCTTCTGACTAGAAATTTTGCTTTCGGCCGGATGCCTTACCTATTCTTTAACTTTATGCGCCTTTAATATTAATTGTGCTCAATACAGCTCAAAACCTTGAAATGCCCCTATATCGTCACTAATTTTTTTAGCTCAAATTAGTTGATGACATCTAACCTTGTAGCACTTCTTTCATAGCCTTTGCTTTAAGGAGACATTCTTCATATTCCTTTTCAGGAACTGCCTTTGCGGTTATCGCACTGCCCACCGCATAGGATACGTACTTTTCTCTTGCATTATATAAAATACTTCTAATGACCACATTGAAATCAAAATCTCCGTCTGCCGTAAAATACCCTACCGCTCCGCTATAAAGGCCTCTTTTAAAGGCCTCTAGTTCTTCGGTAATACGCATGGCCGATAGTTTTGGGGCACCTGTCATGCTACCCATAGGGAAAGTTTCTTTTAAAATTTCTATAGGATTTTTATCCTCAGGAACAAAGGCTGTGACTGTAGAGATCATTTGGTGCAACTGTTTGTAAGTGCGTACTTTACACAATTCTTCTACAACGACGCTTCCCCTTAAAGCACTTTTTGAAAGATCATTGCGCACTAGGTCAACGATCATGATGTTCTCGGCACGCTCTTTTTCATCTTTTGATAGGCGCTCTTTTAGTAGTTCATCTTCTAATAGGCTTAAAGATCTTTTTGCCGTGCCCTTTATAGGTTGTGAGATAATCTTGTTTCCTGTTTTTTTTATATAGCGTTCGGGAGATGCCGACATCAAATAGTTATGGCCTAGCCTTAAGAAGGTCGCGAAAGGAGCTCGTGAAATGGTATTCAACTTTCGGTAGGTGTCTAAAGGACTGATTTCGGTATCTTCAGCATAAAATTCTTGACAAAAGTTAGCTTCGTAAATATCTCCTCGATGAATATGGGCCAATAGTTGGTTCACCTGTTTAAAATAGGTATCCTTAAAAATACGCATCCTTATATGGATATGATTTTCCACACCCTCTCCTTTATCGCAGGTATTAGCACATCCACTTATTTCCTCAAAATCGGACCGAATCTCATCTTCGACCATTTTCAGGTAATCCATCGTGATCAAATTCCCGGTGAGCGTAATTATTTTCTTCGGTTGAAAAAAAAACAGGTCAGCAAAATTCAGTCCATCAAAATTTTTGGAAGTAAGTCCTTCAACATCGTTCTTTAAATCATAGGAAAGGTATCCGAAAATCCAATCATTGGTTTCCTTTTGATAGTTCATCAACCTGCCGAAGGCATTTTGAGCATCTGCTACGATCGACGTTAGGGCATCAACGGCAAGTAAAGCCCCAAAAGAACTATAACAATCTAAATGCTCATTACTATCGAACCATACTACTTCGCTGAATTGCTGCGACCATTCAAGTAATGAATTCTTGAAGTTCGGAACGTCTTCAACATTATAACAGACTCTTGTTCGCAAATTCGTCAAATTTCCTCTAAAAATAGGCTAAGTGCCAAAAAATGCTCTTCTGATAATAAGGTATCCGTAATTCCCTTCTCGGCATCGATGTTATCGTGGAAAGATGGTAAGGAAAACGTTGCGATGATTTCCGCCCCGAATCTTGTCAAGAGGTTTTTCGTGACCTCTTGAGCTCCGATTCCTCCCCTTTTTCCTGGCGAGGTAGACATCAATAGTATTTTCTTACCGCTAATAAAATTTCTATCTAAACGTGATAACCAATCGATAAGGTTCTTGAAGTAAGCCGACGGATTACCATTATGCTCGTTAACCGATAAGATAATACCATCCGCTTTTTGCAGGTCATCTTTAAATTCAATCAATGAATTCGAAAAGCCATGTTCTTTCTCATAATCTTCACTATACATAGGGAAAGGGCAGTCGGTCATATTTATTAGTTGTACCGTATGATTCGAAATAAACGAAGTTGTATGTTTTACCAATCTGAAATTAACCGATGTGCTTGAATTACTCCCCGCGAATGCCATTATTGTTCCCATAAAAACGTTTCAACTGTTTCGGTAACGAAAATACCTCAAATACTCTTGTCATGCCAGTAAATTAGCTAATTTTGACCCGGCCAAACATCCAAAACCGCTGCCGCACAAGTATATAGGTTTTGGAATAGTGAAAAAGTAGTATTTTGAAATTGATTCTTGAAATTTGTGATATCAATTGACCGATAATCGTTTTTAGGTTTTGGAAAAAAAGACAAGCAGACTTTATTTTATAGACGCGATGCGCGCATGGGCCATTCTAATGATGCTGCAAGGTCACTTTGTAGATGGAATGCTCGACAATGCCTTTCGCGAAAATGCGCACGCGGGATACAGTATTTGGAAGTATTTCAGGGGCATGACCGCCCCGGTATTTTTTACCGTTTCCGGATTTATATTTACGTACTTGTTGGTTCGATCGCCGCAAACGGGTTTTCAAAATCCAAGGGTAATGAAAGGAATCAAGCGCGGTTTGGAGCTGCTTTTTATCGGTTACCTGCTTCGTATGAATTTCATGGGTATTTTGAAAGGTGAAATCTATGCATCTTTTTACCTTGTAGATGTACTGCACTGCATCGGCCTTTCAATCATAGGGATCATTGCTGTTTATTTGTTGACCTCCCATGCCAAAAATCAATTTGTGTTCTCGGTCGTTCTGGTATCCATTACGCTAGTGCTTTTTGTTTTCGAACCAATATATCAAAAATGGTCGTATAGCGTTCTGCCAGATGCTTTTGCAAATTACCTGACCAAACGAAATGGGTCTGTATTTACCATAATTCCATGGTTCGGCTATGCTTCTTTCGGGGCCTTCGTGGCGGTCCTCTTTACACGTTTCAAGCACCATAAAAATCTATACCCCATAGCGATAACTGTTGCCTTTGCCATAGGCACTTTGTTGCTCCTGTTTTCGTCAGATTTCTTTTTGCTGATGACCAGATTAACCGGTATTCAACTTTTCGCCGATATCTTTTTCAACAATTATCTCTTTATACGTTTGGGTGATGTTTTTATAGCCTTTGCTGTATTTATGCTTATACGAAGTTGGTTGACCAACCCAACGGTACTAAAAATTGGACAAAGTACCTTATCGATTTACGTTGTGCATTTTATGATACTTTATGGCAGCCTCACAGGGCTTGGCCTCTATCAATACTTTCACCATAGCTTGACCCCGATCGAGGTTATCTTGGGCGCTTTGGCTTTTATGATTGTTTGTTCATTTACAGCCCTGCTGTATGAACGTAATAAAGCTGACATCAAACTGCTAGCTGGCGCCGCCCTTAAAACTAGTTGGTTGAAATTAAGCAGCACAAGG